>CALMKJ010000222.1 GCA_937867305.1 uncultured Ectothiorhodospiraceae bacterium | reverse complement strand
CCCGTTCGAAGAGGGCCTCCACCTCGCCCATCAGGGCCTGGTGGTCCCAGCCCGGACGGTACCACTCGAGGAGAGTGAACTCCGGGTTGTGCAGACTCCCGCGCTCGTCGTCCCGGAACGCCCTCGTGACCTGATAGATGGGGACGCCGTGGGCCGCCAGGAGCCGCTTCATGGCGAACTCGGGAGAAGTCTGCAGGTAGAGCATTCTCCCACCCGCAGCGCCGTGCCACACCCGCAGCGGGGCAAGATGGGGATCGGTACCCGCGGCGTTCCCGAGTACGGGGGTCTCCACTTCGAGCACCCCGCGCTCGCGGAAAAAGGACCGCACACCCTCCAGGAGCCGGCCCCTCGCCCGCAGGGCCTCGAGCGACGCCGCGGGGCGCCAGTCCTCAGCGTCCAGGTGGTGCATGCTCCCACCGACCCCCTTGCGTGCGGAGACGCGGCCCCCTGAGGCGTGGCCTCGTGGGGGAGCGGGCTACTCCTTCACCCGGGAGACGTACTGGCCCGTTCGAGTGTCGACCTTGATGACCTCGCCCTCCTCCACGAAGAGCGGGACCTTGATCACGGCCCCGGTCTCGAGCGTGGCCGGCTTGCCGCCCCCCGAGGCGGTATCTCCCCGCACGCCCGGGTCGGTCCGGGTGATGCGCAGGCTGACGAAGTTGGGTGGCGACACCGCGATCGGCAACCCGTTCCAGAGCGTCACCGTGCACGTGTCCTGTCCCTTCAGCCACTGGGCCGCGTCGCCCACGACGTTCGCGTCGGCGTCGATCTGTTCGTAGGTGTCCGGGTGCATGAAGTGGAAGTGGTCGCCGTCCGCGTAGAGGTATTGCAGCTCGCTGTCCATGACGTCGGCGAGCTCGGCGGAATCGCTCGACTTGTAGGTGCGCTCCAGCACGCGGCCGGTCTTCAGGTTCCGGTAGCGGATGCGCGTGAACGCCTGACCCTTGCCCGGCTTCACCAGGTCGGACTCCACGATCGTACAGGGGTCCCCTTCCACCATGATCTTGACCCCCACGCGGAGGTCGTTCATCCCGATGCTCGCCATAAGGTCTCCGGGTCGTCAGAATTCGCCAGGGTCGGTGGCTCCCGTCTTCGCCCGACCCGTTCTTTTCTTGCGCAGCACGGTGCAGCCCTACTCCGGCCGATCATGATACCTCGCGCTATCGCACGCTGGCAGAGCGAACTGGCCGCGGCGCTGACCCGCCCGGAGGAGCTCCTGGCGCGCCTCGGCCTGGACCCTGCGACGCTGCCCATCGCCCCGTCGCCGTTTCCGCTCCGCGTGCCCCTCGCGTACGTCGACCGCATGCGGCGGTGCGATCGGGAGGACCCGCTCCTGCGCCAGGTCCTGCCCGTCGGCGAGGAGCATCACCTCGCACCGGGCTTCAGCCGGGACCCGGTCGGGGACCTCGCCGCCGCGACCACCCCGGGTCTCCTCCGCAAATACCGTGGGCGGGCGCTCCTCGTCGTCACCGGGGCCTGCCCGATCCATTGCCGGTACTGCTTCCGCCGTCACTTTCCCTACCGCGAGCACGCCGGGGAGCAGGCATGGGACGCCGCGCTCGCGGCGGTCGCGGCAGACGGGTCGGTGCAGGAGGTGATCCTGAGCGGCGGAGACCCCCTCACCCTCAGCGACGATCGGCTCGCGGGGCTCGTGCAACGGGTCGCGGCCATCCCGCACGTGCGGCGCCTGAGGGTGCACACCCGCGCGCCCGTCGCCCTCCCGTCGCGAGTCGACGAGGGGTTCCTGTCCTGGCTCGAGACTTGCCCGCTGCAGACGGTCGTCGTCCTGCACGCCAACCACCCGGCGGAGGTCGACGACGCGGTCAGCCGGGCGACCCGGGAGCTTGCGCGAACCGGAGTGACACTCCTCAACCAGGCCGTACTGCTGCGGGGGGTGAACGACGACGCCCGAGTGCTGGCCGAGCTCAGCGACCGACTCTTCCAGTCACGGGTATTGCCCTACTACCTGCACCAGCTCGACCCCGTGCAGGGCGCCGCTCACTTTCAGGTCGCCGATGACAGCGCCCGGGCCTTGCTCGCCGCGCTCCGCGAGCGCCTGCCCGGGTATCTGGTACCGCGGCTCGTGCGGGAGCTCCGAGGTGCGCCCTCGAAGCTCCCGTTGTGACCGCGGCGACTCCTGACCGCAGCAACCGGGCAGCCGGGCCCGCCCTACAGAAGGTGCGAGACGAGTCCGTCCGCCAGTTTCGGCTCGAACCAGGTGGACTTGGGCGGCATCATGAGGCCTGCGTCGGCGACCGCCATCAGGTCGGAGAGCTGGGTGGGATGGAGGGCGAACGCCGCCGCCATCTCCCCCGAGCGCACGCGCCGCTCGAGCTCCCCGAGGCCGCGGATACCTCCCACGAAGTCGATCCGCGGGTCCCGCCGCAGGTCCTCGATCCCGAGGATCGGACCCAGAACGCGGTCCGACAACACGCTCACGTCCAGGCGGGACACGGGGTCACCCGCCGACAGGGACCCACCCCGGGCCCTGAGCCGGAACCAGCCCTGGCCGAGGAACAGACCCCACTCGCCCGGCGCCGCGGGCGTGACGGGAGAGCTGCTCGGCTGCACCTCGAACCCCTCGCCCAGGCGCTGCAGAAAGGCTTCCGGTCCGAGCCCCCCGAGGTCCGCGACCACGCGGTGGTAGGCCAGGATGCGCATCTGGTCGTCGGGGAACGCAACGGCGAGGAAGTAGAGCGAGGGTGCGTCCGCAGCACCTCCGGCCGCCCGGTGGGCCCGGGCGAGGCGGGCAGCGGCCGCGGAGCGGTGGTGCCCGTCGGCGATGTACAGGCGCCCCACCGCTTCGAAGGCGGCACCGAATTCGACCAGCCGCTCGGGCTCGGCCACGACCCAGAGCGTGTGGCGCACCCCGTCCACCCCGGTGAAGTCGACCTCGGGCGCCTGCGCCAACACCGAGGAGACGAGACGGTCGATGCCGGCGTGCTTGCGGTGGGTGAGGAACACGGGACCGGTCTGGGCCCCGAGGGCCTCGATGTGGCGAACCCGGTCGTCCTCCTTCTGGGGACGGGTCAGCTCGTGTCGGAGGATCCGACCCGACTCGTAGGCCGCCACCGAGGCCGCCAGCACGACCCCCGTCTGGCTGTGCCCGCCCTGGACCAGACGGTACACGTAGTAGCGGGGCCCGGCGTCGACCTTCAGGACCCCCGCCTCCCGCATGCCCCGGAAGGTCTCCGCCCCTTTGCGGTAGACCGCGGGGTCGTAGGGGTCGGTCCCGTCCGGGAGGTCGATCTCGGGCCGGGAGACGTGCAGGAAGCTCCAGGGCCTGCCTGCGGAGAGCGCCCTCGCCTCCTCGAGGCTCACCACGTCGTAGGGGGGGGCCGCCACGGCCTCGGCCAGCCCCGGCGCGGGCCGCAGGCCCGGGAAGGCGCGCGTCAGGGGAGCCGCGGACCCGCTCATGCACGCGGCTCCCGCAGCGCCGCGATCCGCTCCTCGAGCGGTGGGTGCGACATGAACAGGCGGGCCAACCCCCCACCGGCTCGGCCCGACACCCCGAAGGCAGCCAGACGGTCCGGCAGATGCTGGCCCTCGGCCGACGCCTTCAGGCGCTCCAGGGCCGCGACCATCTGCGCGGGACTGGTGAGCGCGGACCCGCCGCGGTCCGCCCGGAACTCACGCTGCCGGCTGAACCACATCACGATGATGCTCGCGAGCACACCGAACAGCAGTTCGGCCACGATGCTCGTGACCCAGTAGCCGATGCCCGGCCCTTCGTACTCCTCGTTGCGCGACAACGCACGGTCGACGAGGCTGCCCACGACGCGCGACAGGAAGATGACGAAGGTGTTCACCACGCCCTGGATGAGGGCGAGGGTCACCATGTCCCCGTTGGCGACGTGGCTGATCTCGTGCCCGAGGACCGCCTCCACCTCGCGCTTGTTCATGCGCTGGAGCAGGCCCGTGCTGACGGCGACGAGGGCCTTGTCCTTGTTCATTCCCGTGGCGAAGGCATTCGGGTCCGGGGAGTCGAAGATCGCCACCTCGGGCATCCCGATCCCCGCACGCTGCGCCTGGTCCTGAACGGTGCGCACGAGCCAGGCCTCGAGCTCGGTGCCGGGCTGCCCGATGACCTGGGCTCCGGTCATGTGTCTGGCGGTCCACTTGGACATGGCCAGGGAAACGAACGCCCCGCCCATCCCGAAGATCGCCGCGAAGATCAGCAGCTGGCCCAGGTCGATTCCGCCCCCCTGGGCCGTCAGGAACCGGTCCACCCCGAGCAGGCGGGCGGCGGTGCCGAGGACCACCAGGACCGCGAGGTTGGTGAGAACGAAGAGAAAGACTCGCTTCATGGGTACTCCCCTGTCTCTGCCAGAACTGCTCACCCGGATCTATGGCCGCCAAGCCCGCCCTTCAAGGCCCCGGCGTGCCCCTAAAGATCTCTGACCAGCGTTCGATAACCCTGGTGAACGGAAACCCCTCCTCCCTTGTCCGTTCAATTCGCCGGGATGATTCATTCCGGCTTTTTTTTGCCCCTCACCCGGGCTCCACGGCCAGCATCGCGTCCACGCGTTGGAATCCCCGCGGCAGCTTCAGCCCCTTGCGCGCCCGGCCGAGACGATAGGGCTCCCAGTCGGAGGGCCTCAACGTCAGCTCGCGCTTTCCCGCGGAAACCTTCAGCTGCCCATCGGCGCAGAGCACCGTCAGCGCCCTCACGTACTCCTCGCGACTGGCGAGGGCCGCGGGCGCGATCCCGATGATCTTCACGCCCTTGCCCTTGGACAGCCGGGGGAGCTCGGACACCGGGTGCACGAGCAACCGGCCCGCCGTGGTCACGGCCGCGACCAGGTCCCGATCGAAGTCCCGAACCCGCACGGGAGGCAAGACCCGCGCCCCCTCGGGCACGGTCAGCACGGCCTTTCCGCTGCGATTGCGCCCCGCCAACTCCTCGAAGCTCGCGACGAAACCGTAGCCGGCATCCGTCGCGAGAAGGTACAGATCCTCGGCGTTTCCGACCAGCAGGCCTTCGAACGTCGCGCCGTCGGGGGCGTCGATCCGGCCCGTGAGGGGCTCGCCCTGTCCCCGGGCCGAGGGCAGCGTGTGTGCGTGCAGGGCATAGGCGCGCCCCGTGGAATCGAGGAACACCGCGAGCTGGTTGCTGCGCCCGGGCGCCGCCGCCTTGAAGCCGTCTCCGGAGCGGTACGCGAGGGACCGGGGGTCGACGTCGTGCCCTTTCGCCGTGCGCACCCAACCGCGCTCGGAGAGGACGACGGTCACGGGCTCCGCCGGGACGACTTCGCTCTCCTCCAGGGCCTGGGCCTGCGTCCTCTCGACCAGGGGCGAGCGTCGGGCGTCACCGTAGGTGCGGGCGTCGGCCTGGATCTCCTCCGCCATCAGGGCGCGCAGACGCTTCGGGCTGGCCAGCGTCTCCTGGAGCCCGTCGCGCTCGCGCGCCAGGTCCTGCTGCTCGCCCCGGATCTTCATCTCCTCCAGGCGCGCCAGGTGGCGGAGCTTGAGCTCCAGGATCGCTTCGGCCTGCACGTCGCTCAACCCGAAGCGGGCCATCAGCACCGGCTTGGGCTCCTCCTCCCGACGGATGATGGCGATCACCTCGTCGATATCGAGGTAGGCAATCAGCAGGCCGTCCAGGATGTGCAGGCGCGCGAGCACCCGGTCGAGCCGGTGCTGCAGGCGCCTGCGGACGGTCCCCTCCCGGAACTCCAGCCAGCCGAGGAGCAGCTCGCGCAGGCTCATCACCCGCGGGCGGCCGTCGAGGCCGATCACGTTCAGGTTGACCCGATAGCTGCGCTCGAGATCGGTGGTGGCCAGGAGGTGCGAGATGACCGGCTCCGCCTCGACGCGCTTGCTGCGCAGGACCACCACCAATCGCGTGGGGTTCTCGTTGTCGGACTCGTCCCGCAGGTCCTCCACCATCGGGAGCTTCTTAGCGGCCATCTGCGCCGCGATCTGCTCCAGGACCTTGGCCCCCGAGACCTGGTGGGGCAGCGCCGTGATGACGATCGCACCCTCTTCGCGGTCCACTTCGTAGCGGGCACGCTGACGCACCGAGCCGACGCCGGTCTCGTAGAGCTTGTGCAGGTCGGCCGGCGCGGTGGTGATCTCGGCCTCGGTGGGAAAATCCGGCCCGTGGACGTGCTCGCAGAGCTGGGCCACCGTCGCCTGCGGGTCATCCAGGAGCCGCAGGCACGCGCTGGCCACCTCGCGGACGTTGTGCGGCGGGATGTCGGTCGCCATCCCGACGGCGATCCCTGTCGCACCGTTCAGGATCACGTGCGGCAGCCGGGCCGGGAGGACGGCCGGCTCGTCCAGGGTGCCGTCGAAGTTGGGGACCCAGTCGACCGTGCCCTGCTCGAGCTCCTGCAGCAGGACCTGGGCGAAGGGCGTCAGACGGGCCTCGGTGTAACGCATCGCCGCGAACGACTTCGGGTCGTCGGGCGATCCCCAGTTGCCCTGGCCGTCCACCAGCGGGTAGCGGAAGGAGAACGGCTGGGCCATCAGGACCATGGCCTCGTAGCAGGCCGAGTCCCCGTGGGGGTGGTACTTGCCGAGAACGTCGCCCACCGTGCGGGCCGACTTCTTGTGCTTCGCCCCGGCGCGCAGGCCGAGCTCGGACATCGCGTAGACGATCCGCCGCTGGACCGGCTTCAGGCCGTCGCCGATATGCGGCAGGGCCCGGTCCAGGATGACGTACATCGAGTAGTCGAGATAGGCCTTCTCGGTGAATTCCCGCAAGGGCCGCCGCTCGATGGCCTCGACCGTGTTCACACGTGGTTCGCTGCCGGCCACCGTCAGAGCACCTCCGCCAGGTTGCCTTTGGTCTCGAGCCAGGACCTGCGGTCCGCCGAGCGGCGCTTCGCGAGGAGCATGTCCATCAGGGAATCCGTGTCGTCCCCGGGCTCTACCATGAGTTGGAGGAGCCGCCGGGTGTCCGGGGCCATGGTGGTCTCGCGCAGCTGCATGGGGCTCATCTCACCGAGCCCCTTGAAGCGCTGCACGCTCACCTTTCCCCGTCGTCCTTCGGCCGCGATACGGTCCAGAACCCCCTGCTTCTCGCCGTCGTCCAGCGCGTAGTAGACATCCTTGCCCACGTCGATCCGGTAGAGGGGCGGCATGGCGACGAAGACGTGTCCGGTCTCGACCAGCGGGCGGAAATGGCGCACGAACAGGGCACAGAGCAGGGTCGCGATGTGGGCCCCGTCCGAGTCGGCGTCGGCCAGCACACAGACCTTGCCGTAACGCAGCCCGCTCAGGTCCGACGACGCCGGGTCGACACCGACCGCGACGGCGATGTCGTGCACCTCCTGGGAGGCCAGCACGGCCTCGGGCTCCACCTCCCAGGTGTTCAGGATCTTGCCGCGCAGGGGGAGGATCGCCTGGAAGGTGCGGTCGCGGGCCTGTTTGGCCGACCCGCCGGCCGAGTCGCCCTCCACCAGGAAGAGCTCGGTGCGCTCCAGTTCCTGGCCCGTGCAGTCCGCCAGCTTGCCCGGCAGGGCGGGTCCGCTCGTCACCCTCTTGCGCACCACCTGGCGGCTCGCCCGGAGCCTGCGCTGGGCGCTCGCCACGGCAATCTCGGCGATCTGCTCGCCGGTCTCCGGGTGCTGGTTGAGCCACAGGCTCAGGGCGTCTTTCACCACCCCCGAGACGAAGGCGGCGCACTCCCGGGACGACAGCCGCTCCTTGGTCTGCCCGGAGAACTGGGGCTCGGCCAGCTTCACCGACAGCACGTAGGTGCACCGCTCCCAGACGTCGTCCGGAGCGAGCTTGACCCCCCGCGGCAGGAGGTTGCGGAACTCGCAGAACTCCCGCATCGCCTCGAGCAGCCCCGTGCGCAAGCCGCTCACGTGCGTGCCCCCGAGGGGCGTGGGCACCAGGTTCACGTAGCTCTCGGCGAGCCCCTCGCCCCCCTCCGGCAGCCAGGCGAGCGCCCAGTCGGCGGCCTCGCGCTCGCCGCGGAAATTCCCCACGAAGGGCACCGCCGGGATGGTCTCGAGACCCTGGTTGGCTTCCTGCAGGTAGGCGGCCAGTCCCTCCTGGTACAGCCACTCCATCTCCTCCCCCGAGGCCTCGTCGCGGAAGCTGACGCGCAGCCCGGGGCAGAGCACCGCCTTGGCCTTCAGCACGTGCTGCAGGCGGGGGACCGAGAAGCGGGGGGAGTCGAAGAACTGTGGGTCGGGCCAGAACCGCAAGGTCGTCCCCGTGGCGCGCCTGGGGACCTCACCGACCACCTCCAGGTCCGAGACCGGGGCCCCGTCGGCGAAGGCCATGTTGTACTCCACCCCTGCGCGGCGGACCCAGACTTCGAGGTGCTTCGACAGGGCGTTCACCACCGAGACCCCGACCCCGTGAAGACCTCCGGAGAACTGATAGTTCTTCTGCGAGAACTTTCCGCCCGCGTGCAATCGGGTGAGGATGACCTCCACACCGGAGACCTTCTCCCCGGGGTGCACGTCCACGGGCATGCCGCGGCCGTCGTCGCTCACGCTGAGCGAGCCATCAGGGTGCAACGTGACCGCCACGTGCGTCGCGTGGCCGGCCAGCGCCTCGTCCACACTGTTGTCCACCACCTCCTGGGCCAGGTGGTTGGGGCGCGAGGTGTCGGTATACATCCCCGGGCGCCGGCGAACCGGCTCGAGCCCGGTCAGGACCTCGATGGCGGAGGCGTCGTACCCGCTCACCGGAACCCCTCTTGCTCGCGCAACCCCGGGACGTTGCCCCGCAACAGGCGGTCGCGGGCGGTGGCGGCCTCGAACGGGAATCCACGGGGCTGGCACAGATAGCCCCGGGCGAGGATGTACTGATAGGCGCTCCCGCCGTCCTGGCGGATGATTTCCCAGTCACTCGACTCCATGCCCTGGAACCCCTCCTCGACGCCATAGGCATAGCGCTTCGCGCTTTGCGTCTGACAACGGATGCCCTCGTAGAAGACGTTCCTGCCACCCCCCTTCGAGACCAGGGCGACGGTATAGCGCGTGACGCCGTCCCGGCCCACGGAGAGGGACGCCGGGTCGACGAAGTAGCGGTACGGGTCGCCGGGGCGCCCGATGTCGGCCGCCACCAGGCTACCGGGTGCCGGGTATCGGGGAAGCGTGACCCGCTCCTCCACCCAGTTCTCCCCCTGCTCGCCGGGCTCCTCCTGGAGGATCGAGCACCCGGCCACCAGGAGCACCGTCAAGACCACGAGGGGAAACGCCTGCGCCTCGATCCACCGCCCCGGCATGTCGGCTCCACGGACTCGATTGGGGGCGCACAGTGTACCCTGCGTTGACCGGCCCTGGGCCGTATAGTAGGTTCAAGGGCTTATCAAGCGGAGCGGCGGGGCTTGGAGACGCAGGGCGAAGTGGATTTCGAACAGGCCTTCCGGGAGCTCGAGGGCCTCGTCGAAAAGCTGGAGCGGGGGGACCTCTCGCTGGAGCAGTCCCTGGAGGCCTACGAGCGCGGCCTGGCGCTGCACCGTGCCTGTCAGCAGACCCTGGACGGCGCCCTGCGCAAGGTGGAGATCCTCGGCAGGAGGGACGGGGGACTGGAGGCCCAACCGTTCGCGAGCGATGACCAGCCCGGCTGATCCCCCGGCGGGCGCCGGGAGGCTGGAAGAGCTCCTGCGCAGCCACGCGGTTCGCGTGGAGACGGTGCTCGAGCGCTGGCTTCCTCCCGTCCACATCCAGCCACCGCGGCTTCACGAGGCCATGCGTTACGCCGTCCTCCTCGGGGGGAAACGAATCCGTCCGGCGCTGGTCTACTCCACGGGTCAGGCCCTGGGGGTCGAGCTGGCCGCGCTGGACGGGCCGGCGGCCGCGGTGGAGCTCATCCACGCCTACTCTCTGGTGCACGACGACCTCCCGGCCATGGACGACGATGACCTTCGGCGAGGGCGGCCCACCTGCCACAAGGCGTACGACGAGGGCACGGCGGTGCTGGTCGGTGACGCGCTCCAGGCCCTGGCCTTCCACGTCCTGGCCCGTGACGAAACGCTGAGGGTGTCCGCCGAGCGCCGCCTGCAGATGGTGGAGACCCTGGCGATGGCGGCGGGCTCCCGCGGCATGGTGGGTGGGCAGGCGCTCGACCTCGAGGCGGTCGGCCAGACCCTCGACGAAACCGAACTGGAGAACATGCACATCCACAAGACCGGCGCCATCCTGCGGGCCTGCGTGCGGCTGGGGGGGTTGGCTGCCCCGCACACGCCGGAGGACACGCTCGTGCGCCTGGACCATTACGCCAAGTGCATCGGGCTTGCGTACCAGATCCGCGACGACATCCTGGACGTCCAGGGCGAGACGCAGACCATCGGCAAGGCCCGGGGTGCCGACGCGGCCCACCACAAGCCCACCTACCCTTCCGTGATGGGGCTCGCGCGGTCCATCGAGCTCGCCAACCAACTCCACGAGCAGGCCATGGAGAGCCTGTCGGTCCTCGACACCGGAGCGGACCCGCTGCGCTGGCTCTCCGCGTTCGTCGTCGAGCGCCGGCACTGAGCCGCTCCCCTCGAAGAACTGCCCCGTCGGAAGCCTCGTCAGCCATCACCATGTGCAAACCCGGCCACTACCCCGTTCTCGAGCGGATCGATGCTCCGGTGGACCTGCGGAAGCTCCCGGAGGAGGAGCTGGTTCTGGTGGCGGCCGAGGTGCGCGACCTGCTCATCCACACGGTCTGTCAGACCGGCGGGCACCTCGCCGCCAGCCTCGGCACGGTGGAGCTCACGATCGCGCTGCACTACGTCTACGACACCCCCGAGGACCGGCTGGTCTGGGACGTGGGCCACCAGGCCTATCCCCACAAGATCCTGACCGGCCGCCGCACCCGCATGCCGACCCTGCGCCAGAAGGGCGGGATCTCCGGTTTTCCCCGGCGCGAAGAAAGCCCCTACGACACCTTCGGGGTCGGGCACTCCAGCACCTCCATCAGCGCGGCCCTGGGCATGGCGATCGCGGCGAAGCGCCAGGCCGCCCGGCGGCGGGTCGTCGCCGTGATCGGCGACGGTGCCATGACGGCAGGGATGGCGTTCGAGGCACTGAACCACGCCGGTGACCTGGACGCCAACCTCCTGGTCATCCTGAACGACAACGACATGTCCATCTCCCCGAACGTCGGGGGGCTCTCCAACTACCTGGGCCGGCTCTTGACCGGCCGCTTCTATGCCTCGGTCCGCGAGGGCAGCAAGAAGGTCCTGCGCAGCATGCCGAGCGTCTGGGAGTTCGCGCGCCGCACCGAAGAGCACGTCAAGGGCATGGTGGTTCCCGGCACCCTCTTCGAGGAGCTCGGCTTCAACTACGTGGGACCGGTGGACGGCCACGACCTTCCCCTGCTGGTGCGCACGCTGCGCAACCTCAAGGACCTGACGGGCCCCCAGTTCCTGCACGTGGTGACCCGCAAGGGCAAGGGCTACCCACCCGCCGAGGCAAAGCCCATCACGTTCCACGGGGTTTCGGCCTTCGACCCCGCCACGGGAAAGATGGAAAGGCCAGCGAGCCAGGGCCCGACCTACACCCAGGTCTTCGGAGACTGGATCTGCGACATGGCGGCAGAGGACGACCGCCTGGTGGGGATCACCCCCGCCATGCGCGAGGGGTCCGGGCTGGTCCGGTTCTCGGAGCAGTTCCCCGACCGGTATTACGACGTCGGCATCGCCGAGCAGCACAGCGTCACGCTCGCGGCAGGACTCGCCTGCGAAGGCCTGAAGCCGGTCGTGGCGATCTACTCCACGTTCCTGCAGCGCGCCTACGATCAGGTGGTCCACGACGTCGCGCTGCAGAATCTGCCGGTCCTGTTCGCGGTCGACCGCGGGGGCCTGGTGGGCCCCGACGGCCCGACTCATGCGGGGAGCTTCGACCTCTCCTTCCTGCGCTGCATCCCCAACCTGACCATC
>CALMKJ010000221.1 GCA_937867305.1 uncultured Ectothiorhodospiraceae bacterium | reverse complement strand
CCTCGGGCACGACGAGAGGGATGTCGTCCTCGTAGCGGAACTGGGAGGTGTTGTCCACCACGACGCAACCCGCCGCGGCCGCCTTCGGTGCGTAGACCGCCGACACGCTGGCCCCCGGAGAGAACAGGCCGACCTGCGCCCGGGAGAAGTCGAACTCGGCGAGGTCGCCGACCGGAACGTCGCGGCCCTGGAACCGGACCGTCTTGCCTGCCGAGCGGCTGCTCGCCAGGGGGTAGAGCTGGCGCACCGGAAACTTCCGCTGCTCCAGGATCTCGATCATCGCCTCACCCACTGCACCCGTCGCACCCACCACTGCCACGTCGAAGGTCCGGTTCATTGCGTTCGAGCCCCTGTTCAGGTTCGGTCTAGAGTGCCGCGATGACGGCGTCGCCCATCTCGACGGTGCCGACCCGGCGCGTGCCCGACGACGCGATGTCGGCGGTGCGCAGCCCCTGGTCCAGCACGCGGCCGACGGCCTTTTCGATGCGCTCCGCCAGGTCCGCCCGGGCGAAACTGTGGCGCAGCATCATGGCCACGGAGAGGATGGTGGCGAGCGGGTTGGCCACTCCCTTGCCCGCAATGTCCGGCGCGGACCCGTGGATCGGCTCGTACAGGCCCTTCCCGCGGGCGTCCAGCGAGGCCGACGGCAGCATGCCGATGGAGCCCGTGAGCATCGAGGCCTGATCGGAGAGGATGTCGCCGAACAGGTTCCCGGTCACGATGACGTCGAACTGCTTCGGCGCCCGCACCAGCTGCATCGCGGCGTTGTCCACGTACATGTGGGAGAGCTCCACGTCCGGGTAGTCGCGGCCCACCCGCGTGACGACCTCGCGCCAGAACGCGGTGGTCTCGAGCACGTTGGCCTTGTCGACCGAGCAGAGCCGGCGCTTGCGCCCACGGGCCAGCTCGAAGGCGACCCGGGCGATCCGCTCGATCTCGCTCTCGCGGTAGACCATGGTGTTGTAGCCCTGACGCTCGCCGCTCGGCAGGGTCCGGACCCCCCTCGGCTCCCCGAAGTACACGTCGCCGGTCAGCTCGCGCACGATCAGGACGTCGAGCCCCGAGACGACCTCCGGCTTGAGCGTCGAGGCGTCGGCGAGCTGCGGGTAGAGCAGCGCCGGCCGCAGGTTCGCGAAGGCCTCGAGCCCCTTGCGCAGGCCGAGCAGCCCCCGCTCCGGCCGCCGGGACGTCTCGAGGGAGTCCCACTTCGGCCCACCCACCGCGCCGAGCAGGACGGCGTCCGCCGCCTGGGCGCGGGCGAGCACCTCCTCGGGAAGGGGACTGCCGGTCGCGTCGATGGCCGCCCCACCCACCTGGGCGAATTCGAGGCGCACGTCGAGCCCCGCCATCGCCCGCAGGGCCTCGAGGACCTTCACCGCCTCGGCGACGATCTCCGGCCCGATGCCGTCACCGGGGAGAACGAGAACGGTCTTGCTCATGGTCATGCCCCCCCACCCTGCGCCTTCACGTCCGCGAACAGCCACGGGGCCTCCTGACGGCGGCGCGCCTCGTAGCCGCGGATGGCCTCCGCGTGCTGCAGCGTCAGGCCAATCTCGTCCAGGCCGTTCAGCAGGCAGTGCTTGCGGTAGGAATCGACCTCGAAGCGCAGCACCGCTCCCGCGGGCGTCGCCACGGTCTGCTCCGGAAGGCTCACCGTGAGACGGTACCCCGGCATCGTCTGCACCTCACGGAACAGGCGGTCCACCTCGTCCTCGGGGAGGACGATGGGAAGGATGCCGTTCTTGAAGCAGTTGTTGTAGAAGATATCGGCGAAGCTGGGGGCGATGAGCGCCCGGAACCCGTAGTCGAGCAGGGCCCAGGGGGCGTGCTCGCGGCTCGACCCGCAACCGAAGTTGGCGCGGGCGAGCAGCACGGTGGCCCCCCGGTAGCGCTCCTGGTTCAGCACGAAGGCCGGGTTGAGGGGCCGGTTCGAGCAGTCCTGGCCCGGCTCACCCCGGTCGAGGTAGCGCCACTCGTCGAAGAGATAGGGGCCGAAGCCGGTGCGGCGGATGGACTTCAGGAACTGCTTGGGAATGATCGCGTCGGTGTCGACGTTGGCGCGGTCGAGAGGAGCGACCAGGCCGGTGTGCTCGGTGAAGGGTTGCATGCGTGGTGTCCGGATGCCTCGAGGGCGCGCTCGCGCGCGGTATCGCTTGAATGTTCAAGGATACCGGAAACCCCAGGGGCCGGCGACTGCGCCACGCCGGGAGGGTGAGCCGGCACGCTGGATGCGCAAGGCATGAGGCCCGCTCCACCCCCCGGGCCCGAGCCCGGCGGCCCGCCCGAGGGAGGGTCCGAGCTGGCCGCCCGCATCCGGGCCTGGGGCCGCGCCCTCGGGCTGCAGGCCATCGGATTCACGGGGGTCGACCCCGGCCCCGCCGAGGCCCACCTCCTGGAGTGGCTCGCCCGGGGCCACCAGGGCGGGATGGACTGGATGGCCCGTCACGGCACCCGCCGCAGCCGGCCCGCGGAGCTCGTCCCGGGCACCCGGACGGTCATCTCCGCGCGCATGGGCTACCTTTCCGCCGTCGCTGCCCCCTCGGCCAAGGTCCTGGCGGACCCGATGCTCGGCCACGTCTCGCGCTACGCGCTGGGGCGCGATTACCACGAGGTCCTGCGAAGGCGCCTGCGCCAGCTCGCCCTGCGCATCGCCGAGGCCATCGGTCCTTTCGCCCACCGGGTCTTCGTGGACAGCGCCCCGGTACTCGAGAAGCCCCTGGCCGCGCAGGCCGGCCTCGGGTGGGTGGGCAAGCACACCAGTCTGCTGAGCCGGGACGCCGGCTCCTGGTTCTTCCTCGGGGAGATCTACACGGACCTCGAGCTCCCCCACGACGCACCCGGCGGAAGCCACTGCGGCCGCTGCACCGCCTGCATCGACGCCTGCCCGACGGGCGCCATCGTGGCTCCCTACCGCCTGGACGCGCGACGGTGCATCGCCTACCTCACCATCGAGCTTCAGGGCCCCATCCCCGTCGAGATGCGCCCCCGGATGGGAAACCGCGTCTTCGGCTGCGACGACTGTCAGCTCGCCTGCCCCTGGAACCGATTCGCGCGGCCCACCCCGGAGGCCGACTTCCTTCCGCGCGACGGCCTGGATGCTCCCCGCCTGTTGGAGCTCTTCGCGTGGACCGAGGAGCAGTTCCGGGAGCGCACCGCCGGAAGCCCCCTGCGCCGCACCGGCTACGAGCGCTGGCTGCGCAACCTCGCGGTCGCTCTTGGCAACGCCCCGACCCGGCCCGAGGTCGTCGAGGCGCTGCGCTGGCGCCAGGGGCACCCCTCGGCCCTCGTCCGGGAGCACGTGCTCTGGGCACTCGGCCGGCACGAGTCGGCGCACGGCGAATGACCGCCCCCTATCCCCGCTGGTGCATGGAGCGGCCCCTGCCCGTTCCCTATACTGGACTCATCGAGGAGGGTCCGCGATGCAAGAACTGAAGAAGGTCATCGAGAAGGCTTACGAGCGGCGGGCCGAGATCACGCCGCGCAACGTGGAGAGCACCCTCCGGGACGCGGTCGACGCGGTCATCGATCAGCTCGACCGCGGAGAGCTGCGCGTTGCCGAGAAGAAATCGCGGGACTGGGTCCTCAACGAGTGGGTGAAGAAGGCCGTGCTGCTGGCGTTCCGCATCCAGGACAACAA
>CALMKJ010000220.1 GCA_937867305.1 uncultured Ectothiorhodospiraceae bacterium | reverse complement strand
CCTGCGGCTCTCGCAACAGGAATCCGGGCTGCACGCCGCCGTGTTTCGCGACCAGGTCGGCACGGGCCGCAAGATCGCGATCCAGATCCTGGAATTCTTCGACCGCGCCGGATTCACCCGGCGCGTCGGAGACCAGCATCGCGTGACCCAACCGGAGCTCTTCGCCGGGTCGCCATAGCGGGTCGTGACCCACTCGCGCCCGGCGGTCGCCCCGGGGTATGCTCGTGTCCTCGCGGCGCCACCTGCGCGCGAGACCGATAGGAAGACAAAGGAAGAGATCGCTCCCGGTGGGGCGGCCGGGCTTCAAACCCGGTAGGGGCCGCAGGCGGTCCCTGGTGGGTTCGACTCCCACTCTCTTCCGCCAACTCCCAAACGCTCGACCAAGCGCTCGAGCCGTTCCGCCAACCCGGAGAATTCAGAAGCCGAAAAGGTTCGGCGAGATCTTGTGGAACCCCTTCTCCTGGATCCACAGATCCAGGGTCATGGTGGCCACGTCCTCGAGCTCCGGCGTACGGGAGCCTTGGCGGGCGTCGACCATCTTGATGTAGCCCCCGCAGGCCGAGCAGGCCTGGATCGTCAACGGCGAGGGCACGCCCTCGGACATGTAGTAGTGCAGTTCGTGGTCGTTCGTGGTACCGCAGGAGAGGCAGCTCGCCCGGCCGTAATACCAATCCGAGTGGCAGACACCGCAGCGGGCGAAGCGCCCACCTTCGATGTCCTCCTCGTCCGCCAGATAGGACACGACCGGAGGGAAACCGCACACCGGGCAGACCGGCTTCAACCACTGGTGACGGTCATACCCCGCGAACGAGGCCGGGATCACGAGCGCCCCACCGAGAAAACCCATCAGGGCGAACCGCTCCACCGGGGGGGCCTGCTTGTCCCGGAGGAAGGACTGCACGAGCCGCTCGAGACCTTCGTCGTCCGTCTCGAGCATCCGCCGGGAGCCAGCCGCAAGCTCGGCGGCCGGCGCACCCGAGCAGAGCTCCAGGAACGCCCGCAGGGACCGCACGTGCTCCCTCCACGGGATCTCCGCGACCGGCCTGGCGTCCGGCCTACCCTCCTGCACCATGCCGAGTTGACGCTCGAGCACCTGCCCATAGAAATCGAGGATCGCCTCGACCTCCGGGTGTCGTTGCTTGAGCGACGGGAGCCGCCCGAGGGCGGCCCCCGTCTCGGCACGAAACCTCTCGATGCCGTTCAGCTCCATGCCGCCTACGCCTTCCTGACCATCTCACGGTACCACTTGGGATGGTGGGCCTTCGCCCACTCCGCAGTCACCTTGCCCGTCGCCAACGCCGACAGGGTTCCCGGCATGCCCAGGGTGCCCATGTAGATGTGGACGATGAAGAAGGCGCCCGCGGCGATGAACATCACCTCGTGCACCACGGTGGCGAGCAGCACCAGGTCACGGACCCCCATACCCGGCACCCACGGAGCCACCTGCGCCGCGAACGCGTCCGGGAACCACATGGCCAACCCCGAGACGAGGAAGATGATCGTCCCCCAGAACACCGTGATCCAGAAGTACATCTTCTGGCCCGCGTTGTACTTCCGGGTCTCGGGAAGCTTCTCCTCGTGATTGGTCATGTAGTGGACGATCCCCACCATCCACTTGATGTCGTCCGTGTCGAAGAACATGTCCTTGACGTAGGAGAGGATCATCAGGAACCCGAAGACGCTGAAGACGACCCCCGCCCAGGGGTGCAGCCAGCGAGCGAACTCGCCACCCCCCAGGACGGTGAGCAGCCAGTGCATTTTCGGGAAGGCGATCCCGATACCGGAGAGGAACGCGTACACGAAGCTCGCCGCGGTGCCGAGGTGGACCAGTCGGTCGAAGGCCGTCAGACGCGTGATCATCACGTTGGCCATGGTCATTCCTCCTTCCCGTGGGCTTCAACGGTCTTCGGCCCGGCCGTGACCAGGTGCATGAACATCGCAGCGATCGAGCCGAGGATGGCCGCGCCACCGATCCACTTCAACGGCCCCTTCCAGAGGTGGACCAGAGAAGAGATGGCCGGGTCTTTCGGCAGGTCACCGTAGTGCTCGACCTTGTCCCCGTGCGGCAGGGCGTAGACGTAGCCCGCGCCGCCGACCCCCGCGGAGTCATAGAGCGCCGCGTTGGGGAAGCCCCGATCCTTGAGGCCCGCCACGACCTTGTGGCCCAGTTCCACCATGTCGGCCCGGGTACCGAAGTGCAGCGCGTTGGTCGGACAGGCCTTCGCGCATGCCGGCACCAATCCGTTGCCCACCCGGTCCAGGCAGAAGTTGCACTTGAACGGATGGTCGTTGGCATCGTAACGGGGAATGTCGAACGGGCATCCCGTCCGGCACATCCCGCAGCCGATGCACTTGGACTGGTCGAAGTCCACCACACCGTTGGCGTACTGCACGATCGCGCCCGGCGACGGGCATGCCGTGAGGCAACCCGGGTCGTCGCAATGCATGCACTGACGCTTGGTGATGAACCAGGTCCAGCCGCGATCCGTCTCCGCCTCCTGGTACTTCATCAGCATGAAGAGGTTGGCGGCGAGGTCCGGTGCCGACTGGTAGCTGAATCCGTTCTCCCGCAGCTCCTCCTCGGTCGCGATCGGCGGGTTGAGGTCGTGCCACTGGATGCACGCGACCTCGCAGGCCTTGCAGCCCGTGCAGCTCGAGATGTCCACCAGGATCCCCAGCTGCTCCTGGTCCTTGATGTCGAGCACCGGCTCCTTGGTGGCACTCATCCTGCGGATGGCGAGCCCCGTCGTACTGCCGCTGGTCAGGTAGCTCATGCCGCACCTCCCGTCGCCTTCTCGACGTTGACGAGGAACCCCTTGAACTCAGGAGTGAGCGCGTTGGGATCCCAGACGAACGGCGTCAGAAGGTTCACCAGGCCACCCTTCGCAAGCCCCTGGAAACCCCAGTGGATCGGGATACCCACCTGGTACACCGTCTTCCCGTCGCAGGTGAGGGGCTTCATCCGGCGGGTCACCATGGCCATCGCCTCGAGCGAGCCCCGGGCGGAGCTGACCCGAACGCGGTCGCCGTTGGCGATCCCCTTCTCCTTGGCGAGCTCCACCGGCATCTCGATGAACATGTGCGGGAACGCCCGAGCCGGCCCCTTCAGGAACTTCGTATAGAAGTGGTAGTGCTCGGTCACCCGGTAGGTCAGGGCGACGTACGGGAACTTGTCCGGCGTTCCGAGCACGTCGTGGTCCGACTTGTAGACCTTCACCACCGGGTTGGTCGGGTTCGCCGGGTGCAGCACGTTGGCGATGGGCGACTCGTACGGCTCGTAGTACTCGGGGAACGGACCCTCGACGAGCGCCGGCGCGAAGAGCCTCCCGACGCCTTCGGCGTTCATGATGAACGGCCCCGTCGCGGGGGGCAGCGTCGGGCCGATGTCGGGCACGTCGTGGCCGACCCAGCTCTTCGTCCCCTCGTTCCACCACAGGTACTTCTTCTTTTCGCTCCAGGGTTTTCCGGAGGCGTCCGCCGAGGCGCGGTTGTAGAGAATCCGGCGGTTGGCGGGCCAGCTGAAGGCGTAGTTGGGGAACACACCGAGACCCGAGGGGTCCTCGGTACCCACCGCCGCCGAGCGGTTTCCGGACGGCGGATAGACGCCACCGTAGATCCACATGCCGCAGGAGGTGGTGCCGTCGTCCTTCAGCTGCCCGAAGGTCGAAAGCCGGTCACCCTTCTTCACCACGACGTTGCCCTTGTCGTCGACCAGGTTCTCCACGGCGAAGCCGTTCATCTCCTGGAGGATCTCGTCGGCGCTCGGGCTCCCCGGGTTCTTGTAGTTCCAAGTCAGCTTCAGGATCGGGTCGGGGAACGGGCCCCCTTCCTTCTGGTACAGGGCCTTCAGCCGCAGGTAGAGCTGCGAGAAGACCCACTTCTCGTCGCGGCACTCACCCTGGGCGTCTGGACCCTTGTAGCGCCACTTGATGGTCCGTCCGCTGTTGACGAAGGTGCCGTCCTTCTCGGCGAAGCCAAGACCGGGCAGCAGGAAGCACTCCGTCTGGATCTTCGCCGGGTCGAGGTCCTTCGAGGTCTTCCAGAAGTACGCCGTGTCGATCGGGAAAAGGTCGAGGTTGACCATCCACTTCAGCTTCGACATGCCGATCGCGGACTTGTTCGCATTCGGGCTGCTGGTCAGGATGTTCGCACCCAGCACGAACAACCCTTCCATCTTGCCGTTGTACATGTCGTCCAGGATGGCGTTGTACGCCTTGGGCGTCTCGTACTTCGGCAGGTAGTCGTAGGCGAACTCGTTTTCCTTCGTCGCCGCGTCGCCCCACCAGGCCTTCATCAAGCTCACGAAGAACTTCGGGGTATTCCCCCAGTAGTTCATCGAGCTCTCACGGTTCGCCTTGGGTGTGAACGCATCCAGGTACTGCTGCAGCGTCTTGTGCTCCGCCTTCGGCGCCTTCAGGTAGCCGGGCAGCGCCGCGGTGAGTGCGCCGAGGTCGGTCGTCCCCTGCACGTTGCCGTGGCCGCGGAGCGCTCCGATCTGACCGCCGGGCACGCCGATATTGCCGAGCAGGAGCTGCAGCACCGCCATGGAGCCGATGAGCTGGGTGCCGAAGGAGTGCTCCGTCCAGCCCAGCGCGTAGAGGTGGGTCATCGCCTTGTCGGGCGCGCCCGTCTCGCCAATCATCTTGGCGACCTCGAGGAACTCCTCCTTCTTGACGCCGCAGACCTTCTCCACCAGCTCCGGCGTGTAGCGCTCGTAGTGCTTCTTCGTCAGCTGGAAGGCGCACCGCGGATCGCTCAGCGTCGGGTCCTGCTTCGCCATCTTGTTCTCGTCCATCTCATAGCCCCAGAGCGACTGGTCGTACTTGCGCGCCTTGGGGTCATAGCCCGAGAACAGTCCGGTGGCAGAGTCGAAGGAATAGGTGTCCTTGACGATGAAGGGAGCGTTGGTGAAGGCCTTTACGTAAGCCTCCTGGTACTTCTTGTTCTGGAGGACGTAGTTGATGACGCCCCCCATGAAGGCCAGGTCAGAACCACAACGGATGGCGACGTGCTTGTCGGCCACCGCGGCCGTGCGGTTCAACCTCGGATCGACCACGACGATCTTCGCGCCCTTCTTCTGCCGCGCCTTGATCGCCCACTTGAACCCGCAGGGGTGAGCTTCCGCGGGGTTGCCGCCCATGACCAGGACCAGGTCGGCATTCTGGATGTCCATCCAACCATTCGTCATCGCACCACGCCCAAACCGCGGGGCCAGACTGGCCACCGTGGGGGAGTGTCAGATGCGCGCCGGTGTTTCGAGTGGTACGAGCCCCAGGGCGCGGTTGAGCTTGACGCCCAGGTACCCCTCCTCGTTACCGGTCTGGCTCCCGATCACGGTGGCCATGTTCACGACGCGGTTGACCGTCTGACCCTTGTCATCGGTCGCCTGGAAGCCCCGGTCGCGGGTCTCCTTGATCAGCTTGGCGATGCGGTCGAGCGCGAAATCCCAGGTCGTCTCCTCGTACTCCGAGGAGCCGGCCTTGCGGTGCATCGGCTTCGTGACCCGCATGGGATTGTTGATCTGGTCGATGATCGAGGCGCCCTTCGGGCAGAGCGTCCCACGGTTGACGGGGTCGTCCGGGTTCCCCTCCACGTGGATGGCCCGCGCCTTGGCATTCATCGACCCGTCGGTCTGCGAATAAACCAGAACACCGCAGCTCACCGAGCAGTAGACGCAGACGTTCTTCGAAACCCTCGCGGCGCTGACCTTCAGTGCCGGCACCGCTGCCTCGGCCGGTCGGGTGTCGAAGCCAAGGGCTCCGGCCCCGACCGCCGTGCCGGCGGTCAATTTGAGAAAACCTCGCCGTGTCAAATCCATCGAGTGCTCCCCCTGTCGGGTTGCCCTGCTTCCTGGCCGACCCAAGCGTCGGCCGTTGACTCCCCGGTCCCGGTCCTCCCCCCGCAGCGAGGTACGGACCGTTTCCCCGAGGGACTATCGAGTTTACGTGCGTATATTCCTGAAGGAATGCGCTGGGTCAATCCTCCCGCCACGACATGCACACAACTCCTATCCCCGGAGGAATATCCCTTCAGGGCATTGCGGGCGTTGAGCGGAGGCCTTCGAGACGACGGCCGGTCACGAAAATCGTGCCCGGCCGTCTCATTCAGAATGGTCGCGTTTCCGCGAGCAGCCGACGGTCGGGTCCCGACCGCAACGGTCTGCTCGGCGCGGCGGAGTCTCTAGCGGAACGGGGTCATGATGCTCTCGGGACGTGTGAACTTGTTGATGTCGAAGGCCATCTGATTCATCGTCCCGGTCATCACGCCAATCGACCCGTTCATCGTCGCCATCGAGCCATTCATCTGGTTCATCGCCTTGGTCATCGCGCCGATGTTACCGGTCATCGCGCCGATGTTCTCGTTCAGGGCGTGCATGTCCTTGCTCATGCTGCCGATGTTGGCGGCGATGTAGTCCATGCCACCGCGCATGGCGTTCAAGTCACCTCCCATCGCTGCCTGCCCGTCCACCATGCTCTTGGCCATGACCTTCATCTGGGCGGTCATGATCCCCATGTCGCTGGCCATGCTGGTCACGTCCTTGCCCATCTGGACCACGGCCTTGGTCATCATGGTCATGTCCCGGCCCATGTTGAACATGAACAGGCCCATCCCCAGAAAGGCACCGGCGGCCACAATCATCAACACACCGACGATCCCGACCTTCGCCGCAGTGCCGACGGCCCGGCCCCCCCCAGGCTCCGCATCCGTGGCGGGCGCCGAATTGCGGTGGGCGCGGTGAGACACTTCGCTTTCCTTCGTCTCGGACACGGCATTCACTCCAGGTTCTCGGGCCGCCGGAAGCAGCGTCAGCCGGGGAAGCCCTCGCGTTCGCTCGGACCCACCTGACTCACGCCGGAGCAGGCGGAGCAACGGTCGGGATGGGCGGCCTGCCGGCCGCAGAGAGACTCAAGCAACCTGCCTGCCCCCCGGGGGGACAGGCAGGTCTACTGCTATCGATGGACTGCCAGGCCGGGTCACCCCGTGGCGCCATCCCTGGCGCCACCGACTACAGGCTTCCCTGCCGTCGACCTCAGGTGAACATGTCGCTGACGATGTTGTTGTACCAGCTCACGCCGTACACCGACTCACGCTTGCGCGTATCCAGAGGCGCGCCCACCGGGGAGATCCCGCCCGAGCCTTTCACGTCAGCCAGCACACCGTCCGCACCCACCTCGTAGACACCGGCCACGGAGATCCCGTAGTCGTGAGCCAGCAGGCTGTAGCAGGTGTTGGTGAGGAAGGGCTTCTCGATCTTCATACCGAGGATGGCGCCGGCAACGTTCGCCGCCGCAACCTTGGCCTGGGTGTTGGCCGCGTAGCCGGACTTCGGCATCGCACCGGCGATGCAGGAGTCGCCCACCACGTACACGCCCTTGGCCTTCTTCGACTCGAAGGTCGCCTGGTTCACCGGGCACCAACCGGAGTCGTCGGTCAGACCGACCTTCGCCGCAATGGCACCGCAGCGGTGGGGCGGGATGACGTTCAGGACGTTCGCCTTGAAGTCATCGAACTCCGTCTTCGCGGTGAGGGTCTTGGCATCGATCTCCATCACCTTGCCACCCCCGGAGGCACCGACCCACTGGATCATGTCACCGTAGTTGTGCTTCCAACCCTCGGTGAACAGCGCCTGCTTGGAGAAGGCGTCCTTGGCGTCCAGGATCATGATCTTCGCCTTCTTCTTGCCGGCGTGCGTCAGGTTCGCGGCAATCTGAGCCGCACGCTCGTACGGCCCCGGCGGGCAACGGAACGGATTGGCCGGCGCGACGATGACGAGCAGCCCACCGTCGGGCATGGCGTCGATCTGCTTCTTCAGCAGCAGCGTCTGGGGACCCGCCTCCCACGCGTGGGGGGCAAGCTCGGCGGCTTCCTGACCGTAGCCCGGAATGGCACCCCACTTGATCTCGATGCCCGGCGCGACGATCAGGTAGTCGGCCTTCAGGCTCTTGCCACCCTTGGTCTTCACGGTCTTCGAGACGATGTCGATGTCCAGGACCTCGTCCTGGAGCACCTTGAGGCCCCGCTTCTCGAGGCCCGCGTAGGTGAAGGTCAGCGACTTCATGTCGCGCTCTCCACCCAGCACCTCGTTGCTGAACGGGTGGGAGATGTACTCCTTCTTGCGCTCGATCAGCGTGACCTCGGCATCGGGGACGTACAGCTTGGTGTACTTCGCGGCGATGGCGCCCGCATATCCGCCACCAATCACCACCACGCTGGCCTTGGGGGCCCCGAAACCGACCATGGGGAAACCAACCGTGCCCACTGCGGTGGCAGCACCGGCCAGCTTGACGAAATCGCGACGATTCATAGTGCTCATGACGTTCTCCCTCCTCACTTCGCGCTGGCGTAGAACGCGGCGAGCGCCTTCACGTCGTCGTCGCTAACCGGGGTCAACATGTTGCGCATGATCATCGCGGCGCCCGGGATGGCCTTCTTGGCATCCTTGTAGTCCATCATCTGGAAATACAGGTAGTCCGCATACTGCCCCGCCATCCGCGGGGTGTTGGGCATCGGCGAGATGCCGGTCGGCCCGTGGCAGCCCGCGCAGCCGTTGGCGCTGTGAATGGTCTTGCCCTTCTCGGCCGCCTTCGCGTCGACGGGAATCTTGCCCGAGACCCACGGCTGCGCCGCCAGGAACTTGGACATGTCCAGGATCTCGCCCGGAGTGTAGCCCCTGCCGAGACGCTCCATCACCGTACCGAAGCGGGTCCCGTCTTTGTACGCGGCCATCGTGGAGGCCAGGTACATCTCGGATAGCCCACCGATGACCGGGGCGGGGCCGACGCTCGCGCCCAGGGTCCCGTGGCATCCCGCGCAGGTGTGGCCGACAATCGCCGCCGCGGTGGGTCCGTTGGCACCTGCGGAGGCGCTCGCGGCCAGCAAGCCGGCGGCCAGCACCACACCTAGTTTCTTGTTATACATCTCGAGCCTCCCATGGCTTGGGACAAATAAGGAAGGGGGGTCACCCCTGCGCGTACACCCCAAGGGGGTACTTATTGAATTGTCGCCCCCGCGCCCCCTCGGGGGCGCGGGTCGACTGATTGAAATCAGTGATACCCCCTTGTCTCACCGTTCCAACCTTACCTTCACTTCGCCGCAGCGACCTTACCCTTGCTGACGGGGAACTCCTTCGTCACGCTCTCCATCTCGAAGGTGGGGATCTTCACCGCGCCCTTGCCCAGGATGATGTCCGCCACACCCTGCGGGTACGAGCGGTAGTTCAGCTTCGCCACGACCTTGAGGCTCCCGGCGTCGGCGGGCACGTTGAACGGGTACTTGGCGTACTTGTAGCCCCTCGGCGGGATGGTCGGGCTGTCGACGAAGCGGCTGACCTCCCAGGGCAGCACGGTGTCCTTGCCGTCCTTGTCCACCGCGTGCGAGTTGAAGGCCACCGTGTCGGCGGGCAGCTCGTTCTGCGCCGTGAGGGTACCCGAGCGCATCAGCTCCCGACCCTTGCTGTCGGTAACGACCGCCTCGACCCAGATCTGCCGGACCTCGGTGAGGCTGGTGGGAAGGTGGTGCCCGGCGCGGGCGTTGATGACCTTCACCTTGAGCAGGTGCAGGTTGTCCTTCAGCTGCTCCACCTTGACCTCGAGCTCGGCCGCGTTCTGCAGCCGCTCGACCGCGATCGCCTTGTGCTCCTCGCCGCCCTGGACCTTCATCAGGGGCGCGATGATCGCGTTGCCGCCGACGAAGCCGTGCTCGTGGACCAGGGAGCGGTCGGTCGGGCCACCCATGCCGGCCGCGCCACCGAGCTCTTTGTCACCCAGGGCCTTCGCAGGCTTCAGGGTGTCCGCCACCTTGATCGCCGTCTTCACCGGCGTCATGTGGCAGTCCTGGCACTGGATGCCGTTCTGGGCGTAGATGGAATACTTCCACTCGTCGTAGGTCCGCTCGACGGGGAAGTGGTTGGTCGGGTGGAAGATGTTGTGGCAGTTGCCGCAGAACGCCGCCTTGGTGTGGAGCTCCGAGTAGGCCGTCTCGTGGAACGGCGACTTGGACTCCTGCAGAGGGCCCCGCTTCACGGGCCCCGGCGACATCACGTAGGACGCGTTGCCGTGCTCCAGGGTGGCGGTCTTCATCACGTTGGAGGCCGAGATGGTGTGGCAGAGGTCGCAGGAGACGCCCTTCGCCGCCACCCCGGGCGCCGTGAACTCACCGTGCACCGGCTTGTCCGGGTCGAACTTCACGGTTCCGCTCGCGATACCCGGTCCCGTGTGGCACGCCCCGCAATGGTTGAACGTAGCGCCCTTGGTCGCCTTGTCACCCAGCGCCCAGAGGTTCTGGAACACCGGGTCCGTGAACGCGATGGAGTGCATCGAGCCCTGCCAGCCCGCCGCCTGGCGCGGATGGCAGCCCACGCACATCGACGGGTCCTGCCAGTCATCGACCTTCGCAGCCTTGCCGCCTTCGACCGTGATATAGGAGGGCGGGAAGGGTTGTTCGGCAGTGGCACCCGCCTGGGGCGCTGCTGCATCCGCAAGTGCGAGTGTGGGGATACCTACGACGAAAGCCGCCACGGCAGCCAGGCCGCGTCCTCTCATGGCATTCTCCTGATAGCTTGGTTTTTTGCTCCGCCCGGAAACTGGTCGTCAATCCGGGGGCCCGGTATGGCATGTTTTGCGCTTGTATTTGCAGCAATCGACATGCCAGAGCGTAACTCCCTGATCGGCCGTACAACACGTGACGCGGCACGTTGCGGGTTGCGCAACGCCCGGAGTTATCCTAAGGCAGTGACGAGCATCCGGGACGATCGGGACCCCCGGTTTCGTGTATGTCCTGCAAACCCGTTGCCGCAACAGCGTCTTGCCGGTCCCCGGGGGGCTCTCGTTGCATGATGTTGCGTTGTTGCGCGGCACGAAAGGAAACGGTCGGGTAATTCGAGGGGAGGCGGCGTGCTGGAAGACATCGAGCCTGTGCTGGACCTGCTCGCCGCTCAGACCGAGAGCGGTGTGCTGATTGCGGAGAAGGACGGGCGCCTTCTCTACCTGAACGACACCGCTCGCACGCTGCTGCGCGTGCCTGCGGCCACGCGCTTGCAGGCGCTGGGGGACCTGGCCGCCGTACTTCCTCTGCCGGTCCTCGCCGCGTGCAAGGAGGCGTCCTCCAGCTTCCCGGAAACCCGCCTGCAGACCTTCCGGGAGGAGGTCCAGGGACCCGACGGAACGCGGTACTACGAATTTCACCGCGGTCTCGTGAACCTGCCCGTGAGCGGGCGGGGTGTGGTGGTGCTGATCGTCTGCGACCGCACCGAGCATCGCCAGTGGGAGGCCGTATTCCAGGGCAAGTCCGGGTTCGGTCTGGTCACGGCGGACCCCGAAATGCTGCAGATCGTCGCCCGGCTCCAACAGATCGCCCCGACCGACGCCTTCGTGCTCTTCCAGGGGGAGTCGGGGACCGGAAAGAGCGAGCTCGCGCGCTACCTGCACCAGATCAGCCGGCGCCACGACGGCCCCCTCGTCGAGCTGAACTGCGCGGCCATCCCCGACAGCCTGATCGAGTCCGAGCTCTTCGGCCACGTGAAGGGAGCCTTCACTGGGGCGATTCGAGACCGGCCCGGACGCTTTCAGGTGGCCGACGGCGGCACGCTCTTTCTGGACGAGGTCGCCGAGATCCCCCTGCACCTGCAGCCCAAGTTGCTCGGCGCCCTGCAGGACGGGCGCTTCGAGGCCGTGGGCTCCGACCGCAGCGTCTCCGTCGACGTGCGCGTCATCAGTGCCTCGAACCGAAACCTGCGGGCGGCGGTCGACGCGGGGGCCTTCCGGCCCGACCTCTATTACCGTCTGGCCGTCATCCCGATCTACGTGCCCCCGCTGCGGGAGCGCCCCGGCGACATCCCCATGCTGGTGCGGCACTTCCACTCCAAGTTGACCGCGCGCGGCTACCCCTCGGGCGTGACCTTCAGCCGCGAGGCCATGAAGCTGCTGATGGACTACCCCTGGCCCGGCAACGTCCGCGAACTCGCCAACGCGGTGGAGCACAGCGTCATCTGCGCGGAAAACGGCCTGGTCACCCTCGCGAGCCTGCCCCAGGACCTCTGCCGGTTCCAACGGGAGCAGGCGCCGCAGCCGCCGCGGACCGAGTCCCTGCCCGCAGGCGGCGACCGTCAGCGCCAGGAATTGCTGGAGGCACTGGAGCGAACCGGCGGAAACCGCGCGGAGGCCGCCCAGATCCTGGGAATTGACCGCAGCACCCTCTGGCGGCGCATGCGCCGCCTGGGTCTGGAACGCTGACCGCCACCCACCTCAGCGCGCGGGGACGTACGGCGCGTAGGGGCTGGTGGAGGCAGGGTATCCCCCGGAGCTCGCAGGGGGAGTCTCGCGCGGGCGTTCGCTGCGTCCGTCCGTCCGCCCCCAGGGTCGGTAGTCCTCGGTCGGATAGGACGGCCCCCCCGGGTAGGCCGGCGGACGGTAACTCGAGTCCGGACCCATGCGACCCGGGGACGTCGGCCAGGAACTCTCGGGCACCGGGGAAAACGGTGGGGCCGGTGGCCATTCGGGCGCGGGCGCACGCTGGGCGGGCGCGGGCCTCTCGGGTGCGGGCGCCTCGTGGGGCGCGAACGCGCGGTAGACGAGAAGGCCGGCGAGGAAACCCGCCACCGCGGCGATGACCACCTGACGCTGCCGGCGCACGCGTCTTCCCGAAACGGGGGGCTTCGCCGGAACGGGCTTCACCGACACGGACCTCGCCGGAGCAGACCTCGCCGGAGCGGGCTTCGCCGCAGCGGGGACGACGCGCTCGGGCGCGACCGGCGCGGGCGCCTCGGTCACCCTCCCTTCAGCCACCCGGCGGTGCGCCGGAGTGGACCGCGGGGGCCGAGAAGCCTCCCTCATTCCCCCTGCCCGTTTCGGTGAAGCCGCCCGGGTGGGCTTCGGTGCAGGAGTGTCGCCGGGAGCACGTTTCAGCGCGTTCGCCCATGCATCCGGCTGGGGCAGTTCCCCGGGCGGGTCCTGGTCCGGGGGAAAGGCCTCCGGACCCGGCACCGGGGACAGTCGCGATCCGCCGATCGCCAGGGCCGACTCCATCCGGATCCCTCGCCGTTTCCTTTTCGTTATGTTGGCCACGGGTCCGACCTTTCGCTCACCCAACCCACCACCCCTACCACCACCCCTATAACTTATACACGTTCTCGCGCAAACGCGTTGGACACGATTGCGTCCCGGGCTACCGCTCGATGGTGTAGAACAGATCGGCACCCTGGGCGTCGCCCGTCTCGGTCTGCAGTTGCAGGCGGCGGGTCAGGTCGTAGCGCAACCGCAACCGGTTGACCGAGGAGCGCAGACTGCTCAGGTACTCCACGAACAGCCGGGGGGACAGGTACTGACCCACCGCAAGCGACGGACCGGCGGCGCCACCATCCTCGACACTCAGACGGTCGATCCCCAGCTGCCGGCCGAGCTCGCCCGCGAGGAGCCGCCCCCCCGCCATCGCCGCCGCACCTTTCACCGCCTGACGGTCCTGGTCCGAAGCGGACGAATCGAGCGGGCGCCCGAGCACCAGGTACCCTATCACGTCCGACTGGGGTCGCGGGGGCGTGGAAAAGAACTCGAGCCTTGGCTCGCGCGCGAGGCCAGTCACCCTCACCCCGGCGGTCACCTCCGGCCCTTTGGAGACGGCCTGAATGTCGAGGCCGGGGTTGTCCAGGGGGCTGCTGGCGTAGACCAGCCAGCCCCGCTCGATCGTCAGGTCGCGCCCGAGCCCCGTATACACCCCGTCCACGACCCCCACGCGGCCCGTCCCCCGGGGGTCCTTGCCGGGCTGCTGGGCAACGCCGAGGTGCCCCGAAAGGCGGCCGCGCAGACCGAATGCGTCGACCAGCACCTGGTCCCCGAAGCGCACGTCCACGCGCACGGTCAGGGGAAGCCCCTGGCCCTGCTGGCGCCGCTCCTCCCCTCTCATCACCAGATCGGGAGACGGAGAGACCGTGCCTTCCGGAAGCGACCGGGGCTTGATGCGGGCCGCGGGGACGAGCAGCCGCCCCTCGACGGCGGCCTCGGCCGCGCTGAGGCGCAGGAGCAGGTCCGGAGACACCACAGCCCGGTACTCCGGCACCCGCACGACGGAAAAGTCGTGGCCGGTCACCCGCACCTCGGTGGGGAAACCGCGCGCGGGGTCGATTCGGGTCGCCCCCGAGACCTTGAGCTCACCGTCCCCCGAGCGGGCCCCCCCGTCGTAGACGAGCCGGTCGGCGCCCTGGCTGCGGACCCCCAGGCGCAGGTCGCGGACGTCGAGCCCCGCCATGGGAACCTCCACCCGCCCCCCGTCGAGCCCCCCCTGCACGTTCAGCCGGGGCGCCCCGACCGTTCCCGCCACGCTCGCGTCCAGCGCCAAACGGCCCTCGACCGCCCCGAGGTCCGGAGCAAAGGCTCGCACCCACGACAGGTCCGGCACCCTTGCCTGCAGCCGGCCCGTCAGGGCCTGGCGGGACAGGTCCGCGACTGCCGGCGACCAGCGCGGGAGCTGGACGCGCCCCTCGGCGCTCGCCAGGCCCCCCAGGAACAACTTGGCCTCCGCGAGTACCCCCGAGCGGTCCACGCGCGCCTGGACGGTACTCCGGGAGAGATCGAGGGACGACAGCGCCTCGCTCCCCGGGAGGGTCACGGCCGCCCCCGGCAGGGCCACGCGGGCCTGGGCCTTGAGCTCGCCCGACGTCGCCCCCGAGGCGCTCGCCTCGACATCAACAGCCCCGGAGAGCTGGACATCGGAGGGCAGGAAGGGCCCTGCAAGGGCCAGGGGGACCGAAGCCAGCGACAGTCCGCCCTTCCACGAACCGTTGGCCGCCCGCTCACCCGAGGCACAGACGCGCGCGGCACCGCTTCCGAAACACAGGGGCTTGGCCCGGACCTCCGGCCCGACGACGAGGTCGGCCGGGGACTGCAGGCGCCACTCTCCCCAGGGCCCCGCGTCGAGCCTGGCCCGCTCGAGCCTCCCAGCCCACGCGTTCTCGCCCTTCAGCCCCCCGGCCAGGGCCACGGAAGCGGCCACACCGAGCTCCCCGCCGGTCAGGTCCAGCGTCAGCCGGTGCTCGCGCCCCGAGCCCCGCCCCGTGACTTTCAGGTCCCCGGCGGCCTTGCCCCCAGTCTTGAGCCCCGCCGCCAGGAGGTCCACCTGGAAGAGTCCCTCCGGGGCCAGGGTCATCTCGAGGTCGGCCGCGAGGCGCTCGAGGCCGTGGTCCTGGAACGAGACCCCCTTCCCGTTCAACCGCGCACGCACCTGGGGGCTGGTGACAGTCCCGGAGACCTGCCCCTCCCCGACCAACGAGCCCCTGCCCCCGGGAAGCAGCTGCGCGAGATTCGGCGCCCGGACCGACCACGCGAGGTCCAGCGCCTCGCCGACCCGGCCCCGAGCCTCGACGTTCGCATCGCCCGAGGTCAGGGTCAGCGCGCGGACGTCCACGGTCCCACCCTTCGCGTCCACCCTGGCCTGCAGCAGGGCGTGATCGAGAGGCGGCACTCCCGGCTGTTCCAGTCGTGCGTCGCGCACCTCGATCCGCTCCAGGACCACCTCGAGCGGAAGCCTCAGCTCCGCCAGCGCCAGGGGCTCGGAGGGTTCCGGCGGCGGCTCGGCGGCCGTGGCCCCGGGGACCACCCGGATACCCTCGAGCTCCAGCGCGACGACCCGCAGACGGGCGGCAAAGAGCTCGACAGGCCGCCAATCCAGGGCGACGCGACCCAACTCCAGGGAAACCGCCGGATCGCGATAGGCAAGCCCGCGGATCTCCAGGGGCCCCACGAGCCGCCCGCTCACCGAATCGACGGTCAACTCCCCCGGGGCCAGGCGGGTGCCCACCTGAAGGGCGAGGCGCAGCCCCGCCTCGGTCCCCAGAATGGCCCCCAGGGCGAGCACCACCAGGAGCACGAGCGCGAGCGTCCCGTGCCAGACCCAGCCGAGGATTCTCGCGAGCCAACGCAGGACGCCCCAGAGGCCGACGAGGATTCTCACAGGTCCGGCCCGACCGAGATGTAGAACTGGACGCCTCCGTCCCCGCCGGCGACCGGCCTGGCCACGTCCAACCGGACCATTCCCACCGGGGACAGCCAGCGCACACCGACTCCCGCGCCCTGCTCCATCTCCAGGTCCCGGAAGGAGTCGAAGGCATTGCCGGTGTCGTAGAACCCCGCGACGGCCCACTTCTCGGCGACAGCATGCTCGAGCTCGACGCTGGCGGTGAGCAGGTACTTGCCGCCCCGACGGTCCCCGTCCCCGTCCCGCGGCGATAGCTTCTCGAACTTGTAGCCGCGCACACTGTTGTCGCCGCCCGCGTAGAAGCGCCTCGAGGGCGGGATGTCCTCGACGCTCCCCGCGAGGGTCCCTCCAAGCTCCGCGCGGGTGATCAACCGCACGCGGTCCGATGGCGAGCGTACGGCCTTGGCCCGGACCTTCCCCTGCAGGAAGCTGCCGCTGGAGAGGGCGTACTCGGAGGCCCCCTGGACGGTCATGTCCACGCGCGTGCCGCGACGCGTATCGATCGGGTCGTCGGCCACCTTCCAGACCCAGGTCGCGCTGGGCACGAGGCTGTGGAAATTCTCCTCGCCACCACCCTCGGGCACCTCGAAGTCGTACGAGACACCGAGGATGCGCTGCCAGTGACCCCAGAACAGGTGGTGGCTGACGCCCACCCCCAGGTCGAGACCCTCGCGGCTCACCGTGTCGTAGCGCTCGAGGACCGAGTCGAAGGACAGGAACTCGCGCCTCGGTTCCGCCAGGGGGATTCTGTAGCTCGCCTCCGCCCGCTGCAGCACCGGCGAGAGGGATAGGAGCGTGTGGGCGCTGTGGCCCTGGTCGCCGATGTAGCGCCGGGTCCAGTCCGCGCTGACGCGGGGGCCCGTGTCGGTTCCGTACCCGACCCCGATGCGGTACCGGTTGGGCTTGTTGCGCTCGAGCTTGACGTCGATCGGGACACGCTGCCCCTCGACCCGCTCGAGCTGCGGGGCCACTTCGACCTCGCGGAAGTACTGGGTGTCGAGCAGCGCCCGCTGCAGGCCGATCAGGCTGCCGAAGGCGTACGGGTCGCCCGGCTGGAAATCGACGAAGCGGTGCAGGAACTCCGGATCGAAGCCCTCCTGCTCGAGGTGCACGTCCCCGAAGTAATAGCGCCGGCCGGTCTCGAGGTGCAGGGTGACGTCGGCGCGGTAGGGGTCCAGGCCGACCAGGATCTCGCTGCGCGTGTAATGGGCGTCCAGATAGCCCCGGTCCTGGGCGACCCGCCGGAGGCCGCTCTTGGCGGCATCGTAGGCGGACTGGGAGTAGGGCTGGCCGGCCGCGAGGCCCGCGGCTGGGAAGCTCACCTCGGAGGCACCCTCCCCCGAGACCTGGACGTCGACCGAGCCGACCGGGATGACCTCTCCGGGCTCCACGCGATAGCGGGCGACCCAGACCCCTTGCGCTTCGCTCAGCTCACCCTGGACGTCGACGCGGAACAGGCCGAAGGGCGTGAGCGCTCGACGAATCTCCTCGGGTGCGCGCTCGTGGAGCCGGCGCAACCGCCCCTCCTGCAGGCTCGGGTTCTCGCGCTCCCGGTCGATCGACAGGAACGCGAGCACGTTGCGCCGCTGCTCGGCCGGCAGCCCTTCGACCTCGACCTTCAGCCCAGCCCCCCGGACCGGGCACGCGACGAGGAGGACCAGGCAGGCGAGCGTTCGACACAGCGGTTGCGACGGCACGGCGGTGTCTCCCGCCCCTCCTTCCATGACGGCCTACAGGATGCCGGATGGTCGACCCCGAGGCGAGCCCCGGGGCGTCCCGAAGGACGCGCCGGCGGGCTTGCGGACCGGTCCCTCTCCGGCGAGACTGCGCCGGCCCGCGCACCGGCGCGGCCTGCACAAGGAGACAGACACGGTGACTCTGCTTTTCTTCGCGTTGGGTCTGGGCGCCCTCGTCCTGGGTGCGGAGTTGCTCGTGCGCGGCGCGTCCCGGCTCGCCCTTTCCATCGGCATCTCGCCGCTCGTGGTAGGGCTCACGGTGGTCGCCTTCGGCACCAGCGCGCCCGAGCTCGCGGTCTCCGTGCAGTCGGCCTGGTCCGGGCAGGTGGACATCGCCATCGGCAACGTGGTGGGCAGCAACATCTTCAATATCCTGGCGATCCTCGGGCTCTCGGCGCTCATCGTGCCCCTGGTGGTCCACCAGCAGGTGGTACGCCAGGAGGTCCCGATCCTGATCGCGGCCTCTTTGCTCATGTGGTGGTTCGCCGCCGACGGCGCCGTCGGCAGGACGGAAGGGGCGGTGTTCTTCCTGCTGCTGGTTTTCTACACGGTGTTCGTGATCCGCCAGAGCCGGCGCGAGACGGCGGCCGTGCGCGCGGAATACGCGCAAGAAATCGTCGGCGAGGAGCCCGACGGGTGGGACAGGCACTGGGCGGTACAGGTGCTGCTGGTCGTGGGCGGTCTCGCCCTGCTGGTGCTCGGGGCGCGCTGGCTGGTGGATGCCTCGGTGGCGTTCGCGCGCTATCTCGGGGTGAGCGAGCTCGTCATCGGGCTCACCATCGTGGCCGCCGGCACCTCCCTGCCCGAGGTGGCGACCTCGGTCCTGGCCGCCGTGCGCGGGGAGAGGGACATCGCGGTCGGCAACGCCATCGGCAGCAACCTCTTCAACATCCTGGCCGTGCTCGGGGCCTCCGCGCTCACCGCGCCCCGGAGCCTCACCGTCGCCCCCTCCGTGCTGGCCTTCGACCTGCCGGTGATGACAGCGGTCGCGGTGGCCTGTCTGCCGATCTTCTTCCGCGGGTACCGGATTTCCCGCGGGGAGGGACTGTTCTTCCTCTCAGGGTACGTCGCCTACGCGACCTACCTCGTCCTCTCGGCCACCCGCCACCACGCCCTCAGTACCTACAGCCTGGTCATGGGGGCTTTCGTTCTGCCCCTGGCCGTGGTGACCCTGGCCGTGCTCACCTGGCGGCACTGGCGCGCGCGGGGCGAGTCGTCCGGGGCCTGAAAAGAGGCGTCAGGGAGCGGAGGGTCGCGCCGCCCGCGCAGCGGACTCCAGCAGTCGCAGCACCTTGCCATCGCCCAGCCGCTCGGCCTGCGCGAGGGGAGTCTCGGCGTGGGCGCCAACCGCGCCGGTGTCTGCACCGTAGCGCAGGAGGAGCTCGACCAGCTCCGCCTGGTGGCGCGCGACCGCGCTGTGGAGCGGAGTGGTGCCGAGGCGGCTCGCCGCGCTCACCGCCGCGCCCCGCTCGGCGAGCAGCCGCGTGGTACCCACCTGCCCGTAGCGCACGGCCCAGTGCAGCGGGGTCACCCCGATCCGGCTCGGCTGGTCGATCGCCGCCCCCAGTTCCAGCAGCAGCTTGACCATCGCGACGCGGCCCGCCCCCGCCGCGTGATGCAGCGGGGTGAGCCCGGAGCGGTTGCCGGCGTTCACGTCCCCCCCCGCCTCTGCGAGCCGCACGACGAGCATCGTGTCCCCGAGCGCGGCGGCCTCGTGCAACGGCCGATCGCCGAGGCGCTCCGGGCGGCTGCGGTCCTCGCGCGCCGTCGCCGCGTTCACCTCGGCACCGGACCGGAGCAGCAGCCCCACCATCGACACGTCCGCGGCCCGCACCGCGAGGTGCAGCGGCGGGTCACCGTCTTCGGACGTACGGTTGGGGTCCGCCCCCCGCTCCAGGAGGCGTTGCGCGAGGGCGAGGTTGCGCCGGAGCACCGCCACGACGAGCGCCGGATCCTCCCCCGGCGACGCAGCGTTGGGGTCGGCCCCCTCGGCCAGCAGCCGGGTCGCCTCGAGCTCGTCCCCCCGCGCCACCGCGCCGGACAACCCCGCCGCTGCAGGGGCCTGGGCCGGCTCGGCAGGGGCGAAGAAGGGCAGCCAGCCCTGCGCCATGCGACCCGCCTCGCGCAGCGGTTTCCCCAGCTCCGGCGCCTCGGCCCCGGCCAGAGGGATCGCGAGGGACAGGGCGATCAGGGCGAGGAGGCGGGAACGGGGCATCGGCGGGACGTCAGGCGTCGAGGTCGGGGATCAGGTCGCTCTCCATGCGGCTGATCATGTCCTTCAACTGGAGCTTGCGCTTCTTCAACCGCCGGAGCGTGACCTGATCGACGTAGGGTCCCTCGAGCAGCTTTTCGATCAACTCGTGGACCTCGCGGTGCTGCGCACGCAGGTCCAGAAGGCGCTGGCCGATGGCACCCACCTCGTTCCCGGACATCGCGAGCCCCCCGACCCTCCTGCAGAGTCCGAACGCGGGGTCCTGGCCATCGGCAGCCGCAGCCGTGCCTTCGGACCCTCTTCGCACATTATCGTTGAATGACCGCTGGACGCCAGGGGACCCACTGAGCAAGACCCCTCTCCGTTCCTCCGTCACCCGCCGCCGTCCGTCGTTCCGTCGTTCCGTCGTTCCGTCGTTCCGTCGTCCCGTGGCTTCGTCGCCCCCTCGCTCCCTCGCTCCCTCGCTCCCTCGTACCCAGCACAGAGGCCCCGCGTTCACTCGGACACTGCGCTCGGGTACACTTCCCCGGCCATGACCGACCAGGAAGATTTCGCATCCCTTCTGGGCCAGTTCGAGCGTGCGCACGCGGGACCGGCCAAGGCCGTGCCCCAGGTGGGCGACCGCGTCCGGGGCCGGGTCCTGTCCATCGGCGCCGAGCGCGCCTTCGTGGACCTCGGCTCCAAGTCCGAGGGCACGATCGACGTCGCGGACCTGACCGACCCCGAGGGCCACGTGACGGTCGGGGTCGGGGACCCCGTCGAAGCGGTCGTGCTGAGCCGCGACGACCAGAGCGGCACCCTCCTGCTGGGGCGCGGCGCGGGGCATCGCTTCCACGACAGCGGCGAGCTCCAGCAGGCCTTCCAGAGTCAGCTGCCGGTGGAAGGGGTCGTCACCGGCGTCACGCGTGGCGGCGTCGAGGTGCAGGTCGCCGGGCAGCGTGCCTTCTGCCCCGCCTCCCAGCTGGACAACCGCTTCGTGGAGGACCTCCAGTCCTTCGTCGGGCAGCGGCTCACCTTCCGGATCACCCGGTACCAGGGGGGCAAGCACAGCAACGTGGTGGTCTCGCGCCGGGTCCTGCTCGAGGAGGAGCAGCGGGTGCGCGTGGAGGAGATGCGGGCGCGGCTCGAGGTCGGCGCCGTGCTGCGGGGCACGGTGACCTCCATCAAGGACTACGGGGCGTTCGTCGACCTGGACGGGATCGAGGGGATGGTGCACGTGAGCGAGCTCGCCCACGGCCGGGTCGCGCACCCCCAGGACGTCCTCAGCGTGGGTCAGACGGTGGACGTGTCCGTCCTGCGCATCGAGAAGACCGGCAACCCCAAGCGCCCCGATCGCATCGCCCTTTCGATCCGCGCCCTCACCCCCGCCCCTGGGAAGGAGCCCGTGGACGCCGAGGCCCTGGCGCGGGCCACCGAGCGCAAGAGACCGAGCGAGGGCATCGGCTCCTTCGGCGAGCTGCTGCGGGAGACCCTCGACCGCGCCCGGAAGTGACCGGCCCCACACCCGGGAGGACCTCTCCCGGGTGTCGGACCCTCCTTCCCAGAGCCCTGCGACCCGGCGCGACCCGGCGCGCGCCGGGGTCAGTCGCGCGGGTACCCCACGGACTGCGCCAGGACGACCTGCTGCCTCGGCCCGAGACCCAGCGCGGCCGCGACCGCCTGACGGTCGACCGAGCCCCGCACGACCGTCGCCAGCCCCGCGGAGGCACAGTAGAGGTACACGTTCTGCGCGATGAACCCCGCGTCGGTCGCGGCGTAGAACGACTGCTGCTCGGCCGCCGCCCCGGTCATGCGGTCCAGGTTGGCCACGTACACGAGATTCACCGGGACCTGCGGCACGAAATCCTGGGTCCCCGTGAGCGCGCGGATGTCGCGCGCCGCCACGCGTTGCAGGGTGTGAGCCACCGGGTCGAAGCGGTAGGCGCCGTCCGCCAGGGCCACGTAGACGTCGATCTCGCGCCAGTCCCGGGCCGAGGGCGCGGTCCGCTTGCCCGACTCGGG
>CALMKJ010000219.1 GCA_937867305.1 uncultured Ectothiorhodospiraceae bacterium | reverse complement strand
CGTTGACCACGACGTGGGGGGTCATGCCGTTGTCGACCACCCACTGGTAGATGGCACGAACCAGATAGGGACGCTGCGGGATCATGGCCTGGCGCGACAGGGCCTGCGGTCAGCGCATCTCGCGCTCGGCGACGCTCAGGCTGCCCCGGAAGGAGGGCCGCTGGAACAACCGCTCCCCGTACTGCAGCAGGGACTTGGCCTGGGAGGGGAGTTGCACGCCGTACTTCGGCAGCCGCCAGAGCACCGGTGCGAGATAGCAGTCCACCAGGGAGAGCTCGTCCGACATGAAGAAGGGCTTGTGCGCGAACAGGGGCGCGATGGCCGTCAGGTGGTCACGCAGGCCACGTCGTTGCGCGTCACCGACCTGGCGCTCCAGCGCGTCCACGAGCGCGTAGATGTCCCGCTTGAGCCGGTAGCGCAGGAGGCGGTTGCTCGCGCGGGAGACCGGGTCCACGGGCATCAGCGGGGGGTGCGGAAAGCGCTCGTCGAGATATTCCATGATGATGTGCTCTTCATAGAGCACCAGGTCCCGGTCCACCAGGGTGAGAACGGCGCCGTAGGGATTGAGGTCGTTCAACTCCTCGGGGCGGTGGTCACCCTGGACCTGGACGACGTCGACGTTGATGTCCTTTTCCGCGAGCACGAAGCGCACGGCGTGACAGGCGGGATCGGTCGGGTCTGAATAGAAGGTCATCACGGAGTATCGATTGACGAGTAAGGACATGGACTGGTGAGCGTCCTTCCGGTACTCCTTCTCCAGGGCGCACGAAGGTGCGAAGAACAGGCCGAGGAACGGCGGGACCCAGGCACCGAGCCGCAGGCGGAACGTCCTAGCCTCGGCCAGAAGGGTCCGGAAGTCAATCCCGGCGAAGCGCGCCGCCCGCCTTTCCCCGCGCCGCGGGGGGCCGCGTTCGGTATGATCCGCGGCCGGTCAGGACAGGGTGCACACGATGAATCTCGGGTCCAGCACGCGCTTCGTCGCGCAGAGCGTCGCCGTCGGGCTGACGGCGGCCGTCGTGCTGCTGTTCCTGCTGCCCCGGTTCGCTCCACGGGAGGTGGTGGAGCTGGTCCAGGCCCCCGCGCCGGCCGCCGGCGCGGACCGCTCGTCCTACGCCGAGGCGGTGGCGGCGGCGCGCCCGGCGGTCGTCAACGTCCACGCCGGGCGCACGGTCCTGGAGCGGCCCAACGCGCTCCTCGAGGACCCGATGTTCCGCCATTTCTTCGGCGGAGAGGGTGGGCAGGCCACGCAGCGGGTGGAGACCAGCCTCGGGTCAGGGGTCCTCGTCAACGCCAGGGGCTACGTGCTGACGAACCACCACGTGATCGAGGGGGCCGACGAGATCCAGGTGATGCTCCTCGACGGGCGCCGGGCGCCCGCCCGGGTAATCGGCGTGGACCCGGACACGGACCTGGCGGTGCTCAGGGTCGACCTCGGGGACCTGCCCAGTGTCACGCTGGGGGACTCCGATGCCCTGCGGGTCGGTGACGTGGTGCTGGCCATCGGGAATCCCTTCGGGGTGGGTCAGACGGTGACCATGGGGATCGTCAGCGCCACAGGGCGCAGCGACCTGGGCCTCAGCACCTTCGAGAACTTCATCCAGACCGACGCCGCCATCAACCCGGGCAACTCGGGGGGGGCGCTGGTGGACGCGGCGGGCAACCTCATCGGGATCAACACGGCGATCTTCACCCGCTCGGGCGGCTCCCAGGGCATTGGCTTCGCCATCCCCGTCAACCTGGCGCGCGAGGTGCTCACCGCGATCATCGAGCAGGGGCGCGTGACCCGCGGCTGGCTGGGGGTCGAGGTGCAGGAGCTGACACCGGAGATCGCGGACGTGCTGCGCCTGTCGGGAGAGCGAGGACTGGTGGTGTCGGGGGTGTACCGCCACGGCCCCGCGCACCTCGCCGGGGTCCGGCCCTACGACCTGATCACCGCGGTCGGCGAGACGCGGATCGAACGTCAGCAGGAGTTGCTCCAGACCGTCGCCAGGGTGCGTCCCGGCAGTCGCGTGGCCGTGAAGATCGTGCGCGAGGGCCGCGCGACGCAACTCGACGTGGTGGTGACCGAGCGCCCCGCGAGCGCCGCCCAGCGCTAGCCCGGGGCGGCAGGGTGCCCGAGGGGCGTTGCGCCCACGGTCACGCCAGCGTGGCGAGCGTCTCCTCGAGGGCCGATAGGAACGCCGCGTTCTCCGCGGGGGCCCCGACGCTGACGCGCAGGCAGTCGGCCAGCATGGGGTGGCTGCCGTCGAGCTTCTTGACGAGCACCCCCCGCGTGCGCAGCCCCTCCAGCACCACCCCGGCCCGTCCCGCGGGGACCCGGAAGAGCAGGAAGTTGGCGCGGCTCGGCCACACGGTGAGACCGGGCAGGGCCTCCAGCGCGACGCGCAGCACTTCCCGGTCGACCCGGACCCGCGCCGTCTGCTCCTCGAGCACCGTCATGTGCTCCAGGGCGAGCTGCGCACTCAGCTGGGTCAGCACGTTGATGTTGTAGGGCAGCCGGACCTTCTCGAGCTCCCGCACCCAGGCGGGCGCGCCGGCGAGCCAGCCGAGGCGCAGCCCCGCGAGCCCCAGCTTGGACACCGTGCGGATGACCAGCAGACGCGGGTGGCGGGGCACCTCGCTCAGATAGCTCACCTGCGCGAACGGTGTATACGCCTCGTCGACCACCACCAGCCCCCGCGCGGCCTCCAGCACCCGTTCGATCGCCACGGCATCGAAGAGGTTGCCGGTCGGGTTGTTGGGGTAGGCGAGGAACATCACCGCCGGGTCGTGGGCCTGCACGGCGGCCAGGAGCGCGTCCGGGTCCAGGGCAAAATCCGGCTCTCTCAGGGGGACGCCGACGAAGCGCATCCCCAGGGTCCTCGCCACCTGCCGGTACATCACGAAGGTCGGCTCCGGGGCGAGCACGGTGCGGCCGGGCCCCGCCACCGCGGTGAGCAGGATCTGGATGAGCTCGTCCGACCCGTTGCCGAGCAGGACGTCGGCCTCGTCCGGCACACCCATGACCTCCCGCAGCTTCGCCTTGAGCCGCGCGGCGCCGGGGTCCGGGTAGCGGTTGACCTCCGCCCCCCGCAGGGCCTCGAGCCACTCGTGCTCGAGCGCGCCCGGCCAGGGGTATGGGCTCTCCATGGCATCGAGCTTGACCAGGCGCCCGGGGTCCGGGACGTGGTACGGGGCGAGGGCCCGGACCTCGGGCCGGATCAGGCGTTCCACGTCCTCGTCGCGGGGGTCAGTCACCGCGGCAGCCCTTCGATGCGGTACTCCGCGGAGCGCGCGTGGGCCGTGAGCCCCTCGCCCCGGGCGAGAACCGAAGCGACCCGCCCCAGCGTGCCCGCGCCCTCCGGGGACACCCCGATCAGGCTCGATCGCTTCTGGAAGTCGTACACCCCGAGGGGCGAGGAGAAACGGGCCGTGCGCGAGGTCGGGAGGACGTGGTTGGGACCCGCGCAGTAGTCCCCGATCGCCTCGGCCGTATAGCGCCCGAGGAAGATCGCCCCGGCGTGGCGGATCCGGGGCAGCAGGGCCTCGGGGTCCTCCACCGAGAGCTCCAGGTGCTCGGGCGCGATGCGGTTGGCGACCTCGGCCGCCTCGGCGAGGTCCCGTACCCGCACCAGGGCCGCGCGCTCGCCGATGGATGCCGCGACGATGGGGGCCCGCTCGAGGGTCGGCAGGAGCCGCGCGATGCTGGCTTCCACGGCGTCGAGGAAGGCGGCGTCCGGGCTCACCAGGATCGCCTGGGCGTCCTCGTCGTGCTCGGCCTGGGAGAACAGGTCCATCGCGATCCAGTCCGGGTCCGTGCGGCCGTCGCACACGACCAGGATCTCCGAGGGGCCGGCGATCATGTCGATCCCCACCGTGCCGAAGACCATCCGCTTGGCGGCGGCGACGTAGACGTTGCCGGGGCCGACGATCTTGTCCACGGCGGGCACGGTCTGCGTACCGTAGGCGAGCGCAGCCACGGCCTGGGCGCCGCCCACGGTGAAGACCCGGTCCACCCGGGCCACGGCCGCGGCGGCGAGCACCAGCGGGCTCAGCTCGCCGCCCGGCGCCGGGACCACCATCACCACCTCGCCCACCCCGGCGACCCGGGCCGGAATGGCGTTCATCAGCACCGACGAGGGGTAGGCGGCCTTTCCGCCAGGGACGTAGAGGCCCACGCGGTCGAGGGGCGTGACCTGCTGGCCGAGGAGGGTCCCGTCCGGCTCCCGGTAGCTCCAGGACTCCTGGCGCTGGTGCTGGTGGTAGCGCTCCACCCGCCGGGCCGACTCCTCGAGCGCCCCCCGGATGGCGGGGTCGAGGCCCGCGAGCGCCTCGGCGAGACGCCGGGGCTCGAGCTCGAGCTCGGCCGCGCTCCCGACCTCCCGGCGGTCGAAGCGCCGGGTGTACTCCAGGAGCGCCGTGTCGCCCCGGCTGCGGACGTCGGCGAGGATCGCGGCCACCGTCCCGGTGACCGCCGGGTCCCCGACGGTCTCCCAGGCCACGAGCCGCTGCAGTTCCGCCGCGAATCCCGGGTCCGCGCTGTCCAGCCGCCGGACGCTCACCATGGACCTACCCTCCCTCGCCGCGGGCGCGCCGGGCGACCGCCGCCGCGAGGTCGGCGGTGAGCGCCTTGACGGCGGCGTGCTTCATCTTCATGGACGCCTTGTTCACCACCAGGCGCGAGCTGATCGGGGCGATCAGGTCCATCGGGACGAGGCCGTTGGCCCGCAGGGTGTTGCCGGTGTCCACCAGGTCCACGATGCGGTCGGCCAGCCCCACGAGCGGCGCCAGCTCCATGGAGCCGTAGAGCTTGATCACCTCGGCCTGCACCCCGCGCTCGGCGTAGAACGCCCGCGCGGTCCTCACGTACTTCGTCGCCACCCGCAGGCGCCGGGGATGAGCCCCCTCCTCCCCCGCGCGCCCCGCCACCATCATCCGGCAGCGGGCGATCTGGAGGTCGAGCGGCTCGTAGAGGCCGTCTCCCTCGTGCTCCATCAGGACGTCCTTGCCGGCCACCCCCAGGTCCGCGGCCCCGTATTCCACGTAGGTCGGGACGTCGGCGGCCCGAATGACCACCAGGCTCACGTCGGGGCGGTTGGTGCGCAGGATCAGCTTGCGGCTCTTCTCCGGGTCGTCGAGCGGGACCACCCCGGCCTCGGCGAGCAGCGGCAGGGAGTCCCGGAAGATCCGGCCCTTGGACAGCGCGATGGTGAGGCCCGCCTGCACGGCCGCGGCTCTCCCGGTCGCCTAACCCGGCACGCGCCGGATCCGGGCGCCGAGCTGGGAGAGCTTCTCCTCGATGCACTCGTAGCCACGGTCGAGGTGGTAGATGCGCTCCACCAGCGTGTCCCCGGCCGCGACCAGCCCGGCGATCACCAGGCTCGCCGAGGCGCGCAGGTCGGTCGCCATCACCGGCGCGCCGGTGAGGCGCTCCACGCCCCGCACGACCGCGGTGTTGCCCTCGAGGCGGATGTCCGCCCCCATGCGTTGCAGCTCGAGCACGTGCATGAAGCGGTTCTCGAACACGGTCTCGGAGATGACGCCCGTGCCCTCGGCAACCGCGTTGAGGGCGGTGAACTGCGCCTGCATGTCGGTCGGGAAGGCCGGGTACGGGGCGGTGTGGATGTCCACCGCACGCGGCCGCCGGCCGTGCATGTCGAGCTCGATCCAGTCCTCGCCGGTGCGCACCTCGGCCCCGGCCTCCATGAGCTTCCCGAGCACCGCGTCGAGGTTGCCCGGGCGGGTGTCCTGCAGACGGACGCTCCCCCCCGTGATGGCGGCGGCCACCAGGTAGGTGCCGGCCTCGATGCGGTCGGGGAGCACGTCGTAGTGGGCGCCGGTGAGCCGGTCCACGCCCTCGACGACGATGGTGTCGGTGCCGGCACCCTCGATGCGGGCGCCCATCCGGGTGAGGCAGTCGGCGAGGTCCACGACCTCCGGCTCGCGGGCGGCGTTCTCGATGACCGTGGTGCCCTGCGCGAGGGTCGCGGCCATCATCAGGTTTTCCGTGCCGGTGACGGTCACGAGGTCGAGCAGGAGGCGGGCGCCCTTCAGGCGCGGGGCCGAGGCGTGGATGTAGCCGTTCTCCACCCGGATGTCCGCGCCCATCTTCGCCAGGCCCTGCAGGTGCAGGTTCACCGGGCGGGCGCCGATGGCGCAGCCACCGGGCAGGGAGACCTCGGCGCGGCCGAAGCGGGCGAGCATCGGGCCGAGCACGAGGACCGAGCTGCGCATGGTCTTGACGAGCTCGTAGGGCGCCACGAACTCGCGGATGGGGCGGCTGTCGACCTCCACCTGCATGTGCTCGTCCACGAGCAGCTGGACGCCCATGCGCCCGAGCAGCTCCATGGTCGTGGTGATGTCCCGCAGGTGCGGGATGTTGCCGATGACGAGCGGGCCGTCGGCCAGCAGCGCCGCGGCCAGGATCGGCAGCGCGGCATTCTTGGCGCCGGAGATGCGGATCCGGCCGGCCAGCGGAACCCCGCCGGAGATGAGGAGCCTGTCCACGCGAGAGCTCTCAGGTTGTGCCGGGGCCGGTCACCCGCGGGGCGGGTGTCGGGGTCTCCGGGCTCACGTCGCCGCCCCCAGGGGCAGCAGCCCTTCGAGGCCACTCATGCGAGCGATGGCCTCGAGCTGATTCGGCATCCCGGTGAAGCGGATTTCGCCTCCCCGCCCCCGGACCTCACGCATCCACTCCAGGAGGAGCGCGAGGGCCGCGCTGTCCGACTCGGTGACACCCGACAGGTCGACGGTCACCAGGGGGGCTTCCGTCGCGAGCTTCCGGGCAGCCTGCCACAGGCCCGGGACGGTCGCGTAGCGCAGGGGCCCCCGCACCGCGACGCGGCCCTCGCCGAGGAGCTCGACGACCGCTCCGCTCACTTCTTGCCGCCCCCCGAACCGACCTCCCGGTTGCGCTGCTCGAGGAGCGCGATGACGTGGTCCATCCCCCCGCGCTCCATCTCGTTGGCGAAGGTGCTCCGGTAGCTCGCGACCAGGCTGATCCCGTCGACGGTCACGTCGTAGACCTTCCACGCCCCTTCCGCCGCGCTCATGCTGTAGTTGATGGGGATCGGGGGCGCACCGGACTGGCGGACCTCGGTGCGCACCGCCACCTCGGCCCCGCTGCTGGCACCCCGCAGGGGCAGCACGTTCACGCTCTGGTCTGCGTATTCGAGCAGCGCGGTGGCGTAGGTCCGCACCAGGAGGTTGCGGAACTCCTCGACGAAACGGGCCTTCTGCGCGTCGGTCGAAGCCCGCCAGTACTTTCCCAGCACCCAGCGCGACATCCGCGTGAAGTCGAAGTGCGGCAGGACGATGCTGTCCACCAGCGGGTAGATCTTCTCGGGGCGCTGACGCAGCTCGTCCCGCTGCGCCCTCAGGGCCTCGAGCATCCGGTCGGTCGTTTCCTGCACGACCTGGCGGGCGCCCTCGGGGTCCGCGGCGTGGGTCGCCGCCATCCCCGGCCCGACCAGGACCGCGGCCAGCAGGCTCAGAGCGATTCGACGCTTCATCGCCACCTCCCTCAGCGTGCGGGCGCGGCGGCTTCGCCGCCCTTGGACCCTTCGGGGGCCTTGGGCCCTTCGGCGGCCTTGCTGAAAAGGAACTGGCCGACCAGTTGCTCGAGCACCAGCGCCGACTGGGTCAGCTTCAGCTCACCGCCCTCGGCGAGGAATTGCTCCTCCCCGCCCGCCTCGAGCGCGATGTATTGCTCGCCGAGCAGGCCCGCGGTGAAGATGCTCGCGGTGGAGTCCGTGGGGATGCGGGTCCAGCGCGAATCGATGTCCAGCGTGACGAGCGCCTGGTAGCTCTGGTCGTCGAAGTCGATGGACTTCACCCGCCCCACGCGCACCCCGGACATGGTGACCGGTGCCCGCTCCTTCAGGCCGCCGATGTTCTGGAAGCGTGCCGTCACCTGATACCCGTCACCGCCGGAGAAGGCCGACAGGTTGCTCACCTTCATCGCGAGCATGAAGAGAGCCGCCAGGCCGAGGGCGACGAACAGGCCGACGCCGATCTCCACGGTCTTGGAGTGGAACATCGCGGGAACCCTCCGCAGTTTCCTAGATGTCGTTGAACATGAGCGCGGTCAGCACGAAGTCGAGCCCGAGCACCGCGAGCGAAGAGTGCACGACGGTGCGGGTCGTCGCCCGCCCGACGCCCTCCGAGGTGGGCACGGCGTCGTAGCCTTCGAAAACCGCGATCCAGGTGACGACGATGCCGAACACCACGCTCTTGATGACACCGTTCAGGATGTCGTCGTGCAGGTCCACCTTGGCCTGCATCTGGGACCAGAACGCGCCGTCGTCCACGCCGAGCAGCCCCACCCCGACGAACCAGCCGCCGAGGACCCCCACCGCGCTGAAGATGGCCGCGAGCAACGGCATCGACAGGAGCCCGGCGAGGAATCGCGGCGCAACCACGCGGCGCAGCGGGTCGACCGCCATCATCTCCATCCCGGCAAGCTGCTCGGTCGCCTTCATCAAGCCGATCTCGGCGGTGAGCGCCGACCCGGCGCGCCCGGCGAACAGCAGGGCCGCCACCACGGGCCCGAGCTCACGCACGAGCGAGAGGGCGACGACCACTCCGAGCGACTCCTCGGCGTTGAAGTCCACCAGCGTGTTGTAGCCCTGCAGCCCGAGGACCATGCCCACGAAGACCCCGGACACCAGCACGATGACCAGGGAGAGCACGCCGACCGACCAGACCTGGGCCACCAGCAGCCGGAAGCGCGACAGCACCTCGGGGACCCCGAGCAGCACGTAGCCGAGGAAGAGGTGCCCGCGCCCCAGGCGCTCGAAGAACTGCAGGCCGGTGCGGCCGAGCCGACGCAGGACCTCGATCACGGCGAGCCTCCCCCGAGCAGGTCCCCGAGGAAGTCCGGGGCCGGGTAGTGGAACGGCACCGGTCCGTCCGGAAGCCCCTGCAGGAACTGCCGGACCCACGGCGAGCTCGTCCGCCCCAGGGCCTCGGGCGAGCCTTCACCCACCACCTTCCCGCCGGAGAGCACGTAGATGTAGTCGGCGATGGCCGAGGTCTCCTTCACGTCGTGGGACACGATGACGCTGGTGAGCTTCAGGCTGTCGTTCAGCTTGCGGATCAGCTGGACCAGCACGCCCATGGTGATCGGGTCCTGCCCGGTGAACGGCTCGTCGTACAGGATCATCATGGGGTCGAGCGCGATGGCCCGCGCCAGCGCCACCCGGCGCCCCATGCCGCCCGAGAGCTCGCGCGGCATCAGGCCGTGGGCCCCGCGCAGCCCTACCGCCTCGAGCTTCATCAGCACGAGGTGGCGGATCATCGACTCGGGCAGGTCGGTGTGCTCGCGCAGCGGGAAGGCCACGTTGTCGAAGACCGAGAGGTCGGTGAGCAGCGCCCCGCTCTGGAACAGCATCCCCATGCGCTTGCGCAGCTGAAAGAGCTTCTCGCGGGAGAGCTGGTGCACGTCCTGGCCGTCCACCGTGACCGTCCCGGCCGTCGGCCGTAACTGGCCGCCGATCAGGCGCAGGAGCGTCGTCTTGCCCGTCCCGCTCGGCCCCATGATGGCGGTCACCTTGCCGCGGGCGATCCGCAGGTCCACGCCGTCGAAGATCTTCCGCTCGCCGTGGGCGAAGCACAGGCCGCGCACCGTCACGATCGCGGGCGGCTCGCTGCGCGAGGGGGAGCGGCGTTGTTGGGGGACTCTGGGGCGGGGGGGCACGAGCGGCTCGGTACGTCGGTGTGGGTCAGGCAGTATCCCCAGGCAGGACGGGACGGTCAACCACCCAGCAGTCCGGCGATGACCTGCGCCCGCTCCATTTCCTGCCAGGCCCCCGGGGTCCCGGGGAAGCAGAGCAGCGCCTCGGCGCAGCCGGCCGAGGCCGCTCCGAAGGCCTCGAGCACCTGCCGCAGCTCCCTCGGGCCGCGCGACTCCCCCTCCAGGAGGCCGACGCAGCTCGCGGACCCGCTGCCCGGCCGCCACACGGGTGGGAGCGAAGGGCTGCCGGGCGGGTCGCCGGCGGCCGCGGGGTCCGCGAGCGATGCGAGTGTCCAGCGGCCGGAGAGCGCGGACCACCGGGCCGGGGAGAGCTGCCCCGCCCCCGACCGCAGCACGAGCCCGGCCAGTCGCTCCCCCAGGGGCGCGACCCGGTCGAGCCAGGCGTCGAGGTCGGCCTCGCCGGTGGGGGCCAGCTCGGCGAAGAAGAGGAACCCGGAATGGACGTCGCCCGCCCACCCGGCCACTTCGGCCGGGGTGCTCGCCATCAGGCGCTCCGCGGGGACGAGCACCGCGCGGAAGGCGTTCGCGTAGTACGTGAGCCGCCACTCGGGCGGCAGCCCCTCCGGATAGAAGGACGAGTCCCAGGACCCGTGCTCCCAACCCCGGGCGCCGATCCGCATCCGGGCGGTCACCGCGCCAGCGCCCCGGTCACGGGCGGGCGTCGACCCCTTCCTTCTGCGCCGGCATCAGGTCCGCGCGGCTCACCCCGAGCGCGAGCGCCAGGGCGCTCGCCACGTACACCGAGGAGTAGATGCCGAACACGACGCCGACCACCAGGGCGACGGTGAAGCTGCGCAGGAGCTCGCCCCCGTACAGGTACAGGGACATGAGCACCAGCAGCGTGGTCACGCCCGTCATCACCGTGCGCGAGAGGGTCTCGTTCAGGGAGAGGTTCATGATCTCCACGGAGGACCCGCGGCGCACCTTGCGGAAATTCTCGCGCACCCGGTCGTAGACCACGATCGTGTCGTTCAGGGAATAGCCGATCACGGCCAGGATGGCGGCGAACGCCGTGAGGTCGAAGTCCATCCACGTCACCGAGAAGAAACCGAGCACGATGATGGTGTCGTGGAAGAGCGCGAGCACCGAGCCGAGCGCGAGCCGCCACTCGAAGCGCAGGCCCACGTAGATCAGGATCCCGATCATCGCGGCCAGCATCGCGAGCCCGCCCTGCTCGGTGATCTCCTCCCCCACCTGGGGCCCCACGAACTCCACCCGCTGCAGTCGCGGCTCACCGGCTCCGACCTTGCCGAGCGAGGCGACCGCGCGGTTGGCGAGCTCCTTCTCCGCCACCCCGGGGCGCGGGGCAAGGCGCACCAGCACTTCCTTGGGCGTGCCGAAGTGTTGGACCACCGCGTCCTCGAAGCCATCCGCGGTGAGCGCCTGGCGCAACGGTCCGAGGTCCACCATCTCGGGGTAGGCGACCTCGATGACGGTGCCCCCCGTGTAGTCGACGCTCAGGTTCAGGCCACGGAAGGTGAGGAACGCGAGCGCCGTCAGCGTCAGCACGGCGGAAAAGGCCATCGCGCCGTGGCGCCAGCGCATGAAGTCGAAATGGGTCGTGCGGCTGAAAAAGTCCAAGGCTCGGTCCTCAGATCGCCAGCTTGGCGACCCGGCGGCCGCCGTAGATCAGGTTGATCGCGGCACGCGTCCCGATGATCGCGGTGAACATCGAGGTGGCGATACCGATGGCCAGGGTCACGGCAAACCCGCGGATGGGTCCGCTGCCGACCCCGAACAGGGCCAGCGCCGCGACCAGGGTCGTGACGTTCGAGTCCAGGATGGTGCTGAAGGCCCTCTCGTAGCCCCCGTGGATCGCGGCCTGGGGGGTGTTGCCGGCACGCAGCTCCTCGCGCACCCGCTCGTAGATGAGGACGTTGGCGTCGACCGCCATGCCGACCGAGAGCACCATGCCGGCGATACCGGGCAGGGTCAGGGTCGCCTGCAGCAGGGACATCACCGCGACGGTGATCACCAGGTTGAAGAGCAGCGCGAAACCGGAGACCAGGCCGAACAGCTTGTAGTAGACCGCCATGAAGGCGAAGCTCAGGGCAAGGCCGAGGACCGAGGCCTTGAAGCCCTGCTCGATGTTCTCCTGACCGAGGCTCGGGCCGACGGTCCGCTCCTCCACGATCTCCATCGGCGCGGCGAGCGCCCCCGCCCGGAGCAGGAGCGCCAGGTTCCGCGCCTCGTCGGGGCTGTCCATCCCGCTGATCTGGAACCGCTTGCCGAGCCGCTCGCGGATGACCGCGAGGTTGATGACCTCTTCGGTCGTGCGCTTGACGCGGACGGCCTCCCCGCCCTCGCCGCGCCGCGTCTCGGATTTGTTCTCGATGAAGACGACGGCCATGCGCCGGCCCACGTTGTCCTTCGTGCGGTCGGCCATGATCCCGGCGCCCCGCCCGTCGAGCGTGATGAACACCGCCGGGGTGCCACTCTGCTGCTCGATGCCGGAGGCGGCGTTGGTGATGTAGTCGCCGGTGATGATGACGCGCTTGTCCAGCAGCACCGGACGACCCGCGCGGTCGTGGTAGAGCTTGGAGGCCGCCGGGACGCGGCCCTCCACGGCGTCGCGGACGTCGTGCTCGTCGTCGGCCAGCCGGAACTCGAGGGTCGCGGTGGCCCCGAGGATCTCCTTGGCGCGCGCGGTGTCCTGCACGCCGGGCAGCTGGACCACGATCCGGCTTTCGCCCTGCTGCTGGATCACCGGCTCGGCGACGCCGAGCTCGTTGACGCGGTTGCGCAGCGTGGTCAGGTTCTGCTGCAGCGCGAACTTCTTCAGCTCCTTCATTGCGGGCTCCGCCATCCGCAGCTCGAGCACCACATCACCCCCGCGCTCGGCCTGGGTCACCAGCAGGTCGGGGAAGTGCCGGCGAACCAGGTCGTCGGCCTTCTGGCGGGTCTCGGCGTCGGAGAAGGCCACCAGGATGACCCCGCCCTCGGCGAGGGAGACCGTCTTGTAACGCAGCTTTTCGTTGCGCAGCAGCTGGCGCAGGTCGTTGACGTGGCGCTCCTCGGCCTGGCGCACGGCCGCCGGCATGTCCACCTCGAGAAGGAAGTGCACCCCGCCGCGCAGGTCGAGGCCGAGGTACATGGGCCGCGCCCCCAGGGCCTGGAGCCAGCGGGGGGTCGCGGGGGCGAGGTTCAGGGCGACCACGTAGGACTCGCCGACCGCGCCGCGCACGACGTCCTGCGCCCTCAACTGGACCTCGGTGTCCCCGAAGCGCACCAGCAGCCGTCCCTCGCCGATCTCTGCCTTCTTCGGAGTGAGCTGGGCCTGCCCGAGGGCGTCGAGGACGCGCTTCTGCAGGGCCTCGTCGACGCGCCCGCCCCGCAGGGCGGATATCTGGATCGACGGGTCCTCGCCGTAGAGGTTGGGCAGCGCGTAGATCGTCCCCACGATGGCGACGACCACGACCAGGATGTACTTCCAGAGGGGGTAGCGGTTCAGCACGACGGCGCCCGGCTCAGAGGGTCTTCATCGTGCCCTTGGGCATGACGCTTCCCAGGGCCTGCTTCTGGACCTTTACCTCGAGGCCGTCGGCGATCTCCAGGGTGACGAAGTGGTCGCCGACCTTGGTCACCCGCCCGAGCAGCCCGCCACCGGTGACCACCTCGTCGCCCTTCGCGAGGCTCGCCACCATGTTCTTGTGCTCCTTCGCCCGCTTCATCTGGGGCCGAATGAGCAGGAAGTAGAACACCACGAAGAGCAGTACGAGGAAGATGAGGTCGATGCCGGGGGGCGCCGCGCCACCGGCGGCCTGGGCGTGGGCGTCAGCGATGAAGAAGCTCATGGGCGCGTCCTGGGGTGTCGGTGCGAAGGGGCGGAATTATGGCACTCCTGGCCGGCCGATGGCCAGGCGAGCGCGGGGCGGAGGCGGGGTCGTTGCCCGTGGGGGCTCACCGCAGAGGCGCAGAGACACGAGAGAAATGAGTGAGTTGCGGACAGCCGGCCGGGTACCGTCACGCTGCGTGGGTCACCGGGCCTCCTGCCAGGCCGCGTACAGGGCCCGCACGTGGCTCTCCAGGCGACCCTCGGCGACGGCCTCGCGCAGACCGCGCATCAGGTCCTGGTAGAAACGCACGTTGTGCAGGGTGTTGAGCCGCGCCCCCAGGATCTCCCCGCCCCGGTCCAGGTGGTGCAGGTAGGCGCGGGTGTACCGCCGACACGTGTAGCAGGCGCAGGCCTCGTCCAGGGGACGGGTGTCGTCGCGGTAGCGGGCGTTGCGGATGCGGATCACCCCCCGGGACGTGAACAGGTGGCCGTTGCGCGCGTTGCGGGTGGGCATCACGCAGTCGAAGAGGTCGACCCCGCGGCGCACCGCCTCCACGA
>CALMKJ010000218.1 GCA_937867305.1 uncultured Ectothiorhodospiraceae bacterium | reverse complement strand
TGCGGTTCTCGTTTGTTGCGTCGGGGCGGCGATTTCTGCGTATGCTGTAAAGGGGATAAATAATTCGGAAGATGTATCGGGGTTAGGGGAGGTCGCATGGGCTGGTAATCTTTACAACGTAGCGCCAAGAAAGGAATGGCCGGAGCATGTGAGGAGGCGAATGAGGGGTGTCACGCTTCTCGATGCGAGTGGCGAAGGAGAACCTGCGGTACATGCTGGGAGCGGAGTCGTTAGGCGCTATGGTGGAGATGCGGTTGACCTGCTGGTGCTGGGGGATTCTCACGGATTGATGTGGGCCCCCGCGATCGATGAGGTGGCACGCGAGTTGGGGCTGACGGTATCGTTTATGACGGCGGAAGGAACCTCGCCATTTGTCGCTGCGCGGGGGGAGAACATTGCGGCTGGGAGTCCGTATTTTAGCGCTGGGGAGATGCAGGAATTCAACGATGCAAGGCTCGCGTTGCTTGGGAGGCGGCCGAGGCTTGTGTTGATTGCAGCACGATGGAGAGATATACGGGTGTCGGATGCAAGTTCGTTCTTGCGGCTGGCACGGGACGCGGGGAGTCGTGTGTTGCTGGTTGAAGGCCCACCCGTATTGGGCATTGGCAATAGAAACGTTCTGCAATACTTGGCATTCCTGGGAGTCCGTATCGATGCGGATGGGCGGGCGTGGATCGAGTCGGAGTCGGTTGGGGAGGGTTTACGTGCTGCGAATGTGGTGAAGGAGATTCTTGGAGCATGCGGTGGTTGGTGCGAAATGGTGCCTGTGAATGATCTCTATAGGGGTAGGGAAGGGGGGCAGATCAAGGTTGCGGAGGGAGCGCGAGTTCTTTACATGGACGACGATCATTTGAGCGTGGCGGGAGCCATGTTGGCGGTGCCGCGGCTCTTGCGTTCGGTGAAGGAGGGGTTGCGTGACAGTCAGTCGGCGGGCCATGGTAAGGGCGCGATGGCCCTCGCGACGAGGACGTCATCGTAGAGCACGAAGGCAGGTGGCTTGTCGTGTTTCGGGGCCTCGTTCGTATTGTACGGCGTGAAGCCAAAACGGCCGTAGCGGCCGGAATGTCCCTCGCGCCAGCGCATGGGCATGGGAAAGTCGTAGACGAGCCAGGGTCGAGGGTCATCCTGATACTTGACCCAGTAACGGATGCGTGCGGCGGAGTCTCCGTGCTTGAGGTTCTCGCAGGCGGCGGGTATGCGGCCGGTCCAGGGCTCGTGGCAAAAGACGAGAGTGACCTCCAGTCGGAAGGTCATCCACTGTTCTGCCTTCCAGCCGATGCAGCCGTGGAGGCGGCCCGGCACGACGGGTTTGTTGAAGCCCGGCACGCTGAGGAGATCCGGGGGATCTGTCGGGAAAAGATAGGCGACGTTGGGCAGATTGTGGTCGTGTGACACGTAACGGTAACGACAGGTGTTGTCACCGCCGGGTTGGATGTCGACGTCGTGGGGGTCAGTGCCGGTAGGGTCGGGTACGTTGGGTGTCGCCCAGAGTCCACAGCCGTGGTAGAGGCCGAGGGGACCATTCCAGCTAGTATTGGCAACGATCTGACCAAAGGAGCAGCCGGCGGGGTCGCCGATTTCGTTGATGATGAGTTGCTTCGCACCATCGCCTCCGACGGTGGGCTTGATGGGGCGGCGCTCGGAATCGAAGGTCGTGACAAGCTCCGGCGAGAACCACTGGCGCCACTGGACCACGATGGTGTCGCCTTCGGCAAACTCATCGAGGGTGAAGGTGAGACCGCCGTGGTCGGGTCCGTCGCTGGCGAGAAAATCCATGCGCACGGCTCCGCCGCCGCGGGTTTCGGGTCCGCGATAGAGGTAGGCCTTCGCTGGGCGGTTGGGGGCGGCGCCGAAGGAGGCTGACAGGCTTCCAATACGGCTGGCGAGAGGGCGATCGCCGTCGAAGTCGAAGCAGGCGAGCACCCCCGGTTCTTTACACAGCTCTGGGAAGCTACGCACATGGCGGATGCGGCGGGTCCCGCGCTCGCCCTGGGGAGCGTTGGCGGTTGCGGTGGCGGACACGTCGGGGTGGGTACCGGCCGAGGGGGGGCGCCGGGGTGTTGCGGCGTCCGGCGCCGCCCGCGCCTCGGTCGGGAAGGGCAGTGCCGCGGGCGCGAGCACGGCCAAGAGCAGCAGCACTCCGGGCAGCCTTCGGGGGGGGGGCATCGAGGCCAGTGGGGCTGACGGGCCGTCAGTCCGGTTGGGGGCGCGTGCGGGTGCCGCGGCGGATGGGTTCTCAGGCAGCGGGCGCCGGGTGGGCAGCATGACGAACCACGTCAAGAGGAAGAAGAGCAAGGATATCCGCGGGTCATCGAAGCTGCTATCAAAGAGTCCGACGGCCAGCAGGCCGGCGAAGGTGAGCGCGAGTACCAGGGCCATGGGGTCGCCGCGAGTCATGCGTGTGGCGAGCCGTACTAACCAGAAGACCTGCAGGATGAGGAGGGCAGCGAGGCCAGGCCAGCCGCCCTCGAAGAAGGCGTCGACCCAGAGGTTCAGGGTATGCCAGAGGCGGTGCTCGCCGGACCACAGGTGCCACCGATCGAGCCCTGAGTTGAAGTCGCCGTTCGCGATCAGGTCCTGGCCGCCAGGGGTGAGCACGCGCACGTCGTCGATGTCCACTCCGACCGCGAGGCCGCGCTGCAGGAGTGCGACCTCTACGGGCCTCGCGGCGAGCCAGGAGTCCCCGCCGAGGTGCGAGACGTCGAAGGACCACTCGAATTGCTCCCAGGCACGGGGGTCGGCAGCGGTTCGAAAGCTGGTCCAGAAACAGTCCCGGTAGGGGCTCAGGATGTTTCGTTCGCAGATCTCCACCAGGAAGTTGGTGGGGGCCGCGCTTACCGGACGGAGCCGGACCTGGAGTCGGTAAGGGCCGGGCTCGCGGACCGTGAACCGTTGCCGCAGCACAAGGTTCCCCGACCCACTCTTGCCGAAGCGCAGAAGCGTATTCTCGCCCTCGGTCAGCAGGCCGTAGGTCGAGGGTCGGTCCTGGTCCGTGGTCGTCCAGAAAAAGGTACGTGGAAAGGCACCCTTGCCCATGCCGAAAGTTCGGACGGCCGGGTCGGAGGTGACCTGCTGCACCACGCGCGACCAGTGGCTCAGTCGGCCCTTGAGATCCGGCACCGCGTCGGCAAGCCGGGACTGGATGAAGGCTCCACCGAGGACTGGCAGGGCCAGCGCCAGGGCGAGGAGGCTCGCGAGCCCTGCTGACCACGCCCAGCGGCGTGCCGGAGAGCCAGCGGCGCGCTTGAGCAGCAGGGTGCCCCCGACGAGGGTGGCGCCCATCGCGGCCAGTGCCAGGTAATTGGTGCGGGTGAAGGTCACGAGGAGCGCGTAGATGCCACCGGCGAAGAGGACTAGACCGGCGGCGCGCACTAGCGTCTGTTTCCAGAGCAGGAACGCGCTGGCCGCAAAGGCGATGGTGGTCACCAGGTACGCGTCCACCGGTGCCCCGCCGGTGTGCATTCCGGAGAACATGCCGGTTACCCGGTACTCCTGATCGAAGTCCAGGAGGCCGGTGAATACAGCCCGCTCCCAGAGGACGGTGAGCACCGCGGCAGCGAGTCCTGCCAGCATCCCCGCGGAGAGCCAGCGCTCGGCCGCTTCGCCGCGGGCCCGGGCCTGACCGAGCAGGGGCAGGAGCAGGAGGGCCCAGAGGAACCCCCGGGCCAGGCGCAGACTGTTCCAGTGGCTGTAGTAGCCGGCCAGCGCGTTGGCGTCGAGGGGCTGAATCGGCAGAAATCCGCGCAGGGTAGTGAGCGTCTGCCAGACGACGACCAGTGCGAGCACCAGGATTGACGCGCGGCTCAGGCCGAGGGGGCGAAACCAGGCTTGAGGGTGCCAGAGCGCCGAGGCGACGGTGACCAGCAGGAAGAAGTCGAGCTCGTTGACGTAGAGGCGCCCGGACCACGGGGTCAGGTCCAGGGCGGGGATGAGCGCGGGTACGACCACGAGCCAGGCCGACGGAGCCCGGGCCAGCAGGAGCGCGTAGGCAGCGAGTCCCACTACCAGCCAGCCCGACGCGACCGGGAAGGTGTGGCCTGCGTAGAGGGCGGCGGCCAGAAGGCCGACGGCGAGTACCCGGCGCACCAGAAGAAGGGGATGAGGCCGATTGCGTGATTGCCAATCGGCCTCATCCCCTTTGTTGCTTACAGAGCCCGTGATCGTGGCCATTGGTAAAGGATTCAGAGGAACGGGGGCCTTCCAGCATAGCGTCATCGTAGGCTCCCTCGTTCAGCCATGCGTCGTTCAACCGTCCATCGCCTTGGTCCGCGGGGGACCAACCCTCTTACGGGCTAGTCACCTGTCGAGGGTCACCCAGAAATCCCGGTGTCTGGGGCCAGGCCTCTGGGGGGGGCCGGGGTTCTCGACGGGGGCGGGGCCTCTGAGAGGGTCCGGGATTTTGGCCGGGCCCAGGCATTGGACGGGGGCCTGCCGCGGGCGGCCTTCTTCGGCCCGGACGCCCTCAATCAGGTCTACATCCGCTCGGACTGGGGGCCCGACGCCACCTACGTCACCTTCCGCGCCGGCGACACCTTCGCCCACCACGGCCACTACGACGCCGGGCACTTCACCCTGTTCAAGGGGGCGCCGCTCGCCATCAACAGCGGGACGTACGGCGACTTCTTCGGCGAGCACCGGCTCGACTACTCCATCCGGAGCGTCGCCAAGAACACCCTGCTCGTGCTGCGGCCCGGGGAGCGGGTGCCGGTGGGAGGCGTGTTCCGCCGGAACGTCGCCGACGGCGGCCAGAGGGTCGTGCTTCCGACCGGCAGCGCCGTGGGGAGCGTGGCGGACTGGCTCTCCAACCTGGGACAGGGCCAGCACCTGGAGGGCGGTGACGTCGTCCACTTCGCCCACCGCGAGGGGGAGCTGACCAGTGTCGCGGCGGATCTCACGCCGGCCTACAACGCCCCGGGCCACGACGAGGGCGGGAGCGGCGGGAAGGTCCGGCGGGTGCTGCGCCAGCTGGTCTATCTGGCGGAGGAGGACCGGCTCATCGTCTATGACCAGGTCACCGCCACCGACCCCTCGCACACGAAGAAGTGGTTGCTGCACACCGTGCAGCGGCCCGAGGCCGAGGGGCTCCGGGTGCTCGCGGGCGCGCCGGAGAACGGGATCCTGGAGACGACCGCCGACCGGGCCCGGGTCCAGAACGGCCGCGGCCATCTGCTCGTGCGCCGCTTCCTCCCGG
>CALMKJ010000217.1 GCA_937867305.1 uncultured Ectothiorhodospiraceae bacterium | reverse complement strand
GGGCAAGCGCGGCGAGCTGGGCGGCGCGCGGGTCGATGTCGATGCCATGGAGGTTGTGACCGAGGACAAGCCCGGGAACGGCCCGGCGCAGGTCCTCCCGGGTCGGGTAGTCCTCCCGCAGATTACGTCCGGTCCCCGTGGACGCCGGCCCCCCGCCGTCCTGCCAGGCTTCTTCATAGATGCCATGGAGGAGGTCGAATGCGTAGAGCAGGAAGTGACCGGACCCGCACGCCGGGTCCAGTATCTTCAGATCGCGGGGGTCCTTCGGCTCCCGCCAGGGGACAAGCGTCAGGGGTTCCGCCCCCGACCGTCGACGCCGGTCGAGCTCCGAGCGGTTCGCCCTGATCTCGTGCTCGTGGGAGCGAAGGAGTCCATCGCAGAAACGCTCACCGCGGCACAGAAGAAAGAGGGCGTCCAGAAGCTCCTGACTCGTGTGACCGCCGGCACCCTCGGACCGGATGCACTCGAGAGATTCCTGTGCCCACGTCCATGCCGTGTCCGGGTCTCCGCGTCGCGCATAGCCATCGACCGTGTGTCCCAGAGCGGTGACGTCCGGCTCTTCGTCGCTCGCACCGGCGAGCCAGGCGACTGCGGCCGAAGGAGCAGACTCTGCGAGAAAAACCTCCTCCCCTCGACGCACCAGATACGTGCAGAGGTCCACCAGGGCCGTACGACCCTGTCGCATCTCGTACCAGATGCGCCCGAGCGTATTGTCCGTCAGGAACTCCACCACATAGCGTGGCGTGAAGAACTGGTTGCGCACGGCGAGCTCGCGGCTGTTGCGCGGGGCCTGGCTCTCGGCGCGCATCTGCTTGCGCTCGTCGTCGCCGTTGAAGTACTGGTAGACCCAGCCGATGGTTTCGTCCTCGGCCCAGACGGACGCGAGGTCCGTCGCGTTCAGCACCGCCAGCAGATCGGCGAGGGCCTGCCGGCGCGGCCACAGCAGGCTCCCCGGGTCGCGCCGGTCGAACAGGACTCCGACCTCTCGCCCAACCTCGTCGAAGAGGCTCTCCACGTAGAGCCGGTAGCCGTGGTCCGCGGTCTCCGCAAGGCCGGGGGCAAGCCCGGTGAACTCCCGGAACCCGGAGGACTGTTCGAGGTTGGAGATGCACTCCTGAACCAGTCCCCGCGCTTCCAGCATCTTCAGCGCGACAAAGCGGTTCAGGGTGGTAAAGGCCGCCTCCCGGAGGTAGTCGGAGACCGCCTCCGCGGGCTCCGCTCCCGCGCTGCGTCGATGCGCCACGGCGGCGACGAGCTTGCCCCGCACAACCTGGTGGGCGGCGTCCAGGTGGGCGCCGGCGGCGGGAGCGACGGTCCCATCCAGGTGGACGTCGAAGAGCCCCTCCAGCTGCTCGGCGTACTCGCGCTCGAGCAGCCGGCGCGCGTCCTGGGTCGCGCGCTGGATGCGGTTGCGGGTGTCGCGGTCCACGGCGTTACTGCACCAGCACCTTCTTGCCGGCGGCGATCAGCTCGACGCACTGGTCGCGCAGGCCCGAGAGCGCGGCGTCGAGCTGCTCCTCCGTGTCGATGCCCCCCTGGAAGTACTCCGCGGCGCGCACGCTGGCGACGCGCTGGCCGTCGACCATCCTGACGAGGGTCTCGATGGCGGTGTCGCGGCGGGCGTGGCACGCGTCCCGCTCGGCGCGGAGCTGAACGATGGGCGCAGCGCCGGCCTTATCCGCCACCGCGTAGACGGCGAGCGGCTCAGCCACCCGGATCTGCTGCTCGGCGTCGAGTTGATCCCAGCCGGGCGTGCCCCGAAGCTGCTCGAGCGCGCGCTCGTAGGCGCCGAGGCGCTCGTTCAAAGCCTGGTCGCGGCGCCTGCTGTGCGCCTCCTCGATGACCCGGGCGTGCTGGTCGATGGCCGGGAGCTCCTGGAAGAACCGCTCCTTCGCAGTCAGGTCGGCAAGGGTCTTGGCGTGGCCGCGCTCGGCCTCCGTGAGGTCGGGCTCGCCTTCGATGGCGGGCCACAGGACGTCCAGCGCCCGCCGCGCGCGCGCCAGGTCCTGGAGGCGGGGCGCGGTGAGGGCCTGCTCGAGCTCGGCGCCGCGCTTGATGGCCTCCTTCAGCTCCTTGTGCGCGCCGGTAAAGGTCTGGATGGCGCGCTCCTCGTTGCCCGTGCGGATGGCCCGCATCTGGTCCAGCGCGGCCTTGAGCACGTCGGCCCCAGGAAGGTGGTGCTGCACCAGGGTGTTGTGCGCCTCCTGCAGGGCCGCCTCATGGCGCTGAACCTCTTCGCGGATAGCGGCGGCGACCGAGCTCTGTACGAGATTCGGCAGCTCCTTGCCGAACACCGTCTTGAAGGCCTCCGCCGCCTCGACCAGCTGGGTGAAGTCGATGCCGACCTTCGGGCGGAACGACGCACCGCGGAAGTGGTTGTTGTTCGGGAAGGTGTTGCGGGCCTCGAGCGAGAGCGCCGATTCGATGACCTGGCCCTTGCTGGTGACCTCCACCTTCCCGG
>CALMKJ010000216.1 GCA_937867305.1 uncultured Ectothiorhodospiraceae bacterium | reverse complement strand
GCGGGGGGAGACTACGGCAGGCGGACGAAGGCGACAACCACCCATCCCGTGGCACTGCGAGTCAGACAGTGGGGGGAGGGTGGAGACCGATTGGGGCGGCTGGACGCTGCGGGGCTGGGGATGGTGAGCGAGCGTTGGCTTGGGAGACGGCTGGCCGCGGCGGGAGTGGGGAGGTCCGCGGTCCTGGGGGCGGGATGTGACGCCTCCGCCCGGGGGGCCGTGGACAGGCCCACGCGCCCGTCGCGTGGCGGCGGGCGGCGACACGCAGTCTGGGAAGAGGCGTCAGCGGCCGACGTTCAGGGCGGCGGGAGGTTCTGGAGCGGGGTGCGGAAGCGCTTCTCCAGGCGGCGGATTTGGGCCAGGGCCTTGCGGCGGGCCGCCGTGGACAGTTCGAGGACCTCGCGGGTAAAGCTCACCAGGGGCAACTGGGCATAGGCATGTTGGTAGTAAATCACCACATACTGCTCGTGGGGAGAGAGCCCGCACTGCTGCTGCGCCGGGTGCCGATCGGCCAGCGCCTCCTCCAACCCGCTCTTCCACAGTTGCCACTGCCGCAGCGTGTAGGTCAGCAGCACAAAGACCACCTTCGCCATCACAGCGTTGAAGTGGCGGGAGTGGAAGTCGGTCAGGTCGTAGAAGCACTTGAACTGCCGGTGACGCTCCTCGATGGCGGTGCGGCGGGCGTAGTCGCGGGGCGGTTGCTGGGGATCGGCGAAGTCTTCGGTGGTCATCAGCGCCCAGCCCTCCTGGTGCCCGTCGGCGTAGGTTTCCCGGAGCACGACCACGTGCAGGGGAACCCGGGCTTCCCCCCACTGGAAGCCCTTGAGCGGACAAAGCTCCCGGCGCGTGATCACGCCGGCCGGATCGGGGGGCGGTGCCTGCGCGCGACGCTGAGCCAGCGTCTGTTGCCGCTTGGCCTCCCGTTGTTCGATCACCCGCGGGCGCTTGACCGGCGGCGTCGGTGAGGGACTGGGCCGCTCCAGCGGCTGCCAGACTCCCTGCTGGGCCAGCCGCCAGGCGTCCTCCCACAGGTCCATCTTCTTCTTGAGGGGGATGAGGACATCGATCCCGAGGACCGTCTTGCAGTAGGCGATTCGCGGCCCATCGATGAACCCCCGGTCGAGGATCAGCTTCTTCATCACGCCCACCCCCACCCGGCGGACGAACTCCTCGACCAGTTGGTAGAGGATCGGATCCTCATGGGCATTGCCCGGCACGACCGCCAGGGCCGCATACACGTAGGCACCGCCACGCAGGTGCAACAGGCTCACCAGCTTGTAACACCGCTCCCGGTGCGCCTGGCGGCGCTCCACCGGGTTGAGCTTCTCGTACTCGACGGGGTGGTTGTGCTCGTCAAACCACAGCACCACCGAACCTTCGTAGGCCGGGTTGTCGGGGACGAACAGATAGCTGCCGTCCCCGATGAAGACGCCCTCCGGATCGAAGAACCCGTAGCGCTGGAAGACGGCCTGCAGCGGACCGTTGAACCAGCCCTGCCAGTCGGCGGCCGGCACGTCCTTGACGTACTTGCGCAGGGTGTCCTGATCGCAGGGGGTCTGGCGGTCGTAGGTGTTCTTGGCGTTGAAGCCGGTGCAGTCGAGCAACACCCGGCCGCTCTGGGGGTCCAGGTGCTTCTGGGCCAGTTCCGGAGGCAGCGCGCTGAGGAGGCCCCCGCACCGGACAACCTGGGGCCAGGCATGGAAGGCGTGCTGGCCGTGGAGGCGCAGGCTCAGGTTGGCCGTGAGGATGAACCAGCGGGGCACCTCCTCCTTCTGGCGCGGGGTGGGCATCTCCTGCGCCAGGGCCTCCAGGAGCCGTTCGCGGAAAGCCAGCTCGAAGAAGACCGTCTCGTCCTCCCGGGCGATGATCTCCAAACCGTCGAACTCCCCCCGACGGAAGGCATCGAGCACACGGCGGGGGTGGGGCTCAAGGAGTTCGAGGCTCATCGGGTTTGGGCGGGGGCCAGCGCTGGAGCCGCTCCTCGGCCAGTTGATCAATGAGCGCGAGCAGACGGGCCGACTGCTTGACCAGGAGTGCCCGGGTGCGCTGCCAGCGGCGGTACTCGCGGGTGAGGGGACGCAGGGCGCCACGCTGGTCGGCGGGCACCGAATAGAGGCGGTGCCGGCCGGCTTCGCTGCGGGTCAGCACCCAGGCGGGGTGGAGCTCGCCGCGGGTGCAGCGGCAGGTGGGCTTGCCGCACTTGCGGCGCAGGAGGTAGAGGGAGCCCTGGACCATGGGGGCGTCGCGCTGGAGGGCGCGCAGGGTGCGGGCCAGCGCCCGATGGAGGCCCCAGAGCTCCTGCCGCAGCCGGGAGACGGACTCGCTCATGACTGCATCAGTTATATGGGACTAGATACAGAGTGCAAGGCAAAAGACGCCGACGAATTGAAAAACGGACAGTCAAGATGCCGGGGCTCGAAGAATGCCACGCCGGCGGCCCTCCAACCCCGCCTCCCCCCACTGTCTGAATCGCAGCACGGGAGAAGGGCGGGCGCCGCGGCGAGGGGATTCGAGCGTCGTGGGGATGCGTGGGTTGGGATTCGAGTTGAACCCCCCGGGCGGCGGCGCATGCTCGGGGCGTTCTCAACACACC
>CALMKJ010000215.1 GCA_937867305.1 uncultured Ectothiorhodospiraceae bacterium | reverse complement strand
CAAGCCGAACAAGGACGGGCGAATCCCAGATCCGACACCCGCGGAGCAGGCACTCTACAAGGCTGCGTTCGAGAAGCGGCGCGAGCTTGAACTTACGCAGATCAAGGTCCAGCACGCCGAGAAGACCGTTGCGGTCTTACGGGATCAGCTCCAGTTGCTGTTCTGGCTGGCGATCGCAGCACTCCTCGTAGGCATACCGCTTTCGTCCTGGGGCTTTCTGCAGTGGCACCGGCGAGTTCAGCGTCTTCAGGACAAGGAGGTTCTTCGTTGTTTCGTGTGGCCAAGGGCCGGTTGGAGGGTGGGGGTAGACCGCCCGCCTGACGCTCGGTGGAATGCCTCCGGGGTAGACCCCGTCGGCGTCCCACCGAGCTTGGAAACCGCTTCGCGCTTCCCACAGGTCGGCCGGTCGAGGCTGCTGTCGAGGCTCTCCCTTACGATCGGTGAAAGGGCGTGATGAGGCGCCCGGTCTGGAGGGAGCGATGGAGCAGAAGGACCTCTTCGGGCTTGCCCTGGGGCTGACGGACCCGTGGTTCGTGACGGAAGCGCGGCTGGATCTGGAGGAGGAGAAGACGGACGGCGTCCGTGCCGGAGAGCTGCATCTCTACCTGGATTTCCGGCCGGGCGGTCGATTCGCCTGCTCGGAGTGCGGGACGACGGGGCTAGAGGTACACGACACGACCGAGCGGACGTGGCAGCACCTGAACTTCTTCCAGCACCGGGCCTGGCTTCACGCGCGGACGCCGCGGACGCGCTGCGGACGCTGCGGGGTGCACCTGGCGTCAGTTCCGTGGGCACGGCCGAACAGCGGCTTCACGCTGCTATTCGAGGCGTTTGCGCTGATGCTCGCCGTACAGATGCCGGTCCTGGCTGCGAGCCGGCTGCTGAAGATCACGGACGGGCGACTCTGGAGGATTCTGAACGCCTACGTCGAGCGGGCCCGGACGAAGATCGACATGTCGCAGGTCTCCATGGTGGCCGTCGACGAGACGTCGAGCCGAAGAGGGCACACCTACGTCTCGCTCTTCGCCGATCCGAGGCCGGCCGAGAGAAAGGTGCTCTTTGTGACGGAGGGCAAGGACCAGAGCACCTTCGAGAGGTTCCTGGCGGACTTCAAGGCTCACGGTGGCAAGGCCGAGGCCGTAACGGACGTCGTAGCGGACATGTCGGCGGCCTTCGCGGCCGGGGCAGCCAAGTGCTTCCCGGGAGCCGACCTGACGCACGACAAGTTCCACGCGATGAAGCTCGTCTCCGAGGCTGTGGACAAGACGCGCCGGCTGGAGGTGGCATCTCGCCCCGAGCTCAAGGGAACACGGTACATCTTCCTGAAGAACCCGCTGAATCTCACCGAAGCGCAGCAGCAGCGATGGGATCAACTCAAGGACGGGAACCTGCGGACCCTGAAGGCCTATCGTCTTTACCTCGCCTTCCGGGACATCTGGGACTACTCCCCTGAGATGGCCCCTACGGCCCTCGGGAGGTGGATCAGCTGGGCGCTCCGCTCACGCATCGAGCCGATGGTCAAGGCGGCCCGGACCATCCGCCAGCATGTCCCGAGCATCCTCCGCGTCCTGTCCAACGACCTGACGACGGCCGTCATGGAAGGCATCAACAGCCTCGTTCAGGCGGCGAAAGCTCGCGCTCGCGGATATCGAAACCCCGACAACTTCATCACCATAATCTACTTGATCGCCGGCAAGCTCGATCTCAGGTTTGCCCACACGAAATGACGAAGAGGCAGAAGAACGAACCGAAGAACGCGCTCAACATGCGGAAACTGACCTTTGTCGAGCTGAGGACTGCTCGTGGAGGGGCCCCGGGAGGAACGAGCGGCGGAGCGGCAGGTTCGCCCGGCAACGGCAACTACTGCACGTGCACCTGCGCGTGTGAGCCTGCTAACAAGGGCTGATACCGACACCCATAGCGATTCGAACTTCACCCGTCCACGGCAATTGCTGTCGCGGGATGGGAGCCTCGCGGAAGCCAGTCTGAAGACCTGACACGCAACGATCAACATCGATGAGCACCCGGGGCGCCACCAGTACGGGGTCGTTGTGGCTCGGCCGAATGCGAGAAGTGTCTGCCCGGATGCGCGCGTCGTCAGCTGGTCGCGGCGGCGGGGGCAGATCGGACGGAGAGAACGAGAGGCTTGGGATGAGCTCCGTGGAGGAAACGAGACGGGTTGTGCGAACCTCCGCCCATGCGGTCGTGGTTCCCGTCGGCAGTGGAACGTATGCGGCGTGGAATCGGTACTTCCCGGACGTGATGCTGATGAACGAGCGGGGCGCGGCGTTACTGTCGGCCCTCCGGGAAGGGCATGGAGGGGAGATCTGCCTCGACGCAGACTCGGAGAGGGAGCTTCTCTCTCACCGTCTCGCGTTCGATAGCGAGGAAGATCCCTACGAGCGGCAGTTCGAGAGCAAAATCGATCATGCCGTGTCGAAGGCTCACCGCGCTATGACGCGCTTCTACCAGGAACGGAAAGACTACGACATCCTGTATCTCACGAATGACCCGTGCAATCTCTCCTGCACCTACTGCATTCATCGCCAAGTGCAGCCCAAGAGCCAGTCACGGGAAGGGAACGGGAGCGTGTCGTCCGAGGAACGAATCGACGCGACCCTGAGCGTCGTGGACCAGTATATGAGCAGGAAGCGCTCAGCTGCGAGCCGGCCGGCGGTACTGTCTTTCAACGGCGGCGAGATCCTCGTCGATTGGCCGCTCGTCCGAAGGATCGTGGAGCATCTCGAGAAGCGACATCCGGACGTACCGGTCTCATATACGCTCAACACAAACATGAGCCTGATGACCGAGGAGATCGCAGAGTTCTTGGCGGCGCGGTCGTTCAACGTGTTTGTCAGCGTCGACGGATACGGTGCAGCACACGACCGGACGCGAACCTATCGGAATGGAAGAGGCTCCTTTCGGGACGTCCTGCGGAATGTCAGCCTGTTCAACGCGAAAAACCCGAGGAATCCCATCCAGACCTTCCAGGGGACGATCGAGGACGACCGTACATTCCGGAGAGCGAGCGTATTCCGGATGGCGCGATTCGGATTCCGGTCGGCTCGCCTGGCCCCAAACCTGCTCGGCGCGTCGCGAGAGGACGGAACAAGAAAGGCCCATCTCGTCTCCCAGCTCTTCGCGGAGAGCGAGGGCCAAAGTCTTCACGTCTATGACGAGTACTTCAAGAACATAGAGGTGCTGCTCTCCAATTCGGGCGACACATTTCTGCCGAACTGCACCGGGCTATCGGGAGACACCGCACACGGTCTT
>CALMKJ010000214.1 GCA_937867305.1 uncultured Ectothiorhodospiraceae bacterium | reverse complement strand
TGACAGGGGATTCGACTGACGTGAGATACGACCCCACGCTCGCAGCCGAGCAGCCGCTGCTGGTGACAGCCCAGTTCGCCGTGATTGCGGCCCTGGTCCTGCTCCCCCTCTTCTACGTGGTGCTGCCACCGCTCCAGGACTATCCGAATCACCTGGCCCGCATGCACGCGATCACGGTCATCGACCACGACCCGCTGCTGTCGGGCTTCTACGAGGTCGAGTGGAGCCTGATCCCGAACCTGGTCATGGACCTGATCGTGCCGCCCCTGGCGCGGTACATGACGGTCTACACGGCCGGTCGGGTCTTCGTCGGGCTCACCTTCCTCCTGCTCCTCAGCGGGCCGATGGCCCTGCACCGGGCGCTGTTCGGGCGCTGGTCGGCCTGGCCTCTCGTCGGCGGGCTCTTCATCTACAACGGCTTCCTGTTCGTCGGCCTGATGAACTACCTGTTCGGGGTCGGACTCGCCGTGTGGGGCCTCACGGCCATGATCGCCCTCCAGGAGCGGCCCCTCCTCTTGCGAATGGCCGTCAGCACCGTCCTGATCCTCGCGCTGTACGTCTGCCACCTCTACGCGGATGCTCCTCGAGACCGAGCCAGGCAGCGAGAATCCAGCACCCGCACGGATGATTCTGGTCCGTGAGGATGACGGCTTCCAGATCTACCGGATCAAGTTCAGCGGGTGAGGGCGAAGGCTGGCCCGGCCCGGTGGCTTGCCGGGGCGGACACCTGCCGGTTGACCTTGTCCGGATGAGCCCTTACCTTCATGTAAGGTATCCATTGCTAGGTAAGCGCCGTGCTCTCGACCCTCACGAGCAAGGGGCAGTTGACCCTGCCCAAGCCCATCCGCGATCGCTTGCACCTGCGCTCGGGCGACCGTGTGCAGTTCGTCCTGCTTGAGGACGGGCGCGTGGAATTGGTGCCGGTCACCGCACCGCTCACGCGACTGAGGGGGATGCTTCCCGCCCCGCCGGAGCCGGTCAGCCTGGAGCAGATGGACGCGGCCGTTCGCCTTCGGGCCGGCCGCTCGTGATCGGCCTGGACACCAATGTCCTGGTTCGCTATCTGGTGCAAGATGACCCGCTCCAGGGGGCTGCAGCTGCCGATGTCATCGAGAGCCGCTGCACATCCGAGACCCCCGGCCGGGTCGACCACGTTGTGCTCTGTGAACTGGTATGGGTGCTGGAGACGGCCTACGGCTATTCGCGGGAACTGGTAGGTAACGTTGTGCGTCAAGTCCTGGGCACAGCCGAGTTGCTGGTGGAATCCCCTGACCTGGCGTGGGCGGCGCTGCGGGCCTATGAGAGCGGACCCGCCGACCTGGCGGACTACCTGATCGGCCAGCGCAACCGGGCCGCCGGCTGCGAGACGACACTGACCTTTGACCGGCGCGCCGCCCGCTCCGGGCTCTACACAGCTGTTGGGCCTGCCTCCGGGGCCGGTCGGTAAGGGCATCGGGGACCGCCCACGGTTCTGACCTGATCCGGTACGGGCTCGATATGAAGATTGCCACCTGGAACGTCAACAGCCTGAAGGTGCGCCTGCCGCACGTGCTGGACTGGCTCACGGCCGCGCAGCCCGACGTGCTCGCCCTGCAGGAGACGAAGCTCACCGACGACCAGTTCCCGGTCGAGGCGTTCGCGGAGGCCGGTTACCACGCGGTGTTCGCCGGACAGAAGGCCTACAACGGGGTCGCCCTGCTCTCGCGCGGGGAGGCACAGGAGGTCCTGACCGACCTCCCGGGGCTTCCGGACCCGGACCGGCGCATCCTCGCCGCGACCCTCGGTGGCGTACGCGTGCTGAACCTCTACGTCGTCAACGGACAGGAGGTGGGCTCGGAGCGCTACGCCTACAAGCTCCAGTGGCTCGCCCGGGTCGCCGAGCACGTGCGCGGCGAGCTGACCCGCTACCCGCGGCTCGCGGTGGTCGGGGACTTCAACATCGCCCCCGAGGACCGGGACGTGTACGACCCGGAGGCGTACCGCGAGCACATCCACTGCAGCACCCCAGAGCGCGAGGCGCTGCGGGGCCTGCTCGCGGTGGGGCTGGTGGACTGTTTCCGGCGCTTCGAGCAGCCCGAGAAGAGCTTCAGCTGGTGGGACTACCGCCAGGGCGCCTTCCGGCGGAACATGGGCCTGCGCATCGACCTCATCCTCGCGAGCGAGGCGCTCGCGCACAAGTGCACCGCGTGCACCATCGACCCCGGACCCCGCAAGCTCGAGCGCCCCTCGGACCACACCCCGGTGGTGGCGACGTTCGCGGACGACTGAGGCCACCCGGACAGGTATAGCCACCCGGACCACCGAGGTCCGGGTACCCGAGGACCCGGGCGCAGGAGGGGCGTAGATGCAATACCGCGACCTGAGGGATTTCGTCGCCCGGCTCGAGGCCATCGGGGAGTTGAGGCGCGTGCGGGTCGAGGTGGACCCGCGTCTGGAGATGACCGAGGTCTGCGACCGGGTCCTGCGCGCCGGTGGGCCCGCGCTCCTCTTCGAGCGCCCGAAGGGCCACACGATGCCGGTGCTCGCGAACCTCTTCGGGACCCCGAGGCGGGTCGCGCTGGGCATGGGGCGGGACTCGGTCGAGGAGCTGCGCGAGGTGGGCCGGCTGCTCGCCTTCCTCAAGGAGCCCGACCCCCCGCGGGGGCTGCGGGACGCCTGGGAGAAGCTCCCCGCCTTCCGCCAGGTGCTGAACATGGCACCGAAGGTGGTGGGCCGCGCCCCCTGCCAGGAGCACGTGCTCGAGGGCGAGGAGGTCGACCTCGCCCGGCTGCCGGTGCAGACCTGCTGGCCCGGCGACGCGGGGCCGCTCATCACCTGGCCCCTCGTGGTGACCCGCGGCCCGACGCGTCCGCGCCAGAACGTCGGCATCTACCGCATGCAGGTGATCGGGCGCAACCGCGCCATCATGCGCTGGCTCGCCCATCGGGGCGGGGCGCTCGACTATCGGGACTGGCAGGCGGCCCACCCGGGGCAGCCCTTCCCCGTCGCGGTCGCCCTCGGCGCGGACCCCGCGACCATCCTGGCGGCGGTGACCCCGGTGCCGGACAGCCTGTCCGAGCTCGCCTTCGCCGGCCTGCTTCGGGGGGCGCGCAGCGAGGTGGTGCGCTGCCTGAGCCACGACCTCCAGGTACCCGCGGGCGCCGAGATCGTGCTCGAGGGCCATCTCCACCCGGGCGACGAGGCCCTCGAGGGTCCCTTCGCGGACCACACCGGCTACTACAACGAGGTCGAGCGCTTCCCGGTCTTCACCATCGACCGCCTGACCCACCGCCAGGACCCCCTCTACCACTCCACCTACACCGGGCGTCCCCCGGACGAGCCCTCCGTGCTCGGCGTGGCGCTGAACGAGGTCTTCGTCCCGATCCTCCAGAAGCAGTTTCCCGAGATCGTGGACTTCTACCTGCCGCCCGAGGGCTGCTCCTACCGCATGGCGGTGGTGACGATGAAGAAGGAGTACCCGGGCCACGCGAAGCGGGTGATGTTCGGGGTCTGGTCGTTCCTGCGCCAGTTCATGTACACGAAGTTCGTGCTCGTGACCGACGACGACGTCGACGCCCGCTCCTGGACCGACGTCGTCTGGGCCCTCACCACCCGCGTGGACCCCGCCCGGGACACCGTGCTCGTGGAGAGGACGCCGATCGACTACCTGGACTTCGCCTCCCCCGAGGTGGGGCTGGGGTCGAAGATGGGGATCGACGCGACCCGCAAGTGGCCCGGGGAGACCCACCGGACCTGGGGGCGACCCATCGCCATGGACCCGGAGGTCCGGCGCCGTGTCGACGCCCTCTGGGGCGAGCTGGGGCTCTGACAGGTCGCCTGGACTGCGGGCCGCCGCTTGAACTGCGGGCCGGGATTCCGTATCTTTCCGCGCTTGCGACTGGCGGCCGTCCCGCTGGGGGTCGGTTCGCCTGGAGGAAGCCCGATGAAGCCTGACATTCACCCCAAGTACGCCGAGATCTCCGTGACCTGCAGTTGCGGGAATACGTTCAAGACCCGCTCCACGGCGGCGCGCGACCTGCACCTCGACGTGTGCTCGAAGTGTCACCCCTTCTTTACCGGCCAGCAGAAGATCATGGACACGGCCGGCCGCGTGGACAAGTTCCGGCGCAAGTACGGGATGGCGTGATGGACCGCGCCCGGGCTCGACCGGGCGGTCGGGAAAGGCGTCCAGAGGGACGCCTTTTCTGTATCCGGCGTATCTGGCTCGCGCGGGCCACGCTCGTCCTCGGGCTCGCGCTCGCCCCACCGCTCGCGGCGGTGGCCGCGGCCGGGGAGGCCTGCCCTGCGGACCGCATCGACGCTTGGGCCGAGGTCCGGTCGGTGCTGGACGGGGACACGCTGGTCCTGAAGGACGGGCGCAAGGTGCGCATGCTCGGCATCAACTCCCCCGAGATCCGCTACGACCAGCGCCCCACGGAGCCCTTCGCGACGGTCGCCCGCAGCGCCCTGGAGGAGTTGACCGGCGCCGGTCAGCGGGTCGGCCTGCGCTTCGACGTGGAGCGCCAGGACACCTACGGCCGCACCCTCGCCCACGTCTTCCTGCCCGACGGCACCAACGTGCAGCGCGAGATGCTGGCGCGCGGGCTGGCGGCCAGCATCGTGGTGCCGCCGAATGCATGGGGCTGGGAGTGCTACCGGGACGCCGAGCGGGAGGTGCGCGAAGCGGGGCGCGGGATGTGGAGCGACGAGCGCTTTCGCCCCACGCCTCCCGCGCAACTCCCAACCAACGCCGACGGCTTCTGGTTCGTCACCGGCCGGGTGCAGCGGGTGGGCGAAGGTCGCAACGCCTGGTGGCTCAACCTGGGTGGCGGCCTCTCGGTGCGGATCGACAAGCGGGACATGGAGTACTTTCCCGGCCTGCGCCCCCGCTCCCTCGCGGGCCAGCGTATCGAGTCCCGGGGCTGGCTCAACAGCTCCCCGCGCGACCGGTGGGTGAACGCCCGCCACCCGGCCGCCCTGCGCGTCCTCGACTGACCTATACTGATCGGAAGGGCGCCTGCCGGGTGACCTCGAGGTTCTGGCCCGGTGCGGGGAACTTTTCGGCGAACCTTCTTGTCTATTGATCAGAGCGCGGGAGCTGCGCTCCCCGCCCCACCTCCCGGGGCGGGAGCTCGACCCGGCAATCCCAGCCGGAAACCTTGTGCCCCGGTTTATTACCCTTCCCCCCCGATTGTTGAGCCGGGGCTTTTTTTTGCCTGCGATCCGGCACCCGGGTGACTCGGGTTGACCGCTCCGGGTGGGGCTGCTATACGCAATGAGCCACTCCGGCCCCGGACGCGGTGCGGTCCCAGGCCCCACCGCGGGGCCCCTACCATCATCCACCGGGAGAACGAAATGAAGAAGATCCTCGTTGCCACACTGGCCTGCGCCCTGATGGGTGCGTGGGGTAGCGCTCTGGCCGCCGGCGACGCCGCGGCGGGCAAGGCGAAGTCGGCCGCGTGTGCCGGCTGCCACGGCCCTGACGGCAATTCGGCCGTACCCATGTACCCGAAGATCGCGGGCCAGAATGCCCAGTACCTGGAGTCCTCGATGAAGGCCTACAAGGCCGGCGAGCGCACCGGCGGCCAGGCAGCCAGCATGAAGCCCATGGTCGCCGCCCTGAGCGACCAGGACATCGCGAACCTGGCGGCCTTCTACGCGAGCCAGGCCTGCAAGTAGTCCTCCGGGTCACCGACCGGGGCGGGCGTTCGGTCCGCCCCGGTTTTTTTTTGGGCGAGAACCGGACCGGCAGGGGCACCCGAGCCTTAACCCGACTTCCGCTATTCGAGGGTACAGACGAGCCTAAGCCGTTGATCGGTCT
>CALMKJ010000213.1 GCA_937867305.1 uncultured Ectothiorhodospiraceae bacterium | reverse complement strand
GCGTAGCCCGCCTGGGGTCCCAGGACGTTCAGCGCGGTGGCCAGGGCGTCGGCCGTCGTACAGGTGGTGCTCACGACGGTGACGGAGGCCAGGTCGTGGGTGACCGGACGGCCGGTGGACGGGTCGATCGTGTGGGAATACCGCCGTCCGTCCTGCTCGAAGAAGTTGCGGTAGTCTCCGGAGGTGGCCACACCCACGCCGTCCACACCCACCGCAACGTACGCCGCCCGCTCACCGGGGGTGGGGCGCTCGATGGCCAGCCGCCAGGGCATCCCCCGCGCGTTGCGGCCGAGCCCGCGAACCTCGCCCCCGATCTCCACCAGGTAGCGATCGACCCCGAGCTCCTCCAGCCGCCCGGCCACCCGGTCGACCCCGTAGCCCTTCGCGATTGCGGAGAGGTCGACGTAGAGGTCGGGGATGGCCTTGCGCACCGCGGGCGGCGAGGGTCTCACCTCCAGATGCGCGTGCCCCACGCGGGCCCTGGCCGCGGCGACGTCCGCGTCGGCGGGTACCCGGTCGTCGCCGCCGCCCGGCCCGAAGCCCCAGAGGTTCACCAGCGGCCCGACGGTGACGTCGAAGGCCCCCCCGGACAGGCGGCTCACCCGCTCGGCCTCGGCGAGGACCGCCACCAGCTCGGGCGAGGCCGCCACCCAGCCGGTGTCCCGGGAGCGGTTGAAGCGCGAGAGTTCGGAGTCCGCGTCATGGGTAGACATGGCCCCATTCACGGCCCGCAGCACTCGTTCCACCTCGGCCTGCAGGAGCTCCTCCCCGAGCCCCACGGGCGGCCGGACCACCTTCACAGAGTAGGTGGTCCCCATGGTGGACCCCGTGACCTCGAGCAACCCACCCCCCTCGGAACAGGCCACCAGGAGCCAGGGGACCAGGAGCCACGGCGTGACGAAGCGCAGGAGGGCCGGCCACCGGCGCCGGCGCGTTCCCGAGGCGGAGCGTCCCCCCAACGGGACCCCCACCCCGCTCAGGCCCAGAGTCCGGCCAACCCCTTCACCAGCAGGTAGGCCACCGCGGCCGGTGCGAGCACCCGCACCGCCCACAGGAGCCCTTCCCGCAGGACCCGGGGCCCCCGCCCGTCGAAGGTGCGCAGCACCGCGTCCCGCCCGAGGACCCAGCCGTAGAAGACCGCGATCAGCACCCCCCCGAGGGGCAGTGTCAGGTTCGAGCTGACGTCGTCGAAGAGGTCGAAGAAGTTGTGGCCCGCCACCTTCACGTCGCCCAGCACGTTGAAGGACAGCGCGGCGAGAACCCCCAGGGCGTAGATGGCGGCCCCCATGAGAAGCGCCGTCCGCGGCCGCGGCCAACCGTGCACCTCGTCGGCATACGCCACCACGACCTCGAGGAGCGAGATGGCGGAGGTGAGCGCCGCGAAGGCGATGAGGAGGAAGAACGCCACGGCCACCAGGTAGCCCCCGGTCATCTGCTGGAACAGCAGGGGCAGGTTCACGAACATCAGCGTCGGACCCGCCGCCGGCTCCTGCCCGAAGGTGAACACCACCGAGAACACCACCACACCGGCCAGCAGGGAGACGACGGTGTCCATGACCGCGACGACCGCCGTGATGCGGGGGATGCTCTCCCCCTGCTTGAGATAGCTGCCGTACGTGATCATCGCCCCCATGCCGAGAGACAGGGAGAAGAACGCCTGCCCCGCCGCCTGAAGCCCCGCGGACCAGGTGAGGTCCTCGAGGCGCGGGCTGAACAGGAACGTCACCGCGGGCGCGAAACCCGGCATCCCGAAGGCTCTCACCACCAGGAAGAGGAGGAGCAGGAACAGCGCCGGCATCATGATCCGGTTGGCCCGCTCGATCCCGCCGGCCACTCCGCGCGCCACGATGACGACGGTGAGCGCCATGAACGCCGTGTGCCAGAAGACCATCGCCCCCGGACTGTGAAAGAGCTGCTCCAGGTAGCCGCCGACGGCGGCGTCCCGGGACGTCAACTGCCCCAGCAGGGCCTTCGACAGGAAGTGCAGGACCCACCCGCCGACCACGCTGTAGAAGGAGAGGATGAGGAACGCCGTGACCAGGCCGAGCCATCCCGTAACCATCCAGGGGGAGCGTGGTCGGTCCAGGGCCTCGAACGCCTGCACCACGTTGCGCTGGCTCTCGCGGCCGATGTAGACCTCCGCGATCAGGATCGGCAGACCGACCCCGAGCACGCAGAGGAGATACACCAGCACGAAGGCCCCACCCCCGTTCTCGCCGGTCATGTAGGGGAACTTCCAGATGTTCCCGAGCCCCACGGCGGAGCCCGCCGCCGCGAGAATGAAGCCCAGCCGGCTGGTCCAGTGCGCACGTGCCGCCACGTTCCCTTCCCCCGATGCGAGCCCTTCCTGCGCGACCCGGACGGGCGCGCCTACCCCACTACCCTAGCAGGCACCCGCCAACGGTCAATTCCCGGCCCTACTCCCCCACGTGGAGTAG
>CALMKJ010000212.1 GCA_937867305.1 uncultured Ectothiorhodospiraceae bacterium | reverse complement strand
TGCGGGCCTCGCGGAGGTGGCGCAGGCTGTTGGCGCAGTCGCCGGTGACCGTCCGTGAACTCAAAGAGGCAGACCACACATTTTCCTCCGCGAATTGGCGATCGCAGGTGGAGGCTTGGACGCTGCGATGGACTTCCAGCCTCGACAGCGAGTCCCGCCGGCGAACTTGGCGCGGAGTCGGATAGGACACCATATGAGGAAAGTCCTCAAGCGACTCATTCTCGGCTCGTATTCGGGAGCCGCGATGACTCTGTTGGCCCTGGAAGGTTATCTCCTATGGGATTTGCGACCCTTCGAGTATGAGCCCCTTCTGAAACTGCTGGGATGGACAGGAGTCGCGTTCATCCTGTTCCTGAACCTTGGTCTCATCTTGACCCTGTATCTGTGTGTCAGGTCAGTGCTCTGGCGCGGTAGCCGGGCGGAACCGGCAGGGCCTTTCCTGACAACGGTCCTGGTCCTCTGGGTGGTGGCTGCGTATTGGATGCTCGAGTGGACCTTCCTGGAGCGGCCGTTAACAGTGCGGCTGGAGGAAAGCCTCGTCACCCAAGAGGACAAGGCCGCCGCAGTTCAGGACGCCATCCGCGCATTCGAGGCCTCGGGTGACCTGGAAGCGCTGCTAGGTGATAAAGAAAATGCCGACCGTCTGCGGACTGCGATCATTCTTCAGCGAATACGATCCAACGCGCCGGGCGTGTACGAAGAACACCCCATTGGCGTAACGATTGCGAAGTACGCAAGGAAATACGATGCTAACCCCATTCTTCTTGCCTACTGGGCGTACGTAACCAGCTTCTATGGTGAGGCTGTCTCTGGAAGGATACCGTTTTTCAATGCGGTTACGGGCGAGACGCTGCGCGACCTGATTCAGGCGCATCTACCGTGGTGGTTCGTGGAAAGCCCGTTGCGGAGTTGGCTGATAGAGAGTGAGTTCCTCCCAACGCTCGCCGGGGCAGAGATCGGCACCAAGCTCCGTTACGCTCTACACAAGGCGACGTATGACATCTCCCAGGATCCTTTTTCCGCGAATGCGTACACGGACGCGTTGGTAATTCTCCAACAGTACCCGGATCAGTTCCCAGAGCTGTTTTCCGCTGGCTCGAAAAACGATGCTCTGTCTCGAGCCGCCCTGGCATTGGGAAAGACATCCATCGGTCAGCCACTCGCGGACCCCTACGCAAGTCCTAAATGGAATGACGAGACCTATCGCCAGCACCGTTACGACCTTATAACGTTCGCGAGAGCTCTCCTTTACCGACTCTGCCTCGATTTTGATTTCGCGGCGCGGTTGCAGGCGCTCGCTTTCCGTTATTACAGCGATCACTTCGCTGCCTATCTCGGTGACGCGTGGAAAGAGATGAGCGAGGCGCAGAGAGTCGCGCTGATTGCGATGTCTCGCGACGTCTACATCCCGAATATAGGGCGGCTATCAGCCAACGTTTATGCCTTGCCGGAGCTAACCTGGGGCGGGTCACGCTTCGTTGTCCAGGAGGCGAAGCAGGCCGGGCCCGCAGTGCTCTCTACTGGTCGGATATGGCGCCCCGACGACGTTGGGAGACTCTGGGCCGGAGCGGGCGCGCTCCTGCGGGTGCTGAGCGAGACATGGCAGGTGATGACGGGTGAGGCCCTCCCAGGCGTAACGCCGTCCGACACCACGCCAGAGTCGTTGGTGGTCATCACACGGCAGGCAAGGTCGTGACCGCAGGCCAAGTGGCAAGAGGCCCCTCCCAGCACGAGGGCAAAGCACAGGGCGCATCACGTAACGGATCGGGGATGGCAAGAAGGGTTTAGGCCCACGCGCTTGGGGGAACATATGTCCCCGCCTCAAGTCGGCGTGGATATCGCCGAAGAAAAGGTTCCAGATGTCGGGATGCCAGTCTCGGCAGCGAAGGATGAGGCCCGTGGGAGGAAAGCTGTGCTGCTCATTAATGACCTAGGCCGCCACTCGGCCGCCTTGGCCGCCGACCTCCACGCGGCTACGCAGCGCGTGGTGGACAGCGGATGGTACGTGCTCGGACCCGAGGTGCGGGCCTTCGAGCAGGAGCTTGCCGCCTACTGCCGCATGCCCTATTGCGTGGGCGTTGGGAACGGCACCGACGCGCTTGAGCTGGGTCTGCGGGCCCTCGGCGTTGCGCCGGGCGACATGGTCGCGACCGTAGCGAATGCGGGGATGTACTCATCGACCGCCATCGTCGCGATCGGGGCGGTACCCCGCTACGTCGACGTGGACCAAAGCCTCACGATGTCGCCCGCTGCGCTCGAGGAGGTCATCGGCAGCGGCGTCAGGGCAGTCATTGTGACGCATCTCTACGGCCGGATGGCCAGCATGCGCGCTATCGTCCCCCTCTGTAGGTCAGCCGGGGTGCCGCTTTTGGAGGACTGCGCGCAGGCGATTGGCGCTGAGCTTCACGGCACGCCGGCGGGTGCCTGGGGCGACATCGGCTGCTTCAGTTTCTACCCCACGAAGAACCTCGGCGCCATTGGCGATGGCGGGGCGGTGCTCGCCCGCGATGAGGCCGTCGCCGAGCGCGTGCGCGCGCTTCGCCAGTATGGCTGGACCCGCAAGTACGAGGCGACGCTCCCCTCGGGTCGGAACAGCCGGTTGGACGAGCTGCAGGCCGCCGTGCTGCGCGTGAAGCTCCCTCACCTCGCTGCCTGGAACGTGCGGCGCAGGGCGATCGCAGACCGTTACGGCGGTGGCATCCGGAACCCGGCTGTGCGACTCCCACCACTATCGGACTCGGCCTACGTTGCACACCTCTATGTCGTGCGCACGGCCGAGCCGGAGGCGCTGCGGGCCCACCTCTCCGCGGCCGGAATCGCCTCGGAGGTACATTACCCGGTGCCAGACTACCGCCAGCCGGCCCTCGCTGGGCGCGCAACGGCCGGTGAGCTCCCCTCGACCGAGGTGGCCTGCCGGGAGGTCCTCTCGTTACCTTGCTTCCCGGAGATGTCCGATGAGGAGGTCGACGCCGTGGCCGAGGCCGTCAACCGCTGGGAACCGTCGTGTTCTCCCTGATCATTCCGGTCTACAGGAACGAGGGTTCTATCCCCGAGCTCCTCGACACCGTGGCAGGACTGGACGCGCGGCTTAACCATGACCTGGAGGTCGTCTTCGTCGTCGATGGGAGCCCTGACCAGAGTTACGTGTTCCTCGAGGCAGGCCTGAATCAGCTTGGCGTCCGTGCCAAGCTCCTCGCGCTCTCCAGGAACTTCGGGTCCTTTCCCGCGATCCGAGCGGGGCTCGCAGCGGCCGTTGGGCCCTACTTTGCGGTCATGGCCGCCGATCTGCAGGAGCCGCCCGAGCTTGCCGAGGAGTTCTTCCGGATCCTTTCGAAGGGGGATGCGGACGTCGTCATCGGGACGCGCGAGGGTCGCGACGATCCGTTTCTCAGCCGCATCGCGGCCGGGACGTTCTGGGGCCTCTACCGCAAGCTCGTTGTTCCGGACATGCCCCCGGGGGGTGTCGATGTCTTTGGCTGCAACCTCGCCTTCCGCGACGAGCTGCTGCGCCTGGAGGAGACCCACACCTCTCTGGTCGGGCTACTGTTCTGGCTCGGCTTCCGGCGCGCGGTGGTCCCCTACCGTCGGCTTGCCCGCCGCCACGGTCGCTCGGCCTGGACCTTCCGGCGCAAGTTCCGATACCTGCTGGACAGCGTCTTCGCGTTCACCGACCTGCCGCTCCGGGTGCTCACCGGCATCGGTGCGCTCGGGGTTGGCCTGAGCATGGTGCTGGGCGTCTTAGTGCTGGGGGCGCGCCTGGCCGGCGGTATCGGGGTGCCCGGTTACGCTGCCACCGCTATCCTGATCCTCTTCTTCGGGGCGCTGGGGCTCCTCGCGAACGGGCTTGTCGGCTCCTACGTCTGGCGGACGTATGAGAACTCCAAGCGGCGTCCCAACGCGATCGTGATGAAGACGACCACCTATGCGCCAGCGGTGCGCCGCGCCCGCTCGGTCGGAGGAGAGTGAGGCATGAGTCACTTCGTGCACGCGCAAGGGATCTGCGAGTCCGATCACGTTGGGGAGGGGACACGGATCTGGGCCTTTGCCCATGTCCTTCCGGGTGCTCGCATCGGTGCCGACTGCAACCTGTGCGACCATGTATTCGTTGAGAACGACGTGGTGGTAGGCGACCGGGTCACGATCAAGTCGGGTGTGCAGCTCTGGGACGGCGTCAGGCTCGAGGACGACGTCTTTGTCGGGCCGAACGCTACCTTCACGAACGATTCCTTCCCAAGGAGCAAGCGCTACCCGGAGCGCTTCTCCGAGTCGCGGGTCTGCAAGGGGGCCTCCGTAGGAGCGAACGCCACGATCCTGCCAGGCGTGACGATCGGCCGGGGAGCGATGGTTGGCGCAGGCGCGGTGGTTACCCACGATGTGCCCCCGAACGCCATCGTCGTGGGTAACCCGGCGCGGATTGTCGGCTACGCCGATGGAGCGAAGTACCAGGATGTGGAGCAGAAGCCTGCGCCGACCCGCGGGCCGGAGGTGGCGCCGACCGCAGTTCGTGGGGTAACGCTCCATCGACTGAAGGCAGTCACTGACCTTCGAGGCAGCATCACCGTGGGCGAGACCGACCGGGATCTTCCGTTTCAGCCACGGCGCTGGTTTATTGTCTACAACGTGCCGAGCACAAAGACCCGAGGCGAGCACGCCCATCGTACCTGCCACCAGTTCCTTATTGCGGTGAGAGGTTCTTGCGCGGTGGTCGCCGATGACGGTGAGCGCCGGCAGGAGTTCCTGCTGGACGCGCCCGAACTCGGACTCTACCTCCCGCCGATGGTCTGGAGCATCCAGTACAAGTACACCCCGGACGCCGCCCTGCTGGTGTACGCGTCGCATCCCTACGACGCCGCGGACTACATCCGCGACTACGACACTTGGCTGGCAGAGCTGGGGGCCGCTGGCTAAGCCCTTGGCGATGGGGGCGCAATTCGCGCGATTCCTGGTCGGGGGTGTTGGCAACACCCTTGC
>CALMKJ010000211.1 GCA_937867305.1 uncultured Ectothiorhodospiraceae bacterium | reverse complement strand
TCACCCGCTACTTCATGACCATCCCGGAGGCCTCGCAGCTGATCCTGCAGGCGGCGGTGGCGGGAAAGGGCGGGGAAATCTTCGTGCTCGACATGGGGGAGCCGGTTCGCATCCGTGACCTGGCCGAGCAGATGATCCGGCTCTCCGGCAAGCAGCCGGGCGTCGACGTGCCGATCGTGTTCACGGGTCTGCGTCCTGGGGAGAAGCTCTACGAGGAGCTGTTCCACGAGGAGGAGCGCCTGGCGCCGACAGGGCAAGATAAGCTGCGCCTGGCACACGTCCGCGAGGTGGATCAGGAGACGCTGGACCGGTCGCTCGAGGAGATGGAGGCGGCCTGCGCGGCCTACGACGAGCAGCGTCTCCTCGACCTGCTGAAGGTCCTGGTGCCGGAGTTCGGGGAGGCGAGGAGGGGTGGCGGCGAGCGCGCGCCCAGCAACGTGGTCGCGCTGGATCGGGCCAGGCGCTGAGGCGAAGTGGGGACCCATCGCGGGATGACTGCACACGAGTCGCTGCAACGCGAGGCCGAGGTCGAGGGCTCGTCCAACCGCTCCTTCGGCTGGGTATTCACGGTCGTCTTTGTGATTCTCGCCTTCCTACCGGTCCTCAGCGGCAGCGGCAGCGGCGTGCGTTACTGGGCGTTGGCGGCGAGCGCTGCGATGGCCGTCGTGACCCTGGCGCGACCCTCCCTGCTCGAGGTCCCGAACCGCCTGTGGACACGCTTCGGGCTCCGGCTCGGGCGGATCGTGAGCCCGGTGATGGCGGCAGTGGTCTTCTACGGCGTCGTGACCCCGATCGGGCTCGTCATGCGCCTCGCGGGCAAGGACCCCCTGCGCCTGCGATGCGACCCCGCCGCGACCACTTACTGGATCGTGCGCGACCCGCCGGGGCCTCCCCCCCAGTCCATGTCCGACCAGTTCTAAGGCGATTGCGATGTCCTTCCTGCGAGAGTTGTGGCGTTTCATGCGGGTGCGCAAGAAGTACTGGCTGCTCCCGATCCTGCTGGTGTTGGCCCTGCTGGGTGCGCTCATCGTGCTCACCCAGGGTACGGCCGTCGCACCTTTCATCTACACGCTTTTCTGAGTCGCTCGGGCCCAGGGGGGGACCTGGCGTGCAGATCCTCGGGATCTCGGCCTTCTACCACGACAGCGCGGCGGCGCTGGTGCGCGACGGCGAGGTCGTCGCCGCGGCCCAGGAGGAGCGCTTCAGCCGCAAGAAGCACGACGCACGCTTCCCGCGCCACGCGGTGGAGTTCTGTCTCGCGCACGCCGGGTCGACGCTCGACGAGGTCGACTACGTCGCGTTCTACGACAAGCCGTTCCTGAAGTTCGAGCGCCTGCTCGAGACCTACCTCGCGTTCGCGCCGCGGGGTTTCTCCTCGTTCCGCGTGGCGATCCCGGTCTGGCTGCGCGAGAAGCTGTTCCTGAAGGACCTGCTGCGCCGCGAGCTCAAGCGCTGGGCGCCGCGCTACCCCTGGGAGGAGCGGCTGCTCTTCGCCGAGCACCACCTGAGCCACGCGGCGAGCGCCTTCTACCCCTCGCCGTTCGCGAAGGCGGCGATCCTCACCCTGGACGGTGTCGGCGAGTGGACCACGACCTCCCTTGCCCAAGGGGAGGGCAACCGGATCGAGATCCTGCGGGAGATCCACTTCCCGCACTCGCTCGGCCTGCTCTACTCGGCGTTCACCTACTACACCGGCTTCAAGGTCAACTCCGGCGAGTACAAGGTGATGGGGCTCGCGCCGTACGGCGAGCCGCGGTACGCCCAGGCGATCTTCGACGACCTGATCGACCTGAAGCCCGATGGCACCTTCCGCCTGAACCTGGACTTCTTCGACTACTGCACCGGCCTGACCATGACCAACCGCCGGTTCGACGAGCGCTTCGGTGGTCCGCCGCGCAAGCCGAGCGAGCCGGTCACCCAGCGCCACATGAACCTGGCGGCGTCGGTCCAGGCGGTCACCGAGGAGGCCATGCTGCGCCTGACGCGCTCCGTGGCCCGGGAGACCGGCGCCGAGAACCTCTGCCTCGCGGGGGGCGTGGCGCTCAACTGCGTCGCCAACGGCAAGGTCCTGCGCGACGGGCGGTTCAAGGGGCTCTGGGTGCAGCCGGCCGCGGGCGACGCGGGCGGTGCGCTCGGCGCAGCGCTCTCCGCCTACCACGGTTTCGCCGGTCAGCCGCGGGAGGCCAACGGCAGTCATGACCGGATGCGAGGGTCCTACCTCGGCCCGGTGTTCGCGCAACAGGACATCGAGCGTCGGCTCACAGCTGCGGGGGCGCGTTTCGAGGTGCTTCCCGAAGACGAAGTGCCGCGCGTCTGCGCGCGGGAGATCGCCGACGGCAAGGCGCTGGGGTGGTTCCAGGGACGCATGGAGTTCGGTCCCCGGGCCCTCGGCGGCCGCTCGATCCTCGGCGACGCGCGCTCGCCCACGATGCAACGGATGCTGAACCTGAAGGTGAAGTACCGGGAGTCCTTTCGTCCCTTCGCGCCCTCGGTGCTGCGCGAGCGGGTCGCGGACTGGTTCGAGCTCGACGGCGACAGCCCCTACATGCTGCTGGTTGCCGATGTGGCAAAGGGCCGGCGGCGGGCGATGTCGGACGAGGAGCAGGCGCTCTTCGGGATTGACAAGCTCAACGTGCCGCGCTCGGAGATCCCGGCCGTGACCCACGTCGACTACTCGGCGCGGATCCAGACGGTGCACCGGGAGACCAACCCGCGGTACCACGCCCTGCTCTCGGCCTTCGAGGCCCTCACCGGCTGCCCCGTAATCGTGAACACGAGTTTCAACGTCCGCGGCGAGCCGATCGTGTGCACGCCGGAGGACGCCTTCCAGTGTTTCATGGGGACGGAGCTCGAGACCCTCGCGGTGGGAAATTGCCTGCTGCGCAAGGAGGCGCAGGACCCGGCGCTGCGGCGCAATTACGTCGGCGCGTTCGAGCCGGATTGAGGGACCTGTTGCGGTGCACCAGAATACACGCGTCGCGCAAAGGATTGGCGAGTAATCTATTGGCGAAGATTCCCGTCGCTACGTCTCGGACCAGTGCGGCGCCCGCGAGGCGTTCCGGTCTGGTCCCATACGCCTCTTTCCAGAGAGTCAAACGATGACCCGACCGATCCGCAAGGCCGTTTTCCCCGTCGCAGGCATGGGCAGCCGGTTCCTGCCGGCGACCAAGGCGAACCCGAAGGAGATGCTCCCCATCGTCGACAAGCCGCTCATCCAGTACGCGGCGGAGGAGGCGGTCGCGGCGGGGGCGACGGAGCTCATCTTCATCACCGGCCGGAACAAGCGCTCCATCGAGGACCACTTCGACAAGGCCTACGAGCTGGAGACCGAGCTCGAGAAGCGCGGCAAGGAGAAGCTGCTCGCCCTGGTGCAGGACGTGCTGCCCGACAACGTGGCCTGCATCTACATCCGCCAGGCCGAGCCCCTCGGCCTCGGGCACGCGGTGCTGTGCGCGAAGCCGGTGGTGGGGAACGACCCCTTCGCGGTCATCCTGGCCGACGACCTGATCGATGGCGGTGACCTGAACTGCCTGCAGCAGATGGCCTGGGTGCACGAGGCCCACGGGGGCGCGAGCGTCCTCGCCGTGGAGCCGGTGAACCCGCTGGAGACGGACCGCTACGGCATCGTGAAGACCGAGCCGGTGGCCGACCGGGTGGGGCGGGTCGAGCGCATCGTGGAGAAGCCGAAGCCCGCCAACGCCCCCTCGAACCTGGGCGTGGTCGGTCGTTACCTGCTCTCCCCCCGCATCTTCACCCTGCTGGAGCAGACCGAGAGGGGCGCGGGCGGCGAGATCCAGCTGACCGACGCCATCGCCATGCTGCTGGCCGAGGAGCCCGTGATGGCCTACCAGTTCCGCGGCAAGCGCTACGACTGCGGTGACAAACTGGGCTATCTGGTGGCGACGGTGGAGCACGCGCTCGCGCACCCCGAACTGAAGGAGAGCTTCGCCGAGTACCTGGGCCGCTACGTGGGCACGCGTCTGCCGCGCTGAGGGGCGTCTTGGCCTGAAGGGCCGGGGCTCGCAGGGAGCTCCGGCAGGACCTGTGGAGGGCGTCATGCAAAACGAATCCAACGCACGCCTGGTGAACCGCCTCACCCGCAACGCCCTCGCCCTGGTGCTGGCGGGCGGGCGCGGCTCGCGCCTGGAGGAGCTCACCCGCTGGCGGGCGAAGCCTGCCGTTCACTTCGGCGGGAAGTTCCGCATCATCGACTTCGTGCTCTCCAACTGCGTGAACTCCGGAATCCGCCGCATCGGGGTGCTGACCCAGTACAAGGCGCACTCGCTCATCAGCCACCTGGTCCGGGGCTGGACCGGGCTGCAGAGCGAGTTCGGGGACTTCCTCGAGATCCTCCCGGCGTCCCAGCGCACCTCGAACAACTGGTACGCCGGGACCGCGGACGCGCTCTACCAGAACCTCGACATCATCCGCACCTACCGGCCCGATTTCGTCTTCGTCCTGGCGGGCGACCACATCTACAAGATGGACTACGGCCCGATGCTCCTGTTCCACCGCGAGCATCGGGCGGACATGACTGTCGGCTGCGTGCAGGTGAGCCTGGAGGAGGCGAAGGGCTTCGGCGTGATGGCGATCGACGGGGACGGGCGCGTGCGCGGCTTCGAGGAGAAGCCGGCGCAGCCCCGGCCGATGCCGGATTCCCCGGGGCAGGCGCTCGCCTCCATGGGGATCTATGTCCTCAACACCGAGTTCCTCTACGAGGAATTGATCCGGGACGCCCGCAACCGGGACTCCGACCACGACTTCGGCAAGAGCATCATCCCCGACCTGATCGGGCGCGCGGCGGTCTACGCCTACCCCTTCACCGACCCGGTGACCGGCCAGCAGGCCTTCTGGCGGGACGTGGGGACGGTGGACGCCTACTGGGCCGCGAACATGGAGCTGGTGGAGCCGGCGCCGGAGCTCGACCTCTACGACCAGCAGTGGCCGATCCGCACCCACCAGGCCCAGCTGCCGTCGGCCAAGTTCTTGCTGAACGACGAGGACCGCTGCGGCGTGGTGGTGAACAGCGTGGTGTCGGGGGGCTGCGTGATCTCCTCGGCGCGCCTGAGCCGCTCGCTGCTCTTCTCCAACGTCAAGACACGGCCGGGCTCGGTGGTGAGCGACTCGGTCATCCTGCCGGAGGTCGAAGTGGGGCGCGACTGCCGGGTGCAACGGGCGGTCATCGATCGCGGGTGCCGCCTGCCCGACGGGCTGGTGGTCGGCGAGGACCCGGTGGAGGATGCCCGGCGTTTTCGCGTCACCCCGGGAGGCGTGACCCTGGTCACCCCGGACATGCTCGGGCAGCGGCTGCACGCGGTGGAGTGACGTCGGCGCAGGGGCCGCCATCGGACGAGCGGTGGAGTGACGTCGGCGCAGGGCCGGTCAGCGAACGAGGAGGCGAGATGGCGAAGGGCAGGGCGCGCAAGCGGGTCGGCAAGGCGGTGAAGGAGCGCACGTTCCAGGCGACGCACTGCGTCGGCTGCGCACGCGAATTCCAGGAGGGCGAGAAGATCGCGCTGATGGCCTTCACGCCCCAGGCCTGGCCCGACCGGCGGTATCAGTACCCGCTCTGCCAGTCCTGCATCGCGGTCGTGGAGACGGACCCCGGCGTCCAGGGAAACATCGAGGCGTGGCTGGTGCGTTTCAACCCCGAGCTCGGCCGCAAGCATCAGGAATCATGAGGCCCGTCCGCAAGCGCCAGGAATCATGATCCGCGTCGGTCCGGATCAGCCCCGGAAGATGTCGAAGGGCTCGATGCGCAGCACCCTGCGAACCCCGATGTAGCTCGAGATGCTCGCGATGACCACCACCATGAGGAGCGCAAGCGCCAGGTTGTCGTAGGTGATCATTGCCGCGTAACTCGGCAGCCGGAACTTGGCGATGCCGATGAGCACCGCGCACAGGCCGACCCCCAGGCCGTAGCCGGTGACCGAGGTGAGGAAGGCCTGGAACAAAATCATGACCACCAGCTCGTGGCTCTTGGCCCCGATGGCCTTGAGTGCCCCGAACCGCTCCAGGTTTTCCAGGATGAAGGTGTAGAAGGTCTGCCCGGAGATCGACAGTCCGACGATGAAGCTGATGACGGTCATCAGCATCAGGTTCGTGCCGACGCCGGTCTGGTATTTGTAGAACTCGGAGATCTTCTCGATGAATTCCTCTTTCGTCAGGGCCAGGTAGCCGAGCCGCGCGATCTGGGCCTTGATCCCCGGGACGTCCGCCGGGCTCTTCGGCTCCACCAGGATGTAGGACGTGGTGAAGCGCATGGACGGGATGTACTGCACGGCCTTGCTGTAGGTCGTGTAGAGCGTGGGCATCCCGAAGAGCCCGCTCGAGGCGACTTTCGCGATGCCCACGATGAGGCCGCGGTGGTCGTTCACCTCGAATTCGGTGCCGATCTCGGGGTTCTTCAGCTTGCGGAACTCCGTGTCACGGACGACGATGAAGGCGCTCTCCGCGTAGATGTCCTCGATTTTCCCCGCCATCATCTCGGGGCGTCCGAAGAGGCTCGTGTCGTCGAGCCCGAGGACGGTCACGGACTGGTAGCCGCCGTCCCCGAGCTTCACCAGCGCCGACCCGGAGTACAGGGGCACGGCGTACTTCACACCCTCGGCGCTGCGCGCGGTGTCCAGCACGTAGCCGGGCATCGGCAGGCTGTTCGCCACGGTGTTCACCGAGGGGTCCATGACCCAGACGCTGGCCCCGATGTTGGTGACGGTCGCCGAGGCCTTGTTCAGGATCCCGGCGAAGAGCGACGTCATCTGCACCATCAGGAACACGGCGAACGTGATGCCCACGAGCAGCGCGGTGAACTTCCCGCGGTCGTTCACGAGCAGCTTGAAGGCGAGCCGCAGCATGCCGGTCACGAGGCGGGCTCTTCGCCGATGTACACGTCCACGAGCTGCCCGGGGTAGAGGGCCATCCCGGCGGGCTTGGAGAAGCGGAAGATGACCGGCAGCACCCGTACGTCGACCCGCTCGGCGCGCTGGTTCGAGAGCGCGATCTTGGGACCCACGTAGGGCTGGGTGCGCACGTACTCGAGCGGCAGGCTGAAGCTCGTGCCGCGCACGAACATGGCGGCGCGCAGGCGCTCGGGCGGCGGGAGGCGGGGCACGAGGATCTCGTCCACGTAGCAGCGCACCGCCAGGTAGTCCTGGGGTCCGCCCATGACCATGACCGGCGTGAAACCGCCGGTGTAGGTGCCGTAGGAGCCCTGGGGAGAGACGTAGCCGCCGACGGCTGCCCGCACCGAGAGGATGACGCCGTCGATGGGCGCCTTGATCGTGTAACGGTCGAGCTGCGCGGCGGAGGCGAGATAGGCGTTGTGCAGCGCGTCGTACTGGCGCCGCTGGTTGTCGATGTCGTAACTCCAGGCCCCGGCGCGGGTGAGCTCGAGCTGGCGCTGGGCGACCTCGACGCCGGCCGCCGCCACCCGGACGGCGTTGGCGGCGTTGTCCACGGTGTCCTTGCTGACCGCCTTCGAGTCGGTCTCGTACAGCCGGCTCTGCTTGTCGTACTGGTCCTGGGCGGTCTTGAGGCTCGCGCGCGCGAGGGCGAGCTGGGCCTGGGTGACGGCCAGGGTCTCGGGGCGAGGTTGCGCCCTGAGGGCATTCAGCTGGGCGAGCGCCGCCTCGGCCTGGGCCCGCTGCTGCTCTGCCACGGCGCGCTGCACGGAGTCGTCGATGGTGAGGAGCGGCGTACCCCGGGTGACCGTCTGGCCTTCGCTCACCAGGATGCCCGAGACGGTGCCGGAGACCTCGGGGAACAGGTTCACGTTCTCGCCGTTGCTCTGGGCGCTCTCGATGATCCCGTTGGCGTAGATGCCCCGGGGGTAGGGGTTCGGCGCCGGGCTGAAGGCGGGGGGCTGATGGGTGCGCGGGACGTTGAAGTAGTAGGCGCTCGCGAGCCCCGTGAGGAGTCCGGCAGCGGCGAGGAAGAAGATCAGTCTGCCCTTCATGGGTGTGCGTCCTCGAGCCCCGTGATCCGGCCGTCTTCCATGTGCATGATGCGGTCCGCGTACTCGTAGATGCGGCTGTCGTGGGTGACGATCAGGATCGCGCGGGTGGCGGTGAGCACGTTCGCCTGGACGAAGGAAAGGATCCGGCGGCCGGTCTCGCCGTCGAGCGATGCGGTCGGCTCGTCGAGAATCAGGAGGTCCGGCTGCGCGATCATGGCCCGGGCGATGGCGACCCGCTGCTGCTCGCCTCCGCTCAGCTTGACGGGCGGGAGCTCGGCCCGGTCGCTGAGACCGACGACCTCCAGGTACTTGTGGGCCTCATCGAGCGCGGCCTTCCAGTGCCGGCGCTTGAGGATGAGGGGAATGGCCACGTTCTCCGCGGTCGTGAGACGCGGGAAGAGGTGGTAGTCCTGGAACACGAATCCCACCGACTGCAGCCGGAACTCGGCGAGGCGGCTGTTGCCGAGCGTCCAGATGTCGGTCCCCTTCACCGTCACGCGGCCCGCGTTGGGGCGCAGGATCCCGGAGACGATGCTGAGGAGCGTGGTCTTGCCGCTGCCCGAAGGCCCGACGAGGTAGAGCATCTCGCCGAAGCGGGCCTCGAAGGAGACGTCGTTGACGGCATAGGTGCGCCCGTCGCCGGCGCCGAACCACTTGACGAGGCCCGTCGCGTGGATGGCCGATGCGGCCGTGGCGGTCAAGGCCCGCCCGGGCCCGGCGGGTGGCCGGGCGCGCAGCAGGCCGGACCGCGGGCGGTCATCACGGGAGTTGGCGGGCTGCGCCCTTGTCGGCGGAGAGGGCCATCGTGGCGTAGACCTTGAGGGCGTTGGAGACCTCGCGCTGGCGGCTGCGCGGCTGCCAGCCGGCGGCCTCGCGCCGGGCGCGCCGCGCGGCCAGGGTCGCCTCGTCCACGAGGAGCTCGATGGAGCGGTTGGGAATGGAGATCTCGATGAGGTCCCCGTCCTCCACCAGCCCGATGGTGCCGCCGGACGCCGCCTCGGGGGAGACGTGGCCGATGGACAGCCCGCTCGACCCGCCCGAGAACCGTCCGTCGGTGACCAGGGCGCAGGACGGGCCGAGGCCCCGCCCTTTCAGGAAGGCGGTGGGGTAGAGCATCTCCTGCATCCCCGGCCCGCCTTTCGGACCCTCGTAACGCACCACGACGACGTCCCCCGGTGCGATGCGCCCGGAGAGGATCGCCTCCACGGCCTCTTCCTGAGATTCGGTGACTCGCGCCGGACCCCGGAACGTCCCGAGGTGCGCGGGCACGCCGGCGGTCTTCACGATGCAACCGTCGACGGCCAGGTTGCCCTTGAGGATGGCCAGGCCGCCGTCGGCGGAGTAGGGCGTCTCGACCGAGCGGATGCAGCCGTTCGCGTCGTCGAGGTCGAGCGACGCCCAGCGGTTGCTGGAGGAGAAGGCCTCGGTCGTGCGTACGCCACCCGGGGCGGCGTGGAAGAGCTCCACCGCCTCAGGGTTGGGGGAGGCGGCGCGCACGTCCCAGGCGGCCAGCCAGTCCCGCAGGCTGGCGGAGTGCACCGCGTGCACGCCGCGGTCGAGCAGGCCGGCGCGGTCCAGCTCTCCCATGATGGCGGGGATCCCGCCCGCGCGGTGCACGTCCTCCATGTGGTAGTGGGAGCTTGGCGCGACCTTGCAGATGCAGGGCGTGACCCGGCTCAGCGCGTCGATGTGGTCCTGGTTGAAGTCGGCGCCGGCCTCGCGGGCGGCGGCGAGCAGGTGCAGCACCGTGTTGGTGGACCCGCCCATGGCGATGTCCACGCGCATTGCGTTCTCGAAGGCCGCCCGACTCGCGATGGAGAGCGGCAGCACCGAGCGGTCCTCCTCGTCGTACCAGCGTCGGCAGAGCTCGACCACGAGCCGGCCCGCCTCGAGGAAGAGGCCCTTGCGCGCGGCCGAGGTCGCCAGCGTCGTGCCGTTGCCGGGAAGCGCGAGGCCGATGACCTCGAGCAGGCAGTTCATGGAGTTCGCCGTGAACATGCCCGCGCAGGAGCCGCACGTGGGGCACGCCGAGCGCTCGATCGCGGTCAACGTCGCTTCGCTCACTCCCGGGTCGACCGCGGCCGTCATGGCGTCGATGAGGTCCAGGCCCGCCGTCGCCACACCCTTCTCGTCGACCACCGCCCGGCCGGCCTCCATCGCGCCGCCGCTCACGAACACCGTGGGGATGTTCAGGCGCAGGGTGGCGAGCAGCATTCCGGGGGTGATCTTGTCGCAGTTGCTGATGCACACCAGGGCGTCGGCCTGGTGGGCGTTCACCATGTACTCCACGGAGTCGGCGATGAGCTCCCGGCTCGGTAGCGAGTACAGCATGCCGCCGTGACCCATGGCGATGCCGTCGTCGATGGCGATGGTGTGGAATTCGCGCGCGACCCCCCCCGCCTCGGCGATTGCCCCCGCGACCAGTTTCCCCAGGTCCCGCAGGTGCACGTGTCCCGGCACGAACTCCGTGAACGAGTTCGCGATGGCGACGATGGGCTTGCCGAAATCGGAATCGGTGAGCCCCGTGGCGCGCCACAGGGAGCGGGCACCGGCCATGTTGCGGCCGTGGGTCGTGGTTCGGGAGCGTAGCGCCGGCATGGGAGACCTCACTGGAGCGATGGAAGGGCGGTCGGGGCTAAGCTTAATCCGCGCCCCGGCCTGACCGGAAGATTGGCGCCGCCGAGCCGGGCGCGCCCATCCGCCCGGAGCGGGCGCGGGGTCGCGGACCTCAGAGCGCGAGCTCCAGGACCCTGCGGCAATCCTCGAGGCCGACGTCCCCGTGCTCGCCGAGGGCGGTCATCCCGTGGCGCTCCAGTTGCTGGAGGATGGGCGGGATGGCCTCGGCGCCGATGCCGTAGGCGGAGAGCCGGGTCGCCGCCCCCAGGGACTCGAAGAACTCGCGCGTGCGCGCGATGACCGCGTCCACGCGGGCCTCCTCGTCCCCGTCCCGCAGGCCCCAGACCCGCTCGGCGTACTGCAGCAGCTTCGCCCGCTTGGCGGCCCGGCGGACCTGCAGCATCGCCGGCAGGAGCACCGCGAGCGTCTGGGCGTGGTCGAGGCCGTGCAGCGCGGTGAGCTCGTGCCCCAGCATGTGGGTCGCCCAGTCCTCCGGGACGCCGGTGCCGATGAGGCCGTTCAGGGCCAGGGTAGCGGCCCACATCACGTTGGCGCGAACCGCGTAGTCCTCGGGCTCGGCGAGCGCCCGCGGACCCTCCTCGACGAGCGTCAGGAGCAGCCCTTCGGCGAAGCGGTCCTGGACCCGCGCGTCCACGGGGTAGGTCAGGTACTGCTCGGCCACGTGCACGAAGGCGTCGATGACGCCGTTCGCGACCTGACGGGGGGGCAGGGTGTAGGTCAGGGTCGGGTCCAGCACCGAGAACCGGGGGAACACGCGGTCGCTGGCGAACGCCAGCTTGTCGCGGGTGGCCGCGCGGCTCACGACCGAGAAGCGGTTCATCTCCGAGCCGGTGGCGGGCAGGGTGAGCACGGTGCCGAGGGGCACCGTGGCGCTGACCCTCGCGCGCGAGGCCAGGATGTCCCAGGGCTCGCCCCGGAAGGGGATGGCCGCGGCGATGAATTTCGTGCCGTCGATGACCGAGCCCCCGCCGACCGCGAGGAGGAAGTCCACGTGCTCGCGGCGCGCCAGATCCACCGCCCGCATCAGGGTCTCGTAGGTGGGGTTGGGCTCGATCCCCCCGAATTCGAGGACCTCGAAGCCGCGGAGCGCCTCGTGGACCCGGGCGAGGGTCCCGGTCTTCACCACGCTGCCCCCGCCGTAGGTGACGAGCACGCGGGAGCCCGCCGGAATGTAGGACCCGAGCGCGGCGATCTGGTCCCGGCCGAAGAGGATCCGGGTCGGATTGTAGAAGACGAAGTTTTCCATGGGGCTCGCTCCTTTGTCGTTCGCTCCCTCCACCCCGGGGGATCCCTTCTTCGGGTGCGGCGGCCAGCGGGGGAGGGCTGCCGGGGCGGCCGTGCGCGGCGGCCTTGCGCGGTGGCTGGGCACGGCCCGGGGGCGTGCCGCATGATAGCCGCGAAACGGCCGGGTGTGCGCTTCCCTCTTGACGACCCCCGGGCGACCCACTATGAACGTGGCGTCCTCGGCCCCGGCTCGGGCCCCACGCCGCCCCCTTCAGAGAGAATTCCCCCATGCCCAGACGCGACGACGTCAAGAAGGTCCTGATCATCGGCTCCGGTCCCATCGTGATCGGGCAGGCCTGCGAGTTCGACTACTCCGGAACCCAGGCGTGCAAGGCCCTGCGCAAGCTCGGCTACTCGATCGTGCTGGTGAACTCGAACCCGGCCACGATCATGACCGACCCCAGCATGGCGGACCGGACCTACATCGAGCCGCTGAACGTCGAGACCCTGGAGCAGATCATCGCAGCCGAGCGCCCCGATGCGCTCCTCCCGAACCTCGGCGGGCAGACCGGACTCAACCTGTCCTCGGAGCTCGCCCGGCGCGGGGTGCTCGACCGCTACGGGGTGCGCGTGATCGGGGTGAACCTCGACGCGATCAAGCGCGGGGAAGACCGCGAGACCTTCAAGGAGACCATGACGCGGCTCGGAGTCGACATGCCGCGCAGCGAGATCGCCACGAGCCTCGAGGAGGCCTGGGCGGTGCTGGAGCGCATCGGGCTCCCGGTGGTGATCCGTCCGGCCTACACGATGGGCGGCACGGGGGGCGGGTTCGCCTACAACCGGGAGGAGTTCGAGGCCATCGTCACCCGGGGGCTGTCGGCGAGCCTGGTGCACCAGGTCCTGGTCGAGGAGTCTGTGCTCGGTTGGGAGGAGCTCGAGCTCGAGGTGGTGCGTGACGCGAAGGGGAAGAAGATCACGGTCTGCTTCATCGAGAACGTGGACGCGATGGGGGTGCACACGGGGGACTCCTTCTGCACCGCCCCGATGCTGACCATCTCCCGCGAGGTCCAGGACCGGCTGCAGAAGTACGCCTACGACATCGTCGACGCGATCGAGGTCATCGGCGGGACCAACGTGCAGTTTGCCCACGACCCGAAGACCGGGCGCATCGTGGTCATCGAGATCAATCCCCGCACCTCGCGCTCTTCCGCCCTGGCCTCCAAGGCCACGGGGTTCCCCATCGCCCTCGTGTCGGCGATGCTCGCGAGCGGCGTGACCCTGGACGAGATCCCCTACTGGCGGGACGGGACGCTCGACAGGTACACCCCGTCCGGCGACTACGTCGTCGTGAAGTTCGCCCGCTGGGCCTTCGAGAAATTCAAAGGGGTCCAGGACCGGCTGGGCACGCAGATGCGGGCCGTGGGCGAGGCCATGAGCATCGGCAAGACGTACAAGGAGGCCTTCCAGAAGGCCATCCGCTCGCTCGAGATCGGCCGCTACGGGCTGGGGTTCGCCAGGGACTTCCACGAGCGCTCCCTCGACTCCCTCATGGAGTTGCTGGTGGAGCCCTCGAGTGAGCGGCAGTTCGTGCTCTACGAGGCCCTGCGCAAGGGGGCCGACGTCCAGGCGCTGTTCGAGCGCACCCACATCAAGCCCTGGTTCCTGCAGCAGATGAAGGAGCTGGTGGAGCTCGAGGAGGAGGTCCTCGCGTACGCGGGCCGGTTGCCGCCGGACGAGCTCCTGGTCCGGGCCAAGCGCGACGGGTTCGCGGACCGCTATCTCGCCCAGATCCTGCACGTCTCCGAAGAGAGCGTGCGCGCGCGGCGCACCGCGCTCGGGGTGGTCGAGGCCTGGGACGCCGTGCCGGTGAGCGGTGTCGACGGGGCGGCGTACTACTACTCGACCTACAACGGGCAGGACCGGGTGCCGGTCAGCTCGGCACGCAAGATCATGGTGCTCGGTGGCGGGCCGAACCGCATCGGACAGGGTATCGAGTTCGACTATTGCTGCGTGCACGCGGCGTTCGCCCTGCGTGACCTCGGCTACGAGTCGATCATGGTCAACTGCAACCCGGAAACGGTGTCCACGGACTACGACACCTCCGACAAGCTCTACTTCGAGCCGCTCACGGTCGAGGACGTCCTCGCCATCTACGAGAAGGAGAAGCCCGAGGGGGTCGTCGTCCAGTTCGGTGGCCAGACACCGCTCAACCTGGCGGCGCAGCTCGCGGCCGCGGGCGTGAAGATCATCGGCACGAGCCCCGAGACCATCGACGAGGCCGAAGACCGGGAGCGCTTCAAGGCCCTGATGGAGCGCCTGGGCATCCCCCAGCCGCGCTCCGGCATGGCCCACGATCTCTCCGAGGCGCTCACGGTCGCGAGCGCCATCGGCTACCCGCTCATCGTGCGCCCGTCCTACGTGCTCGGCGGGCGGGCCATGGAGGTGGTGCACGACGAGTCCATGCTGCGGGAGTACATGGCGAAGGCCGTGGACGTCTCCCCCGAGCGGCCCATCCTGATCGACGAATTCCTGCGCAGCGCCATCGAGACCGAGGCGGACGCCATCGCGGACGGCACCGACGCATTCGTGCCGGCGGTCATGGAGCACATCGAGCTCGCGGGGGTCCACTCGGGTGACTCGGCCTGCGTGATCCCGCCGGTCTCGATCCCGCGCAAGCACGTGGAGACGATCGAGGAATACACGCGGCGCATCGCGGTGGAGATGGGCGTGGTGGGCCTGATGAACATCCAGTACGCGATCATGGACGACACCGTGTACATCCTCGAGGCCAATCCGCGGGCGAGCCGCACCGTGCCGCTGGTGAGCAAGGTGTGCAACATCCCCATGGCGCAGCTCGCTACCCGCGCGATGCTGGGGGCGAGGCTCGGCGAGCTCGGGGTGCGCAGCCGACCGGTCCCCCATTTCGGCGTCAAGGAGGCCGTGTTCCCCTTCAACATGTTTCCCGAGGTCGACCCCCTGCTCGGTCCGGAGATGCGCTCCACCGGCGAGGTGCTGGGGATGGCCGACAGCTACGGTCTCGCCTACTTCAAGGCGCAGGAGGCGGCCAACGCGCCGCTGCCGCTCGAGGGGACCGTCCTCATCACGGTGGCGGAGCGCGACCGGGCGGGGCTCGCCGAGGTGGCCCGCGGGTTCGCGGCGAACGGGTTCTCCATCCTGGCGACGGAGGGTACGGCCAGGTTCCTCGCCGAGCGGGGGATCGAGGCGGGCGCCATCCTGAAGATGCACCAGGGTCGCCCGAACATCGGGGACGCCATCAAGAACGGCGAGATCCAGCTGGTGGTGAACACGCCCGCGGGGCGCCAGAGCGTCTCCGACGACTCCTACATCCGCAAGGCGGCCATCAAGTACAAGGTCCCCTACATCACCACCGTGGCGGCCGCTCTCGCCGCGGTGCGCGGGATCGCGGCGGCCCGCCAGGGGCGCGGGGGGGTGAAGAGCCTGCAGGACTACCACGCCGACCTGGCATGAGAGCGGGCCTGCGCGTCCTCTTCGGCTTCCTCCTCGGCTGCGCGTTGCCCGCGGCGTCGCCGGGGGCGGTCGAGCCGGGCCCGCTCGCGCAGGTCCTCGGCCTGCGCGAGGCGAGCCTGCTCGTGGAGGAGGGGGGTGTCGCCGTGATCGCCCGGCAGGCGGACCAGCCGCGGGTGCCCGCGTCGACGATGAAGCTCCTGACGGCGCTCGCGGCGATCGAGCGCTGGGGCCTGGAGCACCGGTTCGAGACGGACCTCTACCGGGCCGACGACGGGCGCCTCTGGGTGCGGGGCTCCGGCGACCCCTTCCTGGTCTCGGAGGACCTGGACCGGCTGGCCCTTGAGGTGAAGGCCCGGGGTCTGGACCGCGTGGCCGGGATCGGCACGGACAGCACGCGCTACGCGGCCGGCCTCGACATCCCTGGCCGCTCCGCGAGCGACAACCCCTATGACGCACCCCTCTCGGCGCTCGCGGTGAACTTCAACACGCTGCACGTCCTGCGCACGAGGGGCGGGGTGCAGAGCGCCGAGGAGCAGACGCCCCTGACGGCGCTCGCGGCCGAGCTCGGCCGGGAGTTGCCGCCCGGGAAGCACCGCGTCAACCTGCGGGACGGGGAGGCCGCGGCCCGCTACTTCGCGGAGCTCCTCGCGGCGAAGCTGCGCGCCGCGGGCGTCGTGGTGGGCGAGGACCACCGGGACGGGGCCCTGCCGCGGGGCGCGCGGGCCTTTCACCGGTATCGCAGCGGCCGCGACCTGGGGACGCTGATTGCCTCGATGCTGGAGTACTCGAACAACTTCGTCGCGAATGGGCTGTTCCTGGCGCTCGGGGACCGGGGCGACGGGCGGCCCCTCACGCTCGAGGCGGCGCAGGAGGCCT
>CALMKJ010000210.1 GCA_937867305.1 uncultured Ectothiorhodospiraceae bacterium | reverse complement strand
CACCCCTCGTAAATCTGGGTGTCGCCTTAACTCGAGGGTAGGCTGTCGCTCGACACTGGGGATGCGACTACGGTCGGGACCGCCCGACAGCCACCGGGCTCGCCCTCACCGCATACCGTCGGGTGTGCAGTCGCCCGGGGCGAGTGGGCTCCCGAAGGGCAGGAAGGTGGCGGATAGCCGCCGGTCAACCGGAGCCAGTCAGGGCGGAGCCCCGCCAGGCAGATGTAAAGCTCACCGACAGGGCGGAGCCGGGTCCCCGCGATCAGGGGCGCCGGCTGCTACCGGAAGCTGTCGGCCAGAAGGAGACGGTCCATAGAGGCTGATGGGGCGGGATCGCGTTGCACACACGAGTGACCTCGTGTTCATCGCGCCGGGAGCTTTTTGAAGCAGTCCACCCCCTGGGTGTCCTTCATCACCGAGCATGGCATCACCCTGTTCTTGGTCGGGTCCGGATTGATCGTTACTACCCATGAGGCGCCGTCAGAGCAAGCAACATTCCAGATCGCAGTCTTGCTCTTTTCCGAGTAGGCCTGGCGGAACGTCTTGGTCACATCGCAGACGAGCATCAACCCAAACGTCTCGCGCCGCTTTTGCTCGTTCATCGTCCGAAGTTGCTTGTCGGTCACCTTGGCGGCCGCACGGTTGGCCTCGGGCACGGTCACGGGGGGAGATGTCAGGAGACCTTTCCCGGACTGGGACGGGTCATCCAGTTTCCTGAAGCAGTCGGTCCCGAGGAGGGCCCGCATCATCGAGCACTCCAAAACATTGGTGCTGCTGTCGGGCTTGATGCTCACACCGTAGGATTCGCCTCGCTTGCAGGTGACATTCCAGATGGCGGTCTGGTCGGCTTCCGAGTAGCCCTGCCTGAACGTTCGCGTCACCTCGCCGCAGTTGTCGAAGTCGTGCATTACCGCGGTGAATGCTTTCCTGCGCCCTTGCTCGTCCAGGCCCTGGAGTTTCCTGTCCCACTCGTTCCCCGTGCCGCCGGGGACCTGGGCATTGGGGCTGGGGGGTGAAACGCCGGCCGGTAGAATCGGGTCGCCGGGTGGGGCGTTAGCCGTGCTGATTCGCCCAGATGGGGCTTCTCCGGTGAGGGTGCCGATCTGCGGGGCTCCAGGCGCTTGGCGGGGCGGTTCCTGTCTCGCGCCCAGCCAGATGAGCGCCAGCAACCCCACTACGCCCCAAAACAATATGACGGCGGGATTCCTCCTACGTGCCGGCGTCGTCGCCCCGCAGTGCGGGCACGCCTTGGCAGCCACGCTCACGTCCTTGCCGCAGTCCCTACACTTCACGATCTTCGCCATGCTCATCCTCTCGGCCAGCGACCGTTCGCGCAGTAGAGCCGGAGCAGACACCGCGCCACTTCTGCTCTCCCATGAGCCAAGTCAACGGTTTGTGCATCTTGAGCCATGAAGGCAGGATCAAACGATAAGCGATCCAACGGTCCTCAGCGACGACTGATCGGGGCGGTGAATCGGCAAATCGGCAAAGGGGCTCCCGTCGCAGGTGAGCGAGCGCGCGGAGGCGGTCAGCTGAGCGCGTGGGGAAGCGCAGACCCGGGATAGAGGCACCCAGAGACCGGCAGCAGGCGTCCTGGAGACGAGCGGGACCTGGAGGGCGCGCGCGGGTTGCCGCGGTGCGACCTCCGCAACCCCCGTGGGCTTGGCTCCCCTCCCCTACCAACTGATCGGTTGGTCAAACTCGTACTCGGGCACGGGCACTCGGGCGGTCGGGTCGAAGACGGGGGTCTGGTCGAGCATCTCCTCCCACCCCGGGGGTCCTCGCGCGGGCGACACCGGCCGGGGGCGCGGGCCGGCTCGCCGAGGCGCTCCAGGGTCCGGGTGATCGAGGCGCTGTCGGCGATGAACGCGACCCGGCGCATCTCGGTCCGACAGACCGGGCAGACGAGGGGAAAGGCTTCGTAGATGCGCGCGAGCAGGATCGCCTGCCGAGATACCGGGCGGGGCGCCGGTGCACCGCGGCGGGGGGCTCTCGTGCGGCGGCAGTGGGCTCGGCGCCGCCGGCTCAGCCTCGGCCGCAGCGTCCGCTTTCCGACGCATAACCGACCGCCAGCCCCGCGGACGAGCACCGCCCGCCCCCCCAGCGCCGCCAGGCAGTTGTCAGATTTCCCGACAGCGTCCAGCGGGAACACCCGGATCAGGGTTCCCGGGCGCCAACGAGCGCAACCGGCCAGATCCGGTCACTCGGCTTCCTCCGAAGCGGACCAATAGCCGACGATAGTGGGAGGGATGAAAGACCCCGCCGCAGGTGTCCCTGGGCGGGGTCGGTCGGGTAACGCCCAGCGCTTGAGGCGCCGGTATCGCTGGCGCTTTGCTACTTCCTACGCACGGTCTTGGTGGTCGTACTACCCACCGAGACGCTGACCGAAGTGGTCGCCGAGTTCTCCGCTGCGTCCTTGGCGGTTGCGCTGACCGTGTGGCCGCCGGACGAGGCTTTGCGGGTGTTCCAGCTGCAGGAGACGCTCGGAGCGCCAGAGCACATCAGCTTGCCGTCGACGTAGAGGCTCACCATCGAGACCTTGTCGTTGTCCGTTGCCGAGGCGGCCAGGCTCACCGTGCCGCCCACCGTGGCGCCATCGGAGGGGCTCGTAATGGTGACCTGCGGGGCAACGGTGTCGCCGCTACCGTTGGAGACCGTCACCGTGACGCTGGGCGAGGTGCCGACGTTACCCGCGGTGTCATAGGCCTTCGCCGAGAGTGTGGCGCTGCCGTTCGCGGTGCCGGTGCTGTCCCAACTGAACTTATAGGAGGAGGTCATCTCCGTGCCCACCAGCTTGCCGTTGGCGTAGAGCTCGACCTTGATGACCCCGTAGTTGTCACTGCCGGAGACGTCCACCGCCACGAGGCCGGAGACGGTGCTGCCCGCCCCTGGCGAGGTCACGGTCGCCTTGGGCGCCTCGGTATCGCTCGGGGTGCTGTTGGCCGCCAGCTTCACCGCCTCCGCCGCGTTGATGCGACCGAAGCCGTAGTACGCATCCCAGCCCGGGGTGCCGAGGTCGTCGGCGGTGTTCTGCAGGATGGCCTCAATATCGGTCGGGGTGAGCTTCGGATTCGCGGCCATCATCAGGGCCACCAGGCCGGCGGTCATCGGGCTCGAGAAGGAGGTGCCCGACACCGAGGAGTAGCCGCCGCCTCGGGCGGTGGTCTGAATGCCCTCACCGGGGGCCGCGAAGTCCACGTAGCTGCCGTAGCTCGACCAGCTGGTGCGGGTGTCGCTGCTATTGGTGGCCGAAACCGAGATGACGGTTTCGTTCTTGGCGTAGCCGGGGTCGGCGCCGCTGTTGCCCGCCGACACGCACACCACGCCGCCCTTGCTGCGGAAGTACTGGGCGGCGCTGGAGACGGTCGCGCTGCCGCTCACGCCGTAGCTGATGTTGGCCACCTTGGCGCCGTGATCGGCGGCCCAGGTCAGGCCGTTCGCGATGTCGCTGGTGTAGGCAACGCCGTCGGTGGTGTTGGTCACCCGCACCGGCAGCACCTTCGCGTTCCAGGCAACCGAGGCCACGCCGAGGCTGTTGTTGCTGAGTGCGGCGACCACACCGGAGACCCAGGTCCCGTGGTTGTTGATGTCCGAGACCGCCGACGCGTCGCTTGATCCGGAGACAGAGTTCCAACCCGGGAGCAGATTGGCCCCGAGGTCCAAGTGGTTTGCGTCGACGCCTGTGTCGAGGACTGCCACTGTCACGCCATCACCAAGGCTCCTCTCCCAAGCGAGGTCTGCCTGGATCTTGGGCAGATGCCAGGCATTACCGTAGTACTGGTCGTTGGGCAGCAGGTCGGGGGCGATGGCGAGGTCGACTTCCGCGAACTTCATATGCTCGTGGCGGGCGAGCCGCTTGGCGATCGCCTCCTCGGCGCCGGCGGGTACTTCGACGACGGCTACGCCGAGGCGGTTTAGTCGCTTCGAAAGCCGTCCCTTCTCCTTGCCGAGGACCTTGCGGAACTCCACGTCCGAGAGGCCCGC
>CALMKJ010000209.1 GCA_937867305.1 uncultured Ectothiorhodospiraceae bacterium | reverse complement strand
CGGAGCGCGACCTGCCGGCGCGCCCCGCGGAGGCGAGCCAGGTGGACTTCGGCGACTGGCGCAAGCTCGGCACCGAGAACCTGGTGATCGGCCGGGTGCGGCCCGAGGGCGGTGCGTACAGCGTCGAGTTCCATCTCCTCGACGTGTTCAAGGGACAGCAGCTCTCCGGGTACGCCATACCGGCGCGCAACGACACCCTGCGCCGCGCTGCCCACAAGGTGGCGGACCTGATCTACGAGAAGCTGACGGGAGAGCGGGGCGCCTTCGCCACCCGCGTCGCCTACGTCACCGAGTCCCGCGGGGCGACGGGCAACCGGCGCTACTCGCTCGAGGTTGCCGACAGCGACGGGGCCAACCCCAACACCGTCCTCGAGTCGGGGCAGCCCATCCTGTCCCCGGCCTGGTCCCCGAACGGGCGCCGGCTCGCCTACGTCTCCTTCGAGGACGGCGGCTCGGCCGTCTACATCCAGGACCTGGCGAGCGGGCGGCGCGAGCGCGTCGCCGCCTTCGAAGGCATCAACAGCGCCCCGGCCTGGTCGCCCGACGGGACGCGCCTCGCCCTCACGCTCTCGCGCGACGGCAACCCGGACGTCTACGTCCTCGACATCGCCACCCGCCAGCTCCTGCGCCTGACCGACAACCCGGCCATCGACACCGAGCCGAACTGGGCCCCGGACGGCAGCTCGCTCGTCTTCACCTCCGACCGGGGCGGCAAGCCCCAGATCTACCGGGTCGCGAGCGGGGGCGGGGCCGCCCGGCGAGTCACCTTCGAGGGCGACTACAACGCACGCGCGGTCCATTCGCCCGACGGCAAGCGGGTCGCCATGATCCACGGCGCGCGCGGGAGCTACCGCATCGGCCTGCTGGACCTCGACACCGGGGCGATGCGTGTGCTCACCGAAACCCGGCTCGACGAGTCGCCGAGCTTCTCGCCGAACGGCTCGATGGTGCTCTACGCCAGCGGCGGACGCGGCGGAACGCTCGAGGCCGTGTCGGTGGACGGCCGTGTGCGCCAGCGTCTCAGCGTCACCTCCGGCACCGTGCGCGAGCCCGCCTGGTCCCCTTTCCTCGACTGAAACCCACATCCTGCAGGAGAACCCCATGTCTGAGAGATTCTGGAAGCCGTTGCTGGTCGCCTCCCTGTTCCTCCCCCTGGCCGCGTGCCAGACCGTGGGCACCCAGGACGACGAAGGCATCGCGGTGGAAGACCGGGCGGCGGGGTCGTCGGTCTCGACCTCCGGCCTGGACGACGCCGGGGGCCGCGTTCGCGGAATCGGCGGTGTCGGCGGTGTCGCCGGGGCCTCCGGGCTCGCGGGGAGCTGGCGCGGCAAGTCGGTCGACGACCCGACCAGCCCGCTGTCCAAGCGGGTCATCTACTTCGACTACGACAGTGACGAGGTGCGCGACGAGTACCGCGCAACGCTGGAGGCCCACGCCGCTTACCTCGCCGAGAAGCGCGCCGCCGCGACCCTGGAAGGGAACACCGACGAGCGCGGCTCGCGCGAGTACAACCTCGGTCTCGGCGAGCGCAGGGCCCAGGCGGTGCGCCGGCTCATGACCGCCTACGGCGCCGGGGGCAACCAGCTGCGCGCGGTGAGCTTCGGCGAAGAGAAGCCCGCCGCCGACGGCGGCGACGAGTCGGCCTGGTCGCTGAACCGGCGGGTCGAGATCGTCTACGGGTCGCGCTGACGATGGCTCGCGGAACCCGCTACGGGCCGCTGCTGGCCCTGTCCGCTGCGGTGCTGGCCGCCCTGGCCCCCGGCCTCGCGCGGGCCCAGGGCCGCATGTCGGTCGAGGACCGCCTCGGGCGCCTGGAGCGCCAGCTGGATAGCAACACCCTGGTGGACATCCTGGACCGGCTCGACCGGCTCACCCGTGAGGTGCGCGAACTGCGAGGGGAGGTCGAGGACCACTCCGGCGCCGTATCCGACCTCTCCCGCCGCCAGAAGGAGCTCTTCCTCGACCTCGACCGCCGCCTGAAGCGGATGGAAGGGGGCGCGGTCTCCGCCACACCGGCGACCCCGGCCTCCGCTGCCGCGGCGGGGGCCGCAAGCGGGGGCGCGGGGGCTCAGGCGTCTTCCCCCGGGGCCGCCGCGGGAACCGCCGCAGGGCCCACAGCCTCCGCGGGGCCCACAGCCTCCGCGGGGCCGGCAGCCTCTGCAGGGCCGGCGCCGGCGCCGGCAGCCCCCGCAGCCGCGGCCGCCGGGGCCGACCCCCTGAAGGAGCAGAGCCAGTACCAGCAGGCCTTCGGCCTGCTCAAGGAAGGCCGGTACGACCAGGCAACCAAGGCCTTCGGCACCTTTCTCAAGACCTACCCCTCCGGGCCCTACTCGGACAACGCCCAGTACTGGCTCGGCGAGAGCTACTACGTGAATCGCCAGTTCCAGCCGGCGATGACGGAGTTCAACAAGCTCGTCCAGACCTACCCCGACAGCGCCAAGGTAAGCCACGCGAAGCTGAAGATGGGACTCATCTACGCGGAGACGGGTGAGACCGAGCGCGCCAGGAAGGCCCTGGAAGAGGTGGCAACCCGCTACCCCGCCACCCCCCAGGGCCGTCTCGCCCGGGAACGACTGGAGAAGATGAAGGCCGAGGGGAAATAGGGGTTCCGCCCCGGGCCCCCGCGGTGCTCACCACGGGGGCGTCAGGAGAGCTCCCGGTGGCGGAGGATGACGGACCAGCGGGCGTCCTGGCGGAACCGCGCGGCAAGCCTCTCGGCCATGTACACGGAGCGGTGCTGGCCGCCCGTACAGCCCAGCGCCACCGTGAGATAGGGCCGGCTCTCGGCCTGGAAGCGCGGGATCCAGGTCTCCAGGAAGGACGCGATGGAGGCCTCCATCTCCGCCACCATGGCGTCCCGGGAGAGGTATTCGACGACCGGCGCGTCGCGCCCCGTGAACGGGCGCAGGTGCGGCTCCCAGTGCGGGTTGGGCAGGCAGCGCAGGTCGAAGACGAAGTCCGCGTCCCGCGGCACGCCGTGCTTGAACCCGAACGAAACGAACAGCACCGACAGCGTCCCCGGCGGGCTGCTCGCCAGGCGCAGGCGGATGATGTCGCGCAGCTGGTGCAGGCTCGTGAGGCTGGTGTCGATGCGCAGGTCGGCCGAGCTGGCGAGCGGCTCCAGCAGCTCACGCTCCCGGCCGATCGCCTCCGCCAGCGAGACCTCGCCGCTCGTCAACGGGTGGCGCCGGCGCGTCTCGCTGTAGCGCTTGATGAGGATGGGTTCCTCGGCATCGAAGAAGAGCAGCTGGCACTCCATCCCCTTCGCGCGCAGCTCGCTCAGGATGCCGGGCAGCCGCTCCAGCGACCGCGAGGGGTTGCGGGCGTCGATGCCCACCGCGGCGTTCTCGTAGACCGGCCTCTCGGGGCTCGCCATCTGCGCGGCGAAGGCGGGCAGCAGGTCGGCGGGCAGGTTGTCGATGCAGTAGTAGCCGAGGTCCTCGAGCGCGTGCAGGGCGACGCTCTTGCCGGCGCCGGACAGACCGCTCACCACCACGAGGCGCACCCCTCAGCCCTCCCCTGCGCGCCCGGCCATCAGCGCCTCCTGGCGCCGCGTGAAATCGGCATAGGCGTCGTAGCCGGCCCTGCGCAGCCGGTGACTGCGCACCAGCATCTCCACGAGGACCGCGAGATTGCGCCCGGCGCGCGACCACAGCCGCACCGCCGGGACCGGGACGCCGAGCACCTCCCGGGTCTCGTAACAGAGTCCGAGGCAGGGACCCTCGTCGACGATGCCGCTCGCCGGTGGGCGGCGCAGCTCCACGATCAGCTCCAGCCGGCCCCGGGAGCGGACAGCCCCCGCTCCCAGCAGCTCCCGCACGTTCAGGATCCCCAGCTCGCGGTGGGCCAGGAAGTCCCCGAGCCCCTCCTCGGGACAGGAGCCCTCGAGGGACGAGTCCTCCAACCGCCGGAACTCCGGGGCGTCGTCGACGACGAGCCGCGCCCCCCGGCTGACGAGCTCGAGGGCCAGCTCGCTCTTGCCGACTCCGGAGGCCCCGGTCAGCAGGACCCCCTCGCCCAGGACCTCGACCAGCACACCGGGGACCGTGACGACGGGGGCCGACACGCCTAGTCCCCGTCCTTCGCGCGCGTGATGAGCTCGAAGAGGGCCTGGCAGCGGTCGGTCGCCCGCAGCCGCTCCCTCAGCCCGGAGTCGTCGAAGAGCTCCGCCAGCGAGGCGAGCAGCTCGAGATTGGTCTCCGGCGCGCCATCGGGCAGGAGCAGCCCGAAGAGCAGGTCCACCGGCTCCCGGTCGACGGCGTCGTAGTCCACGCCGGAGACGAGCCGCACGAAGGCGCCGATCGGCTGGGTGAGCTGCTTGAGCCGCCCGTGGGGAAGGCCGACGCCGTGGCCGAGCCCCGTGCTGCCCAGGCGCTCCCGGGCGAGGAGGCAATCGAACACCGGGCCTGCGCTGAGCGCGGGGTCGGCGGACGCGATCAGCTCGGAGACCTTCTCGAGCGCGCGCTTCTTGCTCGCGACCTCGACCTCGCAGGCCGTCCGGTCCGCGGTGAGGATATCCGAGACCCGATGGGACATGGAGAGAGGCCGGCGGGCCGAACGGCCCGCCGGCGTCCGAGACTCAGGCTTCCGGGGCCTTCGCGCCGGGGGTGGCGCGATGCTCGGTCTTGCGCTCCTTGTGGCGCTTGACCTGCCGGTCGAGCTTGTCGGCGAGCGCGTCGATGGCCGCGTACATGTCCTCCTCGATCGCGTCGGCGAAGAGGTTCGCCCCCGCCAGGTGCAGCGTGGCCTCGGCCTTCTGGAGGAGCTTCTCGACGCTCAGGACGACGTGGACGGTCGTGAGGTGATCGAAGTGCCGCTCCAGGCGCTGCAGCTTGCTCTCGACGTACTCGCGCAGCGACGAAGTCACCTCCACGTGGTGTCCACTCACCGTGATCTGCATAGACGCACTCCTTTCTGGCCCTTCTAGGCCAGCCGCTTGCGTTCACTCGAGGGAGGGATGGCCATCCCCTCCCGGTATTTGGCGACGGTCCTGCGGGCCACCTGGATACCCTCCTTCGAGAGCAGCGAGGCGATCCGGTTGTCGCTCAAAGGCTTCTGAGGATTCTCCGCCGCCACGAGCCGCCGGATCAGGGCCCGGATGGCCGTGGACGAGCACCCGCTGCCGCTGTCGGTCGGCAGGTGGCTGGAGAAGAAGTACTTTAGCTCGAAGATCCCCCGCGGCGTGTGCATGTACTTGCGCGTCGTCACGCGGGAGATGGTCGACTCGTGCATGCCCAGGACCTCGGCGACGTCGTGGAGGACCATGGGCTTCATCGCCTCGTCCCCGTGCTCGAGGAATCCACGCTGGCGCTCTACGATGGTCGAGGCTACCCGGAGCAGGGTCTCGCTCCGGCTCTGCAGGCTCTTCATGAACCAGCGGGCCTCCTGCAGGTGGGCCTTCAACGTGGTGTTGTCCGCGCTCGTGTCGGCCCTGCGCACGAGGCTCGCATAGTAGGGATTGATGCGCAAGCGCGGCAGGGCGTCGGCGTTGAGCTCCACGAGCCAGGTGCCTTTGTGCTTGCGCACGAACACGTCGGGGACGATGAACTCCGGCTCGCTCGCGGGCAGCTTGCCGCCCGGGCGGGGGCTCAGTCCCTGCACCAGGCGCAGCACCTCCTGCAGCGCGGCGCGGTCCAGGCGCATGCGCCGGGAGAGCTGGGCGAAGTCCCGGCCCGCCAGGAGCCCCAGGTGGTCGCTCACGAGGTCGATCGCCTCGGCCCGCCAGCAGGTCCTGGGGTCGAGCTGGCGCAGCTGGATGAGCAGGCACTCGCGCAGGTCCCGCGCGGCGATCCCCGGCGGGTCGAAGGCCTGCACGCGGTGGAGCACCGCTTCCACCTCATCGAGCCCCACGGGCGGCTCGCCGCCCATGCTGTCGCGGATCTCCTCCAGGCTCGCCCGCAGGTAGCCGTCCTCGTCGATGGCGTCGATGATGGCGGTGGCGACGGCCCGGTCGGTCTCGGAGAGTGGGGTGAGGAGCAGCTGCCACTGGAGGTGGTCGCGCAGGGTGACTTCGCGCCCGCGCAGCTGGTCGAACTCGACCGCCTCGCCGTCGGCGGACCCCGTGTGGCCCGCGGTGCCGTCGTAGACGTCCTCCCAGGCGCTGTCGACCGGCAGCTCCTCGGGGATGTCCCCGCCCTCCATGGTGAGGTCCGGCTCCTGGGCGAGGCCGTCGTCGTCCGGTTCCTCGGCGGACGCCTCCCCCCGCTCGGCAGGACCCGCCGCCTCGGCGGCGCCCGCGGAGGCCTCGGCCGGGCTCGCCCCCGCGTCGGCCCCGGACTCGCCCTCGTCCTCGGCCCGCTCCAGCATCAGGTTCGACTCGAGTACCTGCTCCACCTCCGCCTGCAGCTCGAGGGTGGAGAGCTGCAGGAGGCGGATCGCCTGCTGCAGCTGGGGGGTCATGGTCAGGTGCTGACCGAGACGGAGCTGGAGGGACTGCTTCATGGCCACTGCGGCGTCGGGTGGTTAGGTACCCCCTTTAGCGGCAAGTCTAGCCCAATGTTTGCCTTGCATAAACGAGACCACATGAACCACCGGTCACAGCTTGAAATCCTCGCCGAGATAGACCTCGCGCACCCGCCGGTCCTGCAGGATCGACTCGGGGT
>CALMKJ010000208.1 GCA_937867305.1 uncultured Ectothiorhodospiraceae bacterium | reverse complement strand
GCAGCGTGCCGCTCCGGCGGCGAAGCGGGCAGGGAGGCCGACGGGACCGTTCCCCGAGGCCCGAGTCACAGGGGACGTGCAAGCAGAGGGAATCCCGATGGACGAAAACAAGAAACGGGCGTTGAGCGCGGCTCTCGGCCAGATCGAGAAGCAGTTCGGCAAGGGCGCGATCATGCGCATGGGCGACACCAAGGCCGTGCGCGACGTGGACGTCGTGTCGACCGGGTCGCTCGGTCTGGACATCGCGCTCGGGATCGGCGGCCTGCCGCGGGGGCGCATCGTCGAGATCTTCGGACCCGAGTCCTCGGGCAAGACCACGCTCACCCTGCAGGTGATCGCGGAGGCGCAGAAGAAGGGGGGCACCGCGGCGTTCATCGACGCGGAGCACGCGCTCGACCCCGTCTACGCGGAAAAGCTCGGCGTGGACGTCGACAACATGCTGGTCTCGCAGCCCGACACCGGCGAGCAGGCGCTCGAGATCGCCGACATGCTGGTGCGCTCCGGCGCGGTCGACGTCGTGGTGGTCGACTCCGTCGCCGCGCTCACGCCGAAGGCCGAGATCGAAGGCGAGATGGGCGACGCGCACGTGGGTCTCCAGGCGCGGCTGATGTCCCAGGCCCTGCGCAAGCTCACCGCGAACATCAAGCGCTCGAACACGCTCGTCATCTTCATCAACCAGATCCGCATGAAGATCGGCGTGATGTTCGGCAACCCCGAGACCACCACCGGCGGCAACGCGCTGAAGTTCTATGCCTCCGTGCGCCTCGACATCCGCCGCATCGGCTCCATCAAGAAGGGCGATGAGGTCATCGGCAGCGAGACCCGCGTCAAGGTGGTGAAGAACAAGGTCGCGCCGCCGTTCAAGCAGGCCGAGTTCGACATCCTCTACGGGGAGGGGATCTCGCGCCTCGGGGAGCTCATCGACCTCGGCGTGCGCGAGAACCTGGTGGACAAGTCCGGCGCGTGGTTCAGCTACAAGGGCAACCGCATCGGCCAGGGCAAGGACAACGCCCGCGAGTACTTGCGGGGGCATCCCGAGACCGCCGGGGAGATCGAGACCGCCCTGCGCGCGCGCCTGATCCCCGCAACGGCCGCCGAGTCCGTCGAGGCCCCGGAGCCCGAACCGGCGGCGTGAGGCCGAAGGAGCTCGATGACCCCGGCGGCGGCGTGAGGACGAAGGACCTCACCGACCCGGCGAGGGCCCGCGGCAAGGCCCTCGCGCTCCTGGCGCGCCGCGAATACGGCGTGGAGGAGCTCGCCCGGCGGCTGGCGGCGAAGGGTGTCGACCCCGCGCTCGCGGGGGAGGTGGTGGGTGCCCTTGCGCAGGGCGGGCTTGCGAGCGACCGGCGCTTCGCCGAGTCTTACGCGCGCAGCCGCGTCGACCGCGGTTGGGGCCCTCTCGCCATCGAGCGGGACCTCCGCCAGCGCGGCCTCGCCGACGGGGTCATCGAGGAGGCGCTCGCGCCCCTCGCCGGGGAGTGGCCCGAGCGCCTGGAGGCGGTGCGCGCCAAGCGCTTCGGGGCGCTCCCTGCCGGTCTGCGCGACCGGGCGCGCCAGGCCCGCTTCCTCGAATACCGCGGTTTCCCGAGCGAGCTCGTGCGGGCGGCCCTGCGGGGCCCCTGACGCCGGGGGGCATCACCGCAGAGCCTCGCACGACCCCAGAGACCCAGAGACACGGAGACGATAAGGCGGGAAAATGTCGGCGCCTCCGCGCCTCTGCGGTGCAATAGCCAAGCCCGAGGACTCTTACGACGATGTACAGCAGCTCCGCCCTTCGCGCCGCGTTCCTGGAGTACTTCCGCCGCCACGGTCACGAGGTGGTGCCCTCCAGCTCCCTCATCCCCGGCAACGACCCCACGCTGCTCTTCTCCAACGCGGGGATGAACCAGTTCAAGGAGGTGTTCCTCGGCCTGGAGGAGCGGCCCTACAAGCGTGCCACCTCGAGCCAGCGGTGCGTGCGCGCGGGCGGCAAGCACAACGACCTCGAGAACGTGGGCTACACCGCCCGGCACCACACCTTCTTCGAGATGCTCGGCAACTTCAGCTTCGGCGACTACTTCAAGCGCGACGCCATCCGCTTCGCCTGGGAGTTCCTCACCCGGGAGCTGGAGATCCCGGCCGGGCGCCTGTGGGTCACGGTCTTCGAAGAGGACGACGAGGCCGCGGACATCTGGCTGAAGGAGATCGGGGCCGACCCGGACCGCTTCTCGCGCTGCGGGCCGGCCGACAACTTCTGGCAGATGGGCGACACGGGCCCCTGCGGGCCGTGCTCGGAGATCTTCTACGACCACGGGCCCGGGATCGCGGGTGGCCCTCCCGGGAGCCCCGAGGCCGACGGTGACCGCTACATCGAGATCTGGAACCTCGTCTTCATGCAGTTCGACCGCCAGCCCGGCGGGGAGCTCGTCCCGCTCCCGAAGCCCTCGGTGGACACCGGCATGGGCCTCGAGCGCCTTGCCGCCGTGATGCAGGGCGTGCACAACAACTACGACACCGACCTCTTCGTGCCCCTCATCGCGGCTGCGGCCGGCCTCGTCGGCGAGGCAGGGGGGGCCGTGGAGCCTGCGGACAAGAGCCTGCGGGTCATCGCCGACCACATCCGTTCCTCCGCCTTCCTGGTCGCGGACGGCGTGGTCCCCTCCAACGAGGGCCGCGGCTACGTGCTGCGCCGGATCATCCGCCGCGCGATCCGCCACGGGCACCGGCTGGGGCTGCGCGACACCTTCTTCCACCGCCTGGTCCAGCCCCTCTCGGAGGTCATGGGTGGGGCCTACCCCGAGCTCCCGCGCCGCCAGGAGGTGGTGGAGCGGGTCCTGCGCCAGGAGGAGGAGCGCTTCGCCGAGACCCTCGAGCAGGGCCTGCGCGTGCTCGAGCACGACGTGGCCGGCCTCGCCGGGCGGGTCATCCCCGGGGAGACGGTGTTCCGGCTCTACGACACCTTCGGCTTCCCGGTGGACCTCACCGCCGACTGGGCCCGGGAGCGCGGCCTCGGCGTGGACATGGCCGGGTTCGAGCAGGCGATGGAGGCCCAGCGCGAGCGCGCCCGCGCGGCGAGCCGCTTCGAGGGCCACTGGGGCGAGGGCCTCGGCACCACCGTCGAGACGGTCTTCACGGGCTACGAGCGCCTCTCCGACGAGGGCACGGTCGTGGACCTCTACGCCGCCGGCGAGCGGGTGGACTCCCTCAGCGCCGGCCAGTCCGGCGTGGTGGTGTTGGACCGCACCCCCTTCTACGGGGAGTCCGGGGGCCAGGTGGGCGACCGCGGCGTCCTCGAGTGGGCGGGCGGGCGCTTCACGGTCACCGACACCCAGAAGGAAGGGACGGCCCACCTCCACGCGGGCACCCTCGCCGAGGGCGTCGTGCGGGTCGGCCAGCAGGTGAAGGCGGAGGTCGACGGCGCCGCCCGCGCCGCGACCGCCCGCAACCACTCCGCGACCCACCTCCTGCACGCCGCCCTGCGCCGGGTGCTCGGGGACCACGTCTCCCAGAAGGGCTCCCTGGTGGAGCCCGGGCGCCTGCGCTTCGACTTCTCGCACTTCGAGCCCGTGCGCGAGGACCAGCTGCGGGAGATCGAGCGTCTGGTGAACGAGCAGGTCCTGGCGAACACCGGGGCCGAGACCCTGCTCATGCCCATCAAGGCCGCCCTCGAGGCGGGCGCCATGGCCCTGTTCGGCGAGAAGTACGGCGAGGAGGTGCGGGTGCTCACCCTCGGTGACTTCTCCACCGAGCTCTGCGGCGGTACCCACGTGCACCGGGCGGGCGACATCGGCCTCTTCAAGGTCCTCTCCGAGACCGGCATCGCCGCCGGCATCCGTCGCATCGAGGCGCTGACCGGGATGAACGCCCTGGAGTACGTCGAGGGCCTGGAGTCGCGGCTCGCGCGGGTCGCGGGGCTGGTCAAGTCCGACGCCGAGGGCGTCGAGGGGCGGGTCGGTCAGGTCCTGGCGCGCAGCCGCGAGCTGGAGAAGGAGGTCGAGCGCCTGATGGCGAAGCTCGCCTCGGCCCAGGGGGGGGAGCTCACCGCCCGGGCGGTGGACGTCGCCGGTGTGCGGGTGCTCGCCGCGAGGCTCGAGCAGGCCGACGCGAAGGTCCTGCGGGACATGGTGGACCAGTTGAAGGGCAAGCTCGGCACGGCCGCCGTGGTGCTGGCCGCGGTCGAGGACGGCAAGGTCCGGCTGGTGGCGGGCGTCAGCCCCGATGCGACCCGGCGCGTGCAGGCCGGCCCGCTGGTCAACTTCGTGGCCGAGCAGGTGGGCGGCAAGGGGGGAGGGCGCCCCGACCTGGCCCAGGCCGGGGGCACCGACCCGAGCCGGCTCGAGGCCGCGCTCCAGGCCGTGCCCGGGTGGGTGCGGCAGCAGCTCGGCGGCTGAAGGGGAAACCGCAGAGGCGCAGAGACACAGAGGATTTGATCGTTCTCTGCGTCTCTGCGCCTCTGCGGTTCCATCCACAAGCAACACCCCAAGGAAAGACGCTCCCATGTCTCTGATCGTCCAGAAGTACGGTGGTACCTCCGTCGGCAGCCTCGACCGCATCCGGGCGGTTGCGGAGAAGGTGATGGCGGTGCGGGGCGAGGGGCACCGGGTGGTCGTGGTGGTCTCGGCGATGAGCGGGGAGACCAACCGCCTCATCGACCTCGCCCGCGCCATCGACCCGGTGCCGAGCCCCCGCGAACTCGACGTGCTGCTCTCGACCGGCGAGCAGGTGACCATCGCGCTGCTCTCGATGGCGCTCGAGAGCCGCGGCTGCCCCGCGCGCTCCTACACCGGCGGCCAGGTCCACATCCTGACCGACAGCGCCTTCACCAAGGCCCGCATCCTCGAGATCGACCACCGCAAGATCCTGAAGGATCTGGACGAGGGGCGGGTCGTGGTGGTGGCCGGGTTCCAGGGCGTGGACGCGGAGGGTAACATCACCACCCTGGGCCGCGGCGGCTCCGATACCACCGCCGTGGCGCTCGCCGCCGCCCTGAAGGCCGACGAGTGCCAGATCTACACCGACGTCGACGGGGTCTACACGACCGACCCGCGGATCGTCCCCCGTGCCCGCCGCCTCGACCGCGTCACCTTCGAGGAGATGCTCGAGATGGCGAGCCTCGGGGCCAAGGTCCTGCAGATCCGCTCGGTCGAGTTCGCCCACAAGTACGGTGTCCGCCTGCGGGTCCTGTCCTCGTTCGAGGCGGGCGAGGGGACCCTGATCACCTCCGAGGAGGAAGTCATGGAGCACGCGCTGATTTCGGGTATCGCCTTCAGCCGCGACGAGGCCAAGCTGACCCTGCGCGGCGTGCCCGACCGGCCGGGCGTGGCCTTCGAGATCCTGGCCCCCATCGGCAGGGCCAACATCGAGGTCGACATGATCGTCCAGAACGTGGGCACGGACGGACTCACCGACTTCACCTTCACGGTGCACCGCAACGACTACGAGCAGGCCCTCAAGGTGCTGCAGAAGACCGCGGCGGAACTCGGCGCCCGAGACGTCCTCGGCGACAAGCAGATCGTCAAGGTCTCCCTGGTCGGGGTCGGCATGCGCTCCCACGCCGGTATCGCCAGCCGCATGTTCGGGGCGCTGGCCCGGGAGGGGATCAACATCGAGATGATCTCCACCTCCGAGATCAAGGTCTCGGTGGTGATCGACGAGAAATACCTCGAGCTCGCGGTGCGGACTCTGCACAGCGAGTTCGGGCTGGACGCGGCGGCCTGAGGAGGCCTTTAGCAAGAGTCGGGCCGCAACGCCTGCAGGGGGTCAAGGGTGGAACTCGGGCGCCGCTAAGGGCGTATTGGCACGGTCACCCCGATGGGCGACCTGGCGGTAGCGTGCCCGAACCACGCCGGCAGGGCGTGGTCTCAGCGTTGGAGTGCTGCGCCTGTTGCCTCGGGCGGATGCGCACCGAGGGCGGGCGTGGTCGGATGGAACAGGCCGCAGCGGCGAGTCTCCGGACGGGACGGCTGCCCGCGGCCACAATCTAAGGAGAGGGAAGCATGCTTATCTTGACGCGGCGCGTGGGCGAAACGCTGATGATCGGGGACGCGGTGACCGTGACGGTCCTGGGGGTCAAAGGCAACCAGGTGCGGATCGGGGTGAACGCCCCGAAGGACGTGTCGGTCCACCGCGAGGAGATCTACGAGCGCATCCAGCAGGAGAAGGCCCAGCCGGCCGATGAGGCGGCCGAATGACCCGCCGGCCTTCCCTGGCCCCGGGGCATTCGTTATCCTAGCGACCGTCAACTGCGGAGAGATGGCCGAGTCGGTCGAAGGCGCTCCCCTGCTAAGGGAGTATGGGGTTAAAAGCTCCATCGAGGGTTCGAATCCCTCTCTCTCCGCCACCCCTTTTCTTGACAGTGAAGGGGGTGCCGGGCGAAGCTTCCGGTTCGCTGACGTGCGCCCGTAGCTCAGCTGGATAGAGTACCTGGCTACGAACCAGGTGGTCGGGAGTTCGAATCTCTCCGGGCGCGCCAACTTTCCTGTCGCTCGAGCCGATACAACCCCCTGATTTCCGGCCCCGCGCCTCCGGCGCGAGGTCCGCCCGCGCGGCGGCTTGCCTGCCGCGCTGCCCACTCCCCAGGGCCGCGACCCGGCCCCCAGGCCCCCTTACGAGCCCATGACGGTCCGCATCTTCCGACACTACGTCCCCACCCCCATGCTCCTCCTGGGGGCGGTCGAGGGGCTCCTGCTCACGCTCGCCGTCTACGCCGGGGTCTGGGTCCTCGTCCACCAGGGGTTCCCCACCGGCAATGCGGTCCTCGACCCCCTGTTGCCGCGGGCGCTGCTCTTTCCGGCCATCTTCCTGTCCACCATGAGCGCGGCCGGCCTCTACGAGATCGGCCTGCGCGACGGGGCCCAGGGCATCGCCATCCGGCTGGCGGCGAGCTTCCTCGCGGGCGGACTCCTGCTCGGGCTGTTGTTCTACACCTTCCCAAGGCTCTACATCGGCGGGCTCGCGTTCGCCGCCTCGCTCACCATCGCCGCGGTCGCCGTCGTCGCGACGCGCCTCGTCTACTACGCGATCGTCGACCACGAGGTGCTCAAGCGCCGCATCCTCGTGCTCGGCGCCGGGCCCCAGGCCAACCTGGTGGAGCAGCGCCTGCGCCGGCACTCCGACCGCCGCGGACTCACCATCGTGGGCTACGTCCACACCCGCCTCGAGCAGGACGTCGTCCCTCGCAGCAAGCTCCTCAAGGTGGAAACCACCCTGCTCGAGCTCGCCGAGCGCCACCGGTGCTCCGAGATCGTCATCGCGCTGGACGACCGGCGCAGCAACTTCCCGATCGACGACCTCATCGAGTGCAAGATGAGCGGGATCCGGGTGATCGACCTCCTCACCTTCTTCGAGCGCCAGACCGGGACCATCCCCCTCGACGTGCTGCAGCCGGTGCACATCGTGTTCCTGGACGGGTTCAGCCACGCGGTGCTGCGCAACACCGGCAAGCGCGTCTTCGACCTGCTGGCGAGCCTCGGCATGCTGCTCGTCACGCTCCCGGTGTTTCTCGGGACGGCGCTCGCCATCAAGCTGGAGGAGGGCTGGCGGGCGCCGGTCTTCTACCGGCAGGACCGGGTGGGGCGCAAGGGGCAGCTGTTCAAGGTCATCAAGTTCCGCAGCATGCGCACCGACGCCGAGCGTCACGGCGCCCAGTGGGCCACGCGGAACGATCCCCGGGTGACGCGCGTGGGCGGCTTCATCCGCAAGGTGCGCGTCGACGAGCTGCCCCAGCTCTGGAACGTGCTCCAGGGTGACATGAGCTTCGTCGGTCCCCGCCCCGAGCGCCCGGAGTTCGTGAACGACCTGCAGCACAAGATCCCCTACTACTCGCTCCGCCACCGGGTCGACCCCGGCATCACCGGCTGGGCCCAGGTGCGCTACCCCTACGGCTCGTCCGAGCGGGACGCGAAGGAAAAGCTGCAGTACGACCTCTATTACATCAAGAACTACAGCATGTTCCTGGACCTGGCGATCCTGTTCCAGACGGTGCAGGTGATCCTCTCCGGGCAGGGGGCCCGGTAGTCGGCGTGGACCTCGTATCCCTCCTCTCCTACGGGCTCGGTGCCGGGCTGTTCCTAGCGCTCACGGCGCTGCTCGCCATCGGCTGGCGTGGCCGGGTCGAGGGCGGGCTCCTCCTCGCGGCCTCCGGCCTGACCACCGCGTGGCTCCTGCTCCTCGCCGCGCAGGCCTTCTTCGGCGCAGAGCCCGGTCCCGGGGCGCAGGCGCTCGAGACCCTGCGCACCGTCGCCTGGCTCGCCTTCCTCACCCGGCTCCTCGGCTACCGGGGCGCGGGCGCGCCCACGCGGGGCCTCCCGCGGCTCGCCCTCGGCCTCTACGGCCTCGGGGCGCTCACGCTTCTCGCGACCCTGGCCGAGCCCCTCCTGCGGGTCCTCGGCCTCCCCGGGACCCTCGGCCTCCCGGAGCACGCCCTCGAGAACCTGCTCCTCGCCGGCCACGTGCTGCTCCCGGTCGGCGGGCTGCTGCTCGTGGAGCAGCTCTACCGCAACACCCCGGTCGACCGGCGCTGGGCGATCAAATTCCTCTGCCTGGGACTCGGCGGGATCTTCGCCTACGACTTCTACCTCTACGCCGACGCGCTCCTCTTCCACCGGGTAGACCCCGCGATCTGGACCGCCCGGGGCGCCATCTACGCCCTCGTCGTTCCGCTGCTCGCCGTCGCGGTCAAGCGCAACGCCCAGTGGTCGGTTTCGATCTTCGCCTCCAAGACCATCGTCTTCCACTCGGCGACGCTGGTGGGGGCGGGCGCCTACCTCCTGATCATGGCCGCGGCCGGCTACTACATCCGGGCCCACGGCGGCGAGTGGGGCACCACCCTCCAGGCGGTGTTCCTCTTCGGGGCGGCGGTGCTCCTCGCGCTCCTGCTCTTCTCCGGCGCGGCCCGGGCACGTCTGAAGCTCTTCCTCAACCGGCACTTCTTCGAATACAAGTACGACTACCGCGAGGAGTGGCTGCGCCTCATCCACACCCTCGCCGGGGCCCGCACCGGGCAGGAGCTGCGCGAGAACGCCATCCAGGCGGTCGCCGCCATCGTCGAGTCGACCGGCGGGATCCTGTGGCTGCGCGACGAGACGGAGACCTTCCGTCCCGTCGCCCGCAACCACCTCCCGGACCCGGGCGACGTGCGCGAGCCCGCGAGCGGCTCGCTCGCCCGCTTCCTCGAGACCCGCGAGCTCGTCGTGGACCTCACCGAATGCGCCCGCGAGCCCGAGCTCTACGCCGGCCTCGTGGTCCCCGAGTGGCTCGCCGGGATGCCCCGCGCGTGGCTGGTGGTGCCGCTCCTGCAGGGTCCCTCGCTCCTCGGCTTCATCGTGCTGAGCGAGTCCCGGGCCCACTTCACCTTCAACTGGGAGGACACCGACCTCCTGAAGACCGTCGGCCGCCAGGTCGCGAGCTACCTCGCACTCATGCGGGCCACCGAGCAGCTCGCCGATGCCCGCCAGTTCGAGACCTTCAACCGCGTCTCGGCCTTCGTGGTCCATGACCTGAAGAACCTGGTGGCCCAGCTCTCCCTCGTGGTCTCCAACTCGAAGCGCCACCTGCAGAACCCGGCCTTCGTCGAGGACGCGATCCGCACCGTGGACAACGCGGTCGCCAAGATGAACCGCATGCTGGAGCAACTGCGCAGGAACCGCCTGCAGTGGAAGCCGGCCCAGTCCGTGGACGTCGCCGAGGTGCTCGCCGAGGTCGCGAAGGTGCGCTCCGGCGCCGCGCCCGTGCCCCGGGTGGAAGTCCGCGCCGAGGCCCTGCGCGTCCTCGCCGATCGCGACCGCCTGGCCGCCGTGCTGGGCCACCTGGTGCAGAACGCCCAGGAGGCTACCGGCAAGGGGGGCCACGTGACGCTGCGGCTCGTCCGCGAGGCGGACGCCGCGGTGATCGAGGTCGAGGACGACGGCGTCGGGATGGACGCCGAGTTCGTCCGCGAGCGCCTGTTCAAGCCATTCGACACCACCAAGGGCAACGCGGGGATGGGCGTCGGGGCCTACGAGGCCCGCGAGTTCGTCCGTGCCCACGGGGGTACCATCGACGTGCGCAGCGCCCCCGGCGAGGGGACGACCTTCCGCCTGCGCTTTCCGCTGAACCGCGAGGACGAGCGGCTGCCGGCCGCGAGCCCCGCCTGAGGACGACCGATGCCAGCCGCCAACCGCAAGCCAGCCGCCGTGCCGCCCCCCGAGCCGACCCGCCAGAGCGTGGCCCGCAGCGCCCCGGAGCGCCGGACCCTCCTCATCGTCGAGGACGACCTCGGCCTGCAGAGCCAGCTCCGATGGTACTTCGAGGGCTACGAGGTGCTGGTCGCGGAGGACCGCGAGAGCGCGGTGAACCTGGTGCGCCGGCACGAGCCCCCCGTGGTCACCCTCGACCTGGGGCTCCCGCCGGACCCGGCCAACGCCACCGAGGGGCTCGAGGCACTCGACCAGATCCTCTCTGCCGCGCCCCACACGAAGGTCATCGTGGTCACCGGCAACGACGACCGGGAGAACGCGGTCCGCGCGGTGGGCCGCGGCGCCTACGACTTCTACCAGAAGCCGGTGGACCCCGAGGTGCTGGGGCTCATCGTCGACCGCGCCTACAACCTCTTCGAGCTGGAGGACGAGAACCGGCGTCTCGCCCGCAAGGAGCGCCCCTCACCGCTGGCCGGCATCATCGCCGCGAGCGGCGAGATGACCCGGGTCTGCCGGATGGTGGAGAAGGTCGCCCCGACCAGCGCCACCGTGCTCCTCCTCGGCGAGAGCGGCACCGGCAAGGAGCTCCTCGCCCGTGCGCTCCACGGGCTCTCGCCCCGGGCCGAGCAGCGCTTCGTCGCCATCAACTGCGCCGCCATCCCCGAGACGCTGCTGGAGAGCGAGCTCTTCGGCTACGAGAAGGGGGCCTTCACCGGCGCGGCCAAGCAGACCCTCGGCAAGATCGAGTACGCCCACAAGGGCACGCTGTTCCTCGACGAGATCGGCGACCTGCCCATGTCGCTGCAGGCGAAGCTCCTGCGCTTCCTCCAGGAGCGGGTGATCGAGCGGGTCGGCGGGCGCGAGGAGATCGCCGTCGACGTCCGGGTCATCGGTGCCACCCACCAGGACCTGGGGCAGCTCATCGAGGAGGGGCGTTTCCGCGAGGACCTCTACTACCGGCTCAGCGAGATCAGCCTGCGCATCCCGCCCCTGCGCGAGCGCACCGGCGACTCGGTGCTCCTGGCCCGGCACTTCCTCGACCTCTTCGGTCGCGAGCACGGCCGCTCGCTGCGGGGCTTCACCGAGGACGCGCTCGCCGCCATCGAGGCCTACCCCTGGCCCGGCAACGCGCGGGAGCTCGAGAATCGGGTCAAGCGCGCGGTCATCATGGCCGAAAACAACCGCATCGCCGCGGAGGACCTGGAGCTCGTGGTCCCGGACGAGTCGATGCCCCTCAACCTGCGGCAGGTGCGCGAGGAGGCCGAGCGCAGGGCCATCGAGCGGGCCTTGGCACTCTACAACGGGAATGTTTCCCAAGCGGCTGATATACTTGGTGTCAGTCGGCCGACCCTGTACGACCTGGTCAAGAAGTACGATTTGCGGTAGCGGGAAGAGCTCCGAGCGAGGAACGACCACATGACGAGAACACATGCATTGCATCGGGGGCGGTACTGGCTGGCCGCGCTGGCGGGGCTGGTGCTGGCGGGCTGCGAGACGGTCCCGGTGGACCCCGCCTTCCGCGAGGAGCCCCAGGCCTACGAGTACAAGATCGGCCCGGGCGACTCCCTCAACATCTTCGTCTGGCGCAACCCCGAGGTCTCCCCGGGTGCGATCATCGTGCGCCCCGACGGCAAGTTCTCCACCCCGCTGGTGGAGGACCTGGTGGCCGCGGGCAAGACCCCCACCCAGCTCGCCCGCGAGGTGGAGCAGGTGCTCTCCCAGTACATCAAGGAGCCGCTCGTCACCGTCATGCCCGGCGGTTTCGTCGGGCTCTACAGCGAGCAGGTCCGGGTGGTGGGCGAGGCGACCGAGCCCCAGGCCCTGCCATACCGCACGGGCATGACGCTCCTCGACGTGATGATCGCGGTGGGCGGCCTCACCGAGTTCGCCGACGGCAACAAGGCCGTGCTCTCCCGCCCGGCGGACGGCAAGTGGCTGAAGACCGTCGTGCGCCTGGACGACCTGGTGCGTGACGGCGACATCGAGGCCAATCTCCCCGTGCAGCCCGGCGACGTGCTGCTCATTCCGGAGTCCTGGTTCTAGGTCCCGGGCCCTGGCCACGGAGCCCCGCAGGGCCCTGACCGAGGGCCGACCCACGGCGGACTGACATGCACGAACTACTTGCCCAGCTGGAAACCTATCTGCGCACCGCCTGGCGTTACCGCTGGGCCGGGCTCGCCGCGGCGGCCGTCATCTGCCTGGTGGGGTGGGTGGCGGTCCTGCTGATGCCGAACAAGTACGAGGTCAGCGCCAAGGTCTTCCTGGACACCTCCTCGCTCCTGCGCCCGGTGCTCCGGGGGCTCGCGGTGGAGACCAGCGCCCGCCAGGAGGCCATCCTGATGGTGCGCCGCACGCTCCTCACCCGCCCCAACCTCGAGTCGGTGGCGCGCACCGCGGACATGGACCTCAAGACCAAGACGCCCGAGGAGATGGAGGCGGTGGTCGAGGGGTTGGCGAAGACCGTCAAGGTCGGCGGCACCCAGCGCGACAACATCTTCGAGATCGCCTACGAGAACGCCGACCCGCAGCTCGCGACCCGGGTGGTCGAGGCCCTGCTGAACCTCATGGTGGAGCGCTCGCTCGGCATGAGCCGCAAGGACACCACCAAGACACGGGAGTTCATCGACCAGCAGATCAAGGAGTACGAGGCCCGGCTGGTGGCCGCCGAGAACCGGGTCAAGGAGTTCCGGCAGGCCAACATGGGCCTGATGCCCTCGGACGGCTCGGGCTACTACGAGCGGCGCGAGGCGGTGCGGGCGCAGATCCGCGAGGCCGAGCTGCAGCTGCAGGAGACCGAGCGCCGCGCCGAGTCCCTGCGCCGTCAGATCGAGGGCGACGAGCCGACCTTCGGGCTCGGCCCGCCGACCGCCCAGGCGGTCGAGGTCTCCACCCCCCTCGACGGGCGCATCAAGATCCTGGAGGAGAAGCTCGACCAGCTGCTCCTCTCCTACACCGAGCGCCACCCGGACGTCACCTCCACCCGGCGCCTGCTCGCGGACCTGCGCAAGGAGCGCGAGGTCGAGGTGGCCCGCCTGCGGCCCGTCAACCCCGCGACCGGCGAGTACCGGGTGAACGAGAACCCCGTCTACCAGCAGCTGAAGATCGCGCTCGGTGCGGCCGACGCCGAGGTGGCGGCCCTGAAGGCCCGGGTCGAGGAGTACCGCAAGCGCGAGACCGAGCTCGCCCGCCTGGTGAACACCGTGCCCCAGGTCGAGGCGGAGCTCGCGCGCCTGAACCGCGACTACGACGTCCAGCAGCAGAACTACCATGAGCTGGTCAAGCGCCGCGAGTCGCTCGCCATGTCCGACCAGGCCTCCAAGACCGCGGAAGACGTCCAGTTCAACGTGGTCGACCCGCCGCGGGTGCCCCTGAAGCCCACGAGCCCCAACCGGCCGGTGCTCCTCGGCGTGGTGCTCGCTCTCGGGCTCGGCGGCGGCGGTGGCCTCGCGTGGCTCATCGGCATGATCCGCCCCGCCATCTACGGCCGCGACGGCTTCCGGGGGCTCACCGAGCTTCCGGTGCTCGGCTCCGTCACCCGGGTCTCCACCGCGGAGGAGGAGCGCCAGCACCGCATGCGCATCCTGCTCTTCCTCGGCGGCTTCGTCGGGCTCCTGCTCGCGTTCGGGGCGGTGCTGATGTCCGAGGAGCGCATCGTGTCCATCCTCGCGCACCTGCGTTGAGCCGGCCGCCAGGACGGATGAACCGCAGAGACGCCGATGAACCGCAGAGACACAGAGGCGCAGAGAAAATTTGTGATGACGAATCTCTGCGGCTCTGCGCCTCTGCGGTGAATGCCTACAAGGTTTGAGGGCCACGGGACTATGAGCATCATCGAGAAGGCGGTCGACAAGCTGAACCCCGGCGACACCCGCCCGCGGGCCGCCGCGGTGACTCCGCCCCCGGTCCGCGAGCCCCCGCCCATCGAGGCCGTGGAGGCCGAGCTCGAGCGTGAGGCCACCTACGCCGCCCGGGCCGCGGCCTCGGCCGCCGTGCGCTCCATCGAGCTGCCGCCCACGGTGGAGGCGCCCCGCCGCTCGCGCGAGGTCACCCTCGACCTGGCGCGCCTGCAGAGCGCCGGCATCCTCACCCCCGCCGACACCACCGGCCAGCTGGCCGAGGAGTGCCGGCTCATCAAGCGCCCACTCCTGGTCAACGCGTTCGGCGACACACCGAGCCCCGCGCCCCGGCGCAACCTGGTGATGGTCACGAGCTCCCTGCCGGGCGAGGGCAAGACCTTCGTCACGCTGTCGCTCGCCATGAGCATGGCCTCGGAGCTCGACCGCACCGTGCTGCTGGTGGACGGGGACGTGATCCGCGGCAGCCTCACCGAGCTGCTCGGCCTCTCCGGGGAGCCGGGCCTCACCGAGTTGATGACGGGCGAGGTGGCCGACGCGGGCGACGTGCTGGTGCGCACCGACATCCCCAAGCTCGTCGTGCTCCCCGCCGGCAAGCCCCACCCCCAGTCCACGGAGCTCCTCGCGAGCGAGTCGATGCACCGGCTCGCCGACGACCTCTCGCAGCGCTACGCGGACCGCATCGTGCTCTTCGACTCCCCGCCGCTCCTGGCCGCCTCGGGTGCCACGGTGCTCGCGCGGGTCGTGGGCCAGATCGTGCTGGTGGTGGAGGCCGAGCGCACCGCCCAGAGCGCGGTCAAGGAGTCGCTGCGCCTCCTGAAGGGCCTCCCCGTCGCGGGCGTCATGCTGAACAAGGCCCGGGAGCCCTGGTGGTCGCGGTTCGGCTACGGCACGGGCTACGGCTACCGGTACGGGTACCGCTACGGCTACCGCTATGGCTATGGCTCCGACAAGCAGGCCCAGGCCGATGCGCGGTAGGGGCTGGGGGCTGCTCGCGGGCCTCGTCCTGGCGGTCTCCGCCCCCGCCCAGGAGGGCGGCGCGGGCGACGGCTGGCGGGTCGACAAGAGCGTCTCGGCGCTGGTCACCCTCAGCGACAACATCGACCTCGAGCCCTCGGGGGACCGGAACGCCTCGCTGGTCTTCCAGGTGAGCCCCGCGCTCTCCGTGCACGGCGCGGGCGCACGGGTCAAGCTCGACCTCGACTACGCGCCCCAGTTCCTGTGGTACACGGACGAGGCGGAAACCCGGGTCAACCACCGGCTCGCCGCCAACTCGGCGCTGGAGCTCCTCGAGGACCACCTGTTCCTGGACCTGCGGGCCGGCGCGACCCGGGTGAACGCGAGCCCCACGGGGCGCTACGCGGGGGACGGGATCTCCGGTGACCTGACCCAGAGCTACTTCTTCGGCGCGAGCCCGACCTGGCGCCAGCACTTCGGGGGCTACGCCGACGGCCTCCTGCGCTACAGCTTCGATCGGGTCATCTACACCAACCAGGACCGGATCGAGGACCGTTACGCCTCGAGCCCCTACTACGACCGCTACGCGGGCTACGGCAGCAACAGCAACTCCCACGCCTTCGAGGCGGGGCTCGAGAGCGGGCGCCGCTTCTCCACGTTCGGCTGGTCGCTCCACCACAGCGACCGCAAGGTGGACTACGACGAGAGCGGGGTCGAGGACCCGAACTTCCGGCGCACCCACGGGCGGATCACCTATCCCCTGCACCGGCTCTTCGACGTCTACGTGGGCGCGGGCTACGACGACAACGACTACGACCGAAGCCAGGGCAACGGCGACGGCAAGGGGTGGTCGTGGGAGACGGGCGGCACCTGGCGCCCGCGGGAGAAGAGCCAGCTGACCCTCGGTGGCGGCGACCGCTACTTCGGCCACTTCTGGAACCTCGATCTCCGCCACCAGACCCGGCGCACGGCCTGGACCGCGCGCTACTCGGAGGACGTGACCACGAGCCGCGACCTGCTCCGCGAGCGCCAGCTGGTGACCCTGACCGACCCGTTCGGCAACCCCATCGTCGACCCCCTCACCCAAGACCCGCTGCTCGTGCCCATCGACATCCCGTCGCCCACGAGCGACACCATCCTGAACAAGCGCTTCGACGCGGGGGTGGCGCTCCAGGGCCGGCGCACCACCACCTCTCTCAACCTCTACCGGGACCGCCGCGAGGCCGAGTCCGGCACCTGGGAGAACGAGACCGTCTACGGCAGCCGGCTCGGCGTGAGCCACCAGCTCTCCCGGGAGACCAGCGGCAACCTGTTCGGCACGGTGCAGTACACCGAGCTCGAGGACGACGACGAAGAGACCCTCTGGTTCGTGGGCGCGGGGCTCCGCCATCGGTTCAGCGAGGACGTCTACGGCATCTTGGACCTCCGCCACACCCAGAACCACTCCGACCAGGCGGGCGAGGACTACAAGGAAAACCGAATCACCGCCGGCGTCACCGTCGCCTTCTGACACCGGCAGCCGGTCCGCTCCCCGGACCAGAATGGGCTAGCATAGAGCCCGGTCGACCCACGCACGGGCCTTCTCCATGTACGACACCTTTTACAAGCTCCGCGGCCGGCCCTTCCAGCTGAGCCCGGACCCGCGCTTCTTCTTCAAGAGCGCGAGCCACAAGCGCGCGCTCGCCTACCTGCTCTACGGCGTGCGCCAGGGCGAGGGCTTCGTCGTCATCACCGGCGACGTGGGCACCGGCAAGACCACGCTGGCCCAGGCGCTCTTCCGCTCCATCCAGCAGGAGCGGGTGGTGGCCGCCCAGATCGTCTCCACCCAGATCCAGGAGGACGACCTCCTGCGCCTGGTGGCGTCCTCCTTCGGGCTGCCCTTCGAGGGGGTGAGCAAGGCGGGGCTGCTGAAGAGCCTGGAGGGCTTCTTCCGCGCCTGCCACCAGGAGAAGAAGCGCGTGCTGCTGGTGGTGGACGAATCCCAGAACCTGCCGCCCCGGGCCATCGAAGAGCTGCGCATGCTCTCGAACTTCCAGCTGGGCGGCCGGATGCTCGTCCAGAGCTTCCTGCTCGGGCAGAAGGAATTCCGCACCATCATGCGCTCGCCGAGCTTCGAGCAGCTGCGCCAGCGCGTCATCGCCGCCTACCACCTCCAGCCGCTCGACCCCGAGGAGACCAAGTCCTACATCGAGCACCGCCTGAAGCTCGTGGGCTGGGAGAACGACCCGGTCATCGACGACGAGGCCTACGCGGAGATCCACGAGTTCAGCGGCGGCGTGCCGCGCCGGGTCAACACCCTCTGCGACCGGCTCTTCCTCCACGCCTCGCTGGAGGAGTTGCACCACATCACCCGGGACGTGGTCGAGGTCGTCACCCGCGACATCACGGAGGAGCAGGGCGGCTTCTCGGGCGCCGAGATCAGCAACGCCCCGGCCTTCGACCCCTGGTCGAACCGCTTCAACGCCGGCCCCGCGCCGGGCCCTGCCGGGTCGGGGTACGCCCCTGCCCCGGAGTCCGGCAAGCTCGTCGGGCTGCCCGGGCACGGCGGGACCGCCCAGGACCGGGTGCAGGAAGTGGAAGGGGAGATGAAGGCCATGAAGGAGGCCTTCGACAAGGAACTGACGCAGTTGCGTCGCGCGATCCTCGCCGCGCAGGTCGGGGGCAAGGGCGGCGGCGCGTAGCCGTTGAACCGCAGAGACGCAGAGGCGCAGAGATTGTTGAAATTGGGCACTGCCCCGCGGCGGTTCACTTGCCCATGACCGACGGCATCACCAACGCCCTCACGGTGGACGTGGAGGACTACTTCCAGGTCTCCGCGTTCGAGGGGCACATCGCCCGCGCGGACTGGGACCGCATCCCGCACCGCGTCGAGCGCAACACCGAGCGCCTGCTGGCCCTCTTCGCCGAGCACGACACCCGCGCCACCTTCTTCGTGCTCGGCTGGATCGCCCAGCGCCACCCGCGGCTCGTGCGACGCATCGCGGAGTCCGGCCACGAGGTCGCGAGCCACGGCTGGGGGCACATCCGCGCCACCCAGCAGAGCCGGGAGCAGTTCCACTCGGACGTCTCCGGCACCCGCAAGCTCCTGCAGGACACGAGCGGTCAGCCGGTCGTGGGCTTCCGGGCCGCGAGCTTCTCCATCGGCGCCGGCAACCTCTGGGCGCTCGACGTGCTCGCCGACGCGGGGTACCGCTACAGCTCCAGCATCTACCCGGTGCACCACGACCTCTACGGCATGCCCGAGGCCCCGCGCTTCCCGTTCTACCCGCGGGACGAGCGCCTGCTCGAGGTCCCCATCACCACCACGCGCGTCCTGGGGCAGAACCTCCCCACGGGCGGCGGCGGCTACTTCCGCCTGCTGCCGTACGCCGTCTACCGCTGGGCGTTACGCCGCGTGAACCGTGGGGACGGCCAGCCCGGCGTCTTCTACTGCCACCCCTGGGAGATCGACCCCGACCAGCCGCGCCAGCGGGGGGTGAGCTGGAAGACGCGCTTCCGGCACTACACCAACCTCGGGCGCATGGAAGGGCGCCTGCGCCGGCTCCTCAGGGACTTCTCCTGGGGCCGGATGGACGAGGTTTTTCTGGATCAACCGCAGAGGCGCGAAGGCGCAGCGAAGTAACGGTTTCATCACTCCGCGTCTCTGCGCCTCCGCGGTGACAAACCCCATGAGCGCACTCCCCGCCGAGCCCCTCCGCCCCCTCATGAACGAACCGACCGCCGAGCCTCCTGCGGGCACGTTGTCGCCTGCCCGCGTGGACGAGATCCTCGAGTCCGCCCGGGAGCCGGCAGCGGCCACCGCCACCGGCACCCCGACTGCCACCGGCACGGGGACCGCCCCGGCCCCCGCCATTGCGAAGGGCTGGCCCCTCGCGCTCGCGGTGCTTGCCGGGACGCTCGCCGCCCTGGTGTGGCTGTTCTGGGACACGGGGCGGTCGATGGCCCACACGTGGCACACCCTCGAAACCTACGCCCACGGCTTCGTCATCGCGCCCATCGTCCTCTACATGGCGTGGACCCGCCGGGCCGGGCTCGCCCGTATCGTTCCACGTCCGGCATGGGGTGCGCTGGCGCTGGTTGCCGCGGCTGCTTTCGCGTGGCTGGTCTCGGAGCTCGTGGGGGTGCAGGCGGCCCGCCAGTTCGCGTTCGTCGCGATGGCCCCGCTCGCGGTCTGGGTGGTGCTCGGCGGGCGCGTCGCCTGGGCGCTGGCGTTCCCGCTCGCGTACCTTTTCTTCTCGGTTCCGGTCGGAGAGGCGCTCACCGAGCCTCTCATGGACCACACCGCGAAGTTCACGGTGTGGGCGCTCCAACTCACCGGCATCCCGGTCTACTCGGAAGGGCGTTACATCACCATCCCGAGCGGAAACTGGGAAGTGGCCGAAGCCTGCAGCGGGATCCGTTATCTGATTGCCTCGGTGGCGCTCGGCGCGCTCTACGCGTATCTGACCTACCGTTCCTTCTGGCGGCGGGCGCTGTTCATCGGACTCGCCATCGCTGCCCCCATCCTCGCCAACTGGGTGCGGGCCTACGGCATCGTGATGCTCGGCCACCTGAGCGACATGCGCATTGCGACGGGTGTGGACCACATCATCTATGGCTGGTTCTTCTTCGGGCTCGTGATGCTGCTCCTGTTCTGGGTCGGCTCCTTCTGGCGCGAGGACGCGGACGAGCCGAATCGCGTTGCGACCCCCGGGGGGTTGGCAGCACTCACCGACTCGCGAGGCAGTCTGTCCGCGGGTGGGCAACCCCATCGCCCCGGCTCCGATGGCGGGGGATCGACATCTCCGCTCCTGTTCGTTCTGGCAGGCGTTGCGGTTGCCATCGTGGCTGCATCCGGCCCACTCGCTGCGGGCCTGGTCTCGGAATCGGAGGCCCGTGCCGGAGGGGTGGAGGTCGCTCTGCCCGTGGCGGCCGCGCCCTGGACCGGGCCCACTGCCCCCGCCGAGGCGTGGTCTCCCACCTTCGCCGGCTCGGCCCAACGCCTGCACCGGGTCTACCAGGGGGAGGGCAGGGCCGTGCAGGCCTACGCGGTGCTCTATCTCCGCGAGCGTCAGGGTGAGGAACTCGTGGGTTGGGGGAACACCCTGCTCGACCCGAAGGACTGGAAGGCCCTGGCCTCTCCCCGCCGGGTGTCCGTGTCCCTCCCCGGCCAGGGCCCGACGAGCGTCGAGGAGATCGGCTACACCTCGGGCCGGACTCAGCGCCTCGTCTGGCAGTGGTACGACATCGCCGGGCGGCGCACCGCGAGCCCCGAGGTCGCCAAGCTCCTCGGCGCCTGGGCGCGTCTCACCGGTGACCGCAGCGGCTACGCCCTGGTCGCGCTCGCCGCGGACCACAACGGCAAGCCCGAGAACGCGCGGGCGGTCCTGACCGACCTCCTGGCCTCCACGCCGGCGCTGGTGAATCCCCTGCAGCGGGAATTCACCGCGGAGGCGCAGAGGCGCAAAGAAGATTAGATCAGGGCGATTCCGTTCATCCCCAGCGTCTCTGCGTCTTTGCGGTTTCCTAAGGCATGCACGCCGCCGTAGCCGAGCTGCTCTCTCCCCCCGTACAGGTCCGCGCCCTCGCGCCCGGCGAGGAGTCGCGCTGGGACGCCTTCGTCGCCCGTCACCCGGCGGCGACCGTCTACCACCGCGCGGCCTGGGCGGGGCTGGTCCGGGACCTCTTCGGGCACGAGACCTACCACCTCTACGCGGAGGACTCCGCCGGGGAGGTGCGGGGCGTGCTGCCGCTCGTGCGCCTGCGGAGCCGGCTCTTCGGCGACTACCTGGTCTCGGTCCCCTACGTGAATTACGGGGGCGTCGTCGCCGACACCCCGGTGATCGCCGCCGAGCTGCTGGACGAGGCCTGCCGGATCGCGGACCTCCTCGGGGTCTCGCACCTGGAGCTGCGCCACACGGCGCCGCTCGAGGGCGACTGGCCCGTGCGCACCGACAAGGTGACGATGCTGCGGGCCCTGCCCGGCAGCGCCGAGGAGCTCTGGAAGGCGCTCGGCGGCAAGCTCCGCGCCCAGGTGAAGCGGCCCCAGAGGGAGGGTGCCACGGTGGAGCGGGGTGGGGCGGGCCTGCTGCCGGACTTCTACCGCGTCTTCGCCGAGAACATGCGGGACCTCGGCACGCCGGTCTACCCGATCGAGTTCTTCCAGGCCATCGCCGGGACCCTCCCCGACGCGGTCGAGGTGGTGGTTGTGCGGGTGAAGGGCGAGCCGGCCGCGGCCGGTTTCCTCCTCGCCAACGGCAACACCCTCGAGATCCCCTGGGCCTCCTCGCTGCGCCGCCACAACCCCATCGGCGTGAACATGTTGCTCTACTGGTCGGCGCTGGAGGGGGCGGTCGAGAAGGGCTTCGCCGCCTTCGACTTCGGCCGGTCCACCCGCGAGGGCGGCACCTACCGCTTCAAGCGCCAGTGGGGCGCCGAGGAGCGGCCGCTCTACTGGCACTACTGGCTCAGGCCCGGCGTGCCGCTGCCCCAACTGAACCCCCACAACCCGAAGTACGCCCTGGCGATCAAGGTCTGGCAGCGGCTGCCCCTGGCCGTCGCGAACACCCT
>CALMKJ010000207.1 GCA_937867305.1 uncultured Ectothiorhodospiraceae bacterium | reverse complement strand
TCTCCCGCATGCGCACGTAGTACCGGTCGTAGTTGTCGCCCTTGATCCCGACCGGCACCTCGAAGTCGAGCTCTCCGTAGGCGAGATATGGCGTGTCCTTGCGCAGGTCGCGCGCGAGTCCAGTCGAGCGCAGCACGGGGCCGGTGAAGCCCCAGTGGATCGCCTCCTCAGGGGACAGCACACCTACGTCCCGCGTCCGGTCGATGAAGATCCGGTTGCGGTCCATCAGCCCGTGGATCCGCCCGACGTACACCTCGTACTCGTCGAGGATCTCCTCCAGACGCTCGAGCCAACCGTCCGGCAGGTCGCGCGCAAGGCCCCCGATCCGGCCGTAGGTGTGCGTAACCCGCGCCCCCGTGAGCGCGGCCGTGTGCTCGTAGATGAAGTCCCGGAGGGTGACGAGGTACAGGAAGGCCGTCATCGCCCCCATCTCCATCAGCAGGGCCGCCACACACGTGAGGTGGTCGGCGATGCGGGAGTATTCCGCGAGCAGTGTGCGCAGATAGCGGCAGCGGGGCGTGATCTCGATCCCGAGCAGCGTCTCCACCGCCTCGCAGTAGGCGAATTCGTTGAGCAGCGGCGAGGAGTAGTTCAGGCGGTCGACGTAGGGAATCACGTTGTGCCACGTGTGGCACTCGCACTCCTTTTCGAAGCCCCGGTGCAGGTAACCGCAGTGCACGTCGGCGCGCACCACCTTCTCCCCGTCCAGCTCCGCGATGATCTGGACGGTGCCGTGAGTGGCGGGGTGCGAGGGCCCGATGTTGACGATGAGCGCGCCCTCGCGAGACCCGCTCTCGAAGGCCGGTCGCACGGGGCTCGGCAGCTGCGCGCTCACAGTTGGCCCTCGCGGGTCCTGGTGGGCACGAGAGGCTGCTCGCGGTCCTTGGGGTAGTCCTTGCGCAGGGGATGGCCCACGAAGCCTTCGTACAGCAGGACCGGGCGCAGATCGGGGTTGCCGCGGAAGCCGATCCCGAACATGTCGTGGCACTCACGCTCCGTGTAGCCGGCCGACCCGTAGAGCGGGACCAGGGAGTCGACGAGCGGCTCGCCCTCCGCAACGCGCGTCTTCACGCGCAAGCGCACGCGGTGCTGCGTGGAGTAGAAGTGGTAGACCACTTCGAAGCGCTGCTCCTCGCCCGGCCAGTCCACCGCGGTCACGTCGAGGAACAGGTCGAACCGCAGGTCTTCCTTCAGCCTGCGCACCGTTTCCAGGAGCCGCCCGGGCGCCACCGTGAGGACCGGCATCCCGTGCGAGAGGTCGAAGCGCTCCACGAGAGGCGCCACGGCATCCCGCACCCGCTGGAGCAGCTCTGGCGCCATCCTCAGAAGTCCTTCGTGAGAATCACGTGTTTCGAGCGGGCGATCCGGTCCTGGAGCTTCATGATGCCGTCGATCACCGTCTCCGGGCGGGGCGGGCAGCCCGGGATGTAGATGTCCACCGGGATGATCTGGTCGATGCCCTGCAGCGTCGCGTAGTTCTGGTAGAACCCGCCGCTCACGGCGCAGGCGCCGAAGGCCATGACCCACTTCGGCTCGCACATCTGCTCGTACACCTTCCTCAGGACGGGCGCCTGCTTGTGCGTGATGGTGCCGACCACCATCAGCAGGTCGGACTGGCGCGGTGAGAACCTCGGCAGCGCGGCCCCGAACCGATCGGTGTCGTAGGGGGTGGCGCTCACCGCCATGAATTCCATGGCGCAGCACGCCGTGACGAACGGATAGGGGAAGAGCGAGAACTTGCGCGCCCAGCCGACGAGCTCGTCCTTCCTCGTCGAGATGTACTCGAAGGCCGCGCTGCGTCCGGAAGGAATCGGCCTCGAATCCATCGTCACTCCGTGACGCCTTCGAGGAGCCTGGACCTGTACACGTAGAACAGGATGAGCAACAGCAGGAAGATGAAGAAGGCGAAGGTGCCCACCATGAAACCGGTCAGCGGCTGCGCGCCGAGCGCCCAGATGTAGAGAAAGACCGTCTCGAGGTCGAAGAGGATGAACACGATCGCGACGGCGTAGTACTTGATCGGGACGGCCTTGACGTTCAGCGGATCCACGGTCGTGGCGCCGCATTCGAAGGGCTCGAGCTTCATCTCCGAGGGGACCGGCTTCGGCCCGAGCAGGCGGTTCAACAGCAGGGTGACACCGACGAAGCCCAGGATCGCCAGGAGATACAGCAGGAAGACGACGTATGGATTCATCCTGGCGTGCGCCGTACCGGTGGAAGGGAGCGGCTCCGGCGCGAACCGGTAGCCGAAGACCGCAAACCTCTGGATCGTCGAGCCTGGCGTTACAGGATCGCCGATGCCTGACCCGGGTGTCTAGCGGGGAACGCCTCCTCCCCTTGGGATATTCAGGCCGGGGTAGGCTCCGCGGACCGCACCGGGAGCGCGATGACGCGCCCCACTTCCGGGGGGCGCGGGAGCGTCGCGTGTGTGGCGGCGAGCCGCCCGATGCGATCGCGCACCTCGGCCGGCAAGGGCGAAGACCTTCGCGCGGTCAGGTCCACGTGCATCAGCATGAGCTCGATGGTCGCGGCCTGGTA
>CALMKJ010000206.1 GCA_937867305.1 uncultured Ectothiorhodospiraceae bacterium | reverse complement strand
GCCATCTTTGCGTGCATGCCGGCGCCCTCGTTGGCGAGCCCTGGCAGGGCGTTCATCTTGGCATTGATCACCTGCATCTCGGCGTACATCTTCGGCACCGAGTCCATCGACCTCGACATGTTGGCAAGAAAGAGCGCGATCGCCGCGCCCGCGTCGAACTGGGGCGAGGAGCGCATATACTGGCTGAGCCACCCCACCTGCTGCTCGAACTCCTCGATTCGCGTGCGCTGATCGGGTGCAAGTGCCGCCAGCAACTGTTCGCGGGTCGGACTCGGGGCAGAGAGTACGGGTTGCGGGGGTGCGGTCGTTGCGCCCGGGCCCTGGGCGTCCACAGGGTTGGACGCGTAGAGTCCGGTGCCAAAGCCGAGGGCCGCTGCGAGCGTGAGGCCCGGGAGGGACCAGCGGCGCCGGCGTGCGAGCGCGGCGCAGTGCGCCTGCGTTTCGGCGAGCTCGCGTGAGAGCGCCAGAATCGTCGTGGCCAGATTGCGGCGGCGGACGTTCGATTCGTTCACGGTGAAACTCCTTTCGGGGGCGAGAGGTCCCCGACAACGGGTCCTCAGGGGCTCTGCGTGCCCGCCTTGTAGCCCGACTGGTACGCGCGCTGCTCGCTCTTCTTCTGCCGGTCGTAGACATAGCCACCGGCCGCGCCGACGGCGGTGCCGATGAGGGCGCCCGTGCCGGCGTTCCCGCTGAAGGCGCCAATTGCGGCGCCGCCCACCGCGCCGATGCCGGCTCCGGAGACCGTCCGCTGCTGAGTGTCGGTCATACCCGCGCACCCAGAGAGCGCGAGGGCGGCAGTGAGAACGATGGGCAAGCTCGGAATGCGCATGTCTACATCCTCAAGTGGAGGGATTTGTTCGTGTCCGTCCCGCGGGGAATCTCACAGCAAGCCCCGCTCTCACTTCGACTTCTTGGCCGTCGCTGGCGCGCACGGCCAGTTCGCCACGGCGAAGCGCACCAGGGCGTCGACGGCGGGCTCGCCCATGAACTGTGGATTGGCCTTGCTCCAGGCCACGAACCGCTGCCCGGCCTCGGCGCGGGTCGGACCAGGGGCGGGAACGCAGAAGAGCGGCCGGTCCTTGGGCGTCGGCTTCAGGGCGGCGTGGAACTCATAGACTCCTCTCAGGTAGCCGTAGCAGAAGCTGCGCGCGGCTTCTGCCATCGCGTCGCCATCGGGCACGGCGCAGAGGTCTGCCAGGTCCTGGCCGTTGCGGAGCTGAAAGCTCTCTGGGGTCGCGGTTTGCGCGGTCAGCGGAAAAGTCGCGAGAGCCATGATCCCTGCCAGCATCGTCCTGCGCATGAAGGTCTCCTCTAACAGCACGTTGAAGAAGCATCCACGGAGCACACAGAGTCCACAGAAGAGTAGAGAACCAGTTCCGCTTGGCCCGAGACGACTCGCCTTCACGGTATCCGAAGGATTGCAGCCCTGGGAGGGTAGTCTCGGACAAGGCTGGGCGGGGGTGACCTCGTATAACTACGAGTCCGCCCCCCCATCCGGGTGGCATGGATATGCCGGCGTGCTATGTTCCAAATTCCGTCGCACCCGACAGGGTCGCCGGACGCTTTCCGCCCCAGCCTGTTCCTCGGCGGCGGGGCGGGGGTGATTGTGAAGATGCCTGGGGGAAGGATTTCGCCGCTCCATGACGCGTTGGAGTCCGATGCTCGCCGCCTGCGTGCTGCTGGTCCTGGTCGTGCCGGACCTGGCGGCGGCGACCAGGCGGGTGCTGATCCTCCACTCCTTCGGCCGCGATTTCGGGCCGTTTCAGGTCTTTTCGTCAGAGTTTCGCACGGCGCTGGTGCGCGACTCGCCGGAGCCGATCGAGTTCCAGGAGGCGACCCTCGAGATCGGGCTGTTCGGGGCAGGGGCGGACGATGACCCGGTGGTGCACTACGCGAACACGCTCCACGCGGCACGACCGGTCGACCTGGTGATTTCGGTCGGTTCCCCGGCGGCACGCCTGCTCCAGCGAGACCGCCAGCGCATGCTCCCTGGCGTGCCAGCGCTCCTCAGTGCGTTGGACCAGAGGTTCCTGGACGACGTGACGCTCGCTGCGACCGACGCTGCTGTCCCCGGGGCCATCGACCTGCCGGGGACGGTGGAGGTGCTGCTGCGGGTGCTGCCTGACACCCAAGAGATCTTTTTTGTGATCGGCGGTTCGCCGCTGGAGCAGTTCTGGCTCGCTGATGCCAAGCGGGAGCTCGAGCCCTTCGCGGAGCGGGTGGCTTTCACCTGGTCGGAAAGGATGTCCTTCGAGGAGATACGGGCGCGCGCCGCCACGCTCGGCCCGCGGTCGGCCATCTTGTATACCATGCTGGTGGTGGACCGCGACGGTGTCCCCTACGAGGAGGAGCGGGCTCTCGCCCGGCTCTCCGCTGTGGCCAGCGCGCCGATCTTCAGTCTGTTCGAGCACCACGTCGGCCTGGGGGCTGTGGGCGGGTCGGTACTGTCCGTCGAGCAGTTGAGCCGGGAGAGCGCGCGGGCCGCGATTCGCATCCTGCAGGGGCAGCCCCCCGCCAGTATTCGGCTGCCGCCGATGAGGCCTGTTTCGCCCGTGTTCGACTGGCGGGAGCTCCAGCGCTGGCGCATTCGGGAGACTGACCTGCCGGTTGGCAGCGATGTCAGATTTCGCCAGCGCACCTTTTGGGAGCAGAACCGCTGGCAGGTGGTCGGCGTGCTCGGGCTCGTTATGGCGGAGGCCGCGCTGATCGTGCTCCTTGCCTTCAATTACGTCACCCGCCGGCAGGCGGAGGAGGCGGCGAGGGGCCTTAGCCGCAAGTTGATCCAGGCGCAGGAGCAGGAACGCGCGCGGGTCGCACGCGACCTGCACGACGACATCACCCAGCGCCTGGCGCGCCTTGCCATCGACACCTCTCAGGTCGAGCAGGCCCTGCCGGATCACTCTCCGCGGGACAAGGTTCGCAGCCTGCGGGAGGGCTTGGTGCGACTGAGCGAGGATGTCCACAGTCTCTCCTACCAGCTGCACCCCTCGATCGTCCGGGACCTGGGTCTGGCCGAGGCCTTGCGCGTGGAGTGCGAGCGCTTCTCGAGCAAGCAGCCGGCTCCGGCGGACCTGAGCCTGCGCGACCTGCCCCCCTTGGTCCCGCCCGCCGTCGCGTTCTGCCTCTATCGCGTTGGCCAGGAGGCGCTGCGCAATGTCGCGCGGCACGCAGGCCCCGCACGGGTGCATGTCTGCCTCGCGGGCGTCGACAAGGGTCTGCAGCTCGTCGTTCAGGATGAGGGAGTCGGGTTCGATCCGAGACTCCAGAACGACAAGCCTACCCTCGGCCTCGCAAGTATGCGCGAGCGGCTGTCCCTGCTGGGCGGAGAGCTGGTTCTGGAGACGAGTCCCGGGTCTGGCACCACGGTGCTGGCCTGGGTCCCCCTGAGGCAGGCGCGGTCGTGAGCCGCCCGCGCGTGCTACTCGCCGACGACCACCGGATGGTTGCCGAGGGCTTGAAGACCCTGCTCAGCCCGGAGTTCGACCTGGTGGGCATGGTCGAGGACGGTGCGGCGCTGGTCGAGGCGGCACGCGTACTGCGCCCCGACGTGATCGTGGCCGACATCGGCATGCCGCGGCTGAACGGCTTCGAGGCGCTCGCGGAACTGCGCAAGGGAGACCCCGGGGTCCGGGTCGTCTTCCTGACCATGCATCAGGAGGCGGCGTACGCCCGCCGGGCGCTGGAGTCGGGGGCCCTCGGGTTCGTCCTCAAGCACTCGGCGCCGGACGAGCTGGTGACCGCCATCCGGGCCGCGCTGGAAGGCAGGACCTACGTGACCCCCGCGCTGGCAGGGGCCCTGCAGCGGACGTCCACTCGGTCGCCCGAGACGGTCACCGAGTCCGAGGCCACATTGAGCGCACGCCAGCGCGAGATCCTTCAGTTCCTGGCCGACGGCCGCTCGGCGAAGGAGATCGCCCGCCGGCTCAACATCTCGCATCGTACCGTGGAGTTTCACAAATACCACATGA
>CALMKJ010000205.1 GCA_937867305.1 uncultured Ectothiorhodospiraceae bacterium | reverse complement strand
CAGCGGCCCGGCACGGCCGGATCCGACCCCTTCCTGCCACTGCCGGTCCACAGTCGAAGGATCCCTTCGGCGCAGGAAGCGGTCGCGTCCCGCGCAACGGGACGACGCCGGCGCAACACGCGTCGACCGCTTGCCGCGACGGGGCGCTGCGCTGGCCCGGGCCGTCCGTTCACGCAGTACCGCAAGAAAGTCGGCGGAAAGGAACGGTCTCGTCCTGTTGGTCTGGCTCACGCGAAAGAGGGTCAGGTTTCGGTTTTCTGATTTCGGTGGCGGCCGCATCGTCCGCCCCGTCGGCCCCGGGCAGGCGGACGTCGAACGGGGCGACGCAGGCCTGGCCCGGTCCCGCTCGGATCTGGGCGAAGGTCGGGCTGCTCGGCACAGCCAGGATCGCCGCCACGGGAAAACTGGATCCAACGCCGGGATGACCGTTCCTGATGCGTAAAGTATGATGTCATCGGATATCACGCAGAGGAAGCCCGATGAAAACCATCACAGCGACGGATCTCGCGCGCAATCTGCGTACGGTCCTTGACCGACTGGCCGTCGATCGCGAGGAGATCGTTGTCGAGCGCAACCACCAGCCGGTCGCTCGCCTGGTGCCCGGCCCGGGTCGGCAAACCGCGCTGGAGGCCATGGCGGACCTGTACCGCACGCTTCCTGAGGATGCGGCCCACGGCTGGATGGAGGACGGCCGCGCTGGTCCTGGCGGACGCCTGCTGGATGACGAGGCTCGGGACCCATGGGCTACCTGATCGATACCTGCATCTGGATAGACGTCGAGCAAGGCCGCCTCGCCCCGGGCGACGTGGCCTCCGTGACCGGAGACGAACCCGTCTACCTCTCCCCCGTGACGGTGGCGGAGCTCAAGTACGGCGCCGAGGCAGCCAGCGAGCCTTCCGTGAGGCAGCGGCGCCTCGCGGCCCTGCGCCGACTGCTCGGCAAGCCGGCCCTCCCGATCGACGTCGGAACAGGGGAGGTGTTCGGCAACGTTGCCGGTGCGATCCGTGCCGCGGGGCGCGGGCACCGGTATCGAGTTCAGGACCTGTGGCTGGCCAGTCAGGCCATCCAGCACGGCTTTCGGCTCCTGACCCGCAACGTTCGAGACTTCGAGGACGTTCCCGGACTCGACCTGGTTCGTATGCCGGAGCCGACGCCTCCGCCGTGACCTCCCGCGAAACGGGAGGGACCGACCCCCCCGGTGGGCGAGGAGGTACAGTAGGGAAGGGGAGGTAGGGTCAGGTCTCACGTTCCAACACTCACTGTGAAGCGTCGGTTCGGGGCGCGGCGCCCACAACCGCTTTCCCCGTTGCGGGCGGCACCCCGCGTGACCGGACGCCGCCGGCGCAACACGCCTGGACCGCTTGCCGCGATGCGGCGCTGGGTTGGCCTGGGCCGTCGTTCACGCAATACCGCAAGAACGTCGGCAGAAAGGAGCGGTCTCGTCCCTGCAATCTGGCCCAGGCCCTGACGGCCCATCCTCACCCGCGCCTGGCTTTCAGAGGGCAGGCCCGCAGAGGGGGTCTGTCCACCGCAGCCGGCACCCCACCTCCGGATACGGCCAGCCACCTTGAGTCAAAGCAGTGCCGGCCCTGTAAGAAATTCCGACACCGCCGGCCTTCGGCGTGGTGGCCTCTCGCCGCCCACGGCGTCACAATGCCTCCATCGCGGTTACTGGCCAGCGTACGTCGAGCCGGGCGACGCGGGGGATCTCATCGCCAGCGCGCTGGCAGTGGGCGCTGGGGTGACCAGCATCCAGGGCCGGATTGCCTCGGACCTCAACACGGGCTTCATCGATATCGACCTGAAGGTCGATGGGGTCAGACACCATCGATCTCAGATATGAAGGCGCGGGTGCTATCATCAGCCCGTGGTAGCACTCGTCATAGACACCAATGTACTGGTCGGCGCATGTCTGCGGGCGGAAGGACCCAGCCGGGCAGTGATCAAGCGGTGCCTCGCGGGCGCCTATCAGCCGCTCATCGGCACTGCCTTGTTCCTGGAGTACGAAGACGTGATGAGTCGCGAGACGCTCTTCGCGGGCAGCCCCCTCAGCAAGACGGACCGGAACGAGGTCTTCGCCGGCTTCCTGGCGGTGTGCCGCTGGACCGAGGTGTACTTCGCCTGGCGGCCGAACCTGCCGGACGAGGCCGACAATCATCTGTTCGAGCTCGCCGTGGCCGGGGGAGCCGATGCGGTGATCACCCGCAACGTCAGAGATCTAGCCGGAGGCGAGCTCCGCTTCCCACGCATCCGCGTTCTGACCCCCGAGCAGTGTCTGGAGAGGTTCCCATGACCACGCTGACCATTCGCTTACCCGAAGATAAGCACGAGCGTCTGAAGGCCCTAGCGCAGGCGCGGAAGATCAGCGTCAACAAGCTGGTCGACGAGCTCGCCACCGTCGCGCTGGCTAACCACGACGCCTTTCTCCGCTACCAGGGGTACGCCCGGCAGGGCGACCCGCAGCGTGCCCTGGCGCTCTTGGAGGGGCTCGATCGGGCGGACCAAGTATCCGATGAAGGGGAGGACACGTCCGCCCGGGAGCGTCGCGGGTCAGGCTTGGATAATTGAATTCCTGCCTTCGAGCATACAAAAGTACAAAAGGGGTCAGGTCTCACAATCCAACATTGGCAGATTGTTGGATTGTGAGACCTGACCCTGGTGCCCTGTGAGAGGCGGTCACAAGGCGATCGACGGGCACGCCATCGATCGCAGATGTGAAAGCGCGAGCCGAACCTACCGGTCCAACCTGCCGGGCGAGGCCGAACACCATCTGGGCGAAGGTCAGGATGCTCCTGGGTGGTTATCTTAGCCAGCGTCTCGCGGCTGCACGTCGCGGGCGATCCGATCACCGGCGGCGAGCTCCGCTGCGCGGAGGTCGTACGCGGCCTGCAGGTTGAGCCAGGACTGCGCGTCGGTCCCGAAGTAGCGCGCGAGCCGCAGGGCCGTGTCGCCGGTAATGCCGCGGCGCCCGCGCACGATGTCGTTGATCCGGGCCGGGGTGACTCCCAACGCGCGCGCCAGCGCCGTGGCCGAGAGACCGAGCGGAGCCATGTAGTCCTCGCGCAGGATCTCTCCTGGGTGGATCGGCCGCATGCCATTCGTCGCCATCTCGCTCGCCGTCTCAGTGGTAATCGACCAGCTCCACGTCGAAGACCTCGCCGTCCGCCCAGCGGAAGCAGAGCCGCCACTGATCGTTGACCCGGATACTCCACAGCCCCTCCCGGTTGCCCGAGAGCTTTTCCAGCCGGTTTCCGGGCGGCGCGCGCAAGAATTCCAGCGAAGCGGCTGCGTGAAGCTGCGCGAGCTTGCGCTCCGCCATGGGCCGGAGGGAGAGCCAGCGGCGCGGGCAACGGCCTTCGAAGAGCGACTGCGTATCCCTGTCGCGGAAGCTCCTGATCACGGCTATATCGTATATCGATACGACCTGGCACGGAACTCCCGCCCTAAGAAGCGGGTAGAGTGGAGGACACGATGCCTGCGGTACCGTGTACGGCGAGGCCGAGCTGACGCTCGGCCTACGTCATGAGATTTCCGAGTCCGAAGGCCGCCTGCGGCTGGCGCTGGCGGAGGTCCGGGGCGAGACGCTGAAGTGGATGGTCGGGCTGCTGCTGGCCCAGGCGAGCCTGATCGTCGCCGCCGTAAGACTCTTCTGAGGGGGCGCCGGGCGCGAGGGGGGAGACGGAAACCCCGAAGGGCAGATGGGGTGTCGTGAAGTGGGATTGACCAGCCCTCGAGATGGATATATCTTTTTCGTATCTATCACCCTGCCGCATCACCTCCACCGGATACCTTGATGGAAACTGCCAAGCTCTTCTGGTCCGGCCGATCGCAAGCCGTGCGGCTGCCCAAGGAATTCCGCATCGAGGGTAGTGAAGTCCGTATCCGCCGCCACGGCGCAGCCGTGATCCTCGAACCCATTGCCACCGACTGGGCGTGGCTGGACGCACTGGTTGGCCCGGTGGACGCCGACTTTCAGGCGGCGGTGGCCGAACAGCCCGCTCCCGAGGAGTCTGCCGAACTGGCGCGCCTGTTCGACTGATGCGCTACCTGCTCGATACCAATGCCGTCATCGCCGTGCTGAACGACGCGACCGGTCCCGTTTCCCGCCGCCTGCACACCCAGGCTCCGGCGGACGTGGGCGTGAGCGCCATCGTCATGTACGAGCTGTATGTCGGTGCCTTCAAGAGCCAGCGTCGCGAGCGTAGCCTGGCCCTGGTGGACGCCCTGCGTTTCGATGTGTTGCCGCTGGATCTGGAAGACGCGCGCCACGCGGGCGAAATCCGGGCGCTCCTGAGCGCCCAGGGGACGCCGATTGGTGCCTACGACATCCTCATCGCCGGCCAGGCCCGCGCGCGCGGCCTGACGCTGGTCACCCGCAACCTGCGCGAACTCGCCCGCGTCCCAGGGCTGGCTGCCGAAGACTGGCAATAGGAAAGTCTCGGTTCGGGGCGCGCCTCCACAACCGCTTTCCCCGTCGCAGGCAGCGTCCCGGCACCCCGTGTGACGGGACGCCGTCGGCGCAACACGCCTCGACCGCTTGCCGCGACGGGGCGCCTGTCGCGGCGTCGACCTATGTGGAATCGGTTGATGCGGGGGAGCTCATCGGCACCGCCCTGGCCGTGGGGGCCGGGGTCAGCAGCATTCAGGGGCAGGTCGACTCCAACCGCATCACGGGCGTCGTCGACATCGACGTGTACCGCCTGGATCTGCCAGCGGGGGACTTCTCGGCAGCGGTCACGGTCAGCAGCGACCTCCTGGACACCGCTCTGGTCCTCTTTGACGGTACGGGGAGGGGCCTGCGCGCCGACGATGACAGCGGCGCCGATGTGGGCGCCTGCGTGGACTGCGCGCGGGTGGGTGAGACGCTCGCTACCGCCGGCACCTAGTATCTGGCGGTGTTCGACGTGGGCGACGTGGACGGGCCGTTCTCCACGGCTGGCCTGATCTGGGATGAGTTTGTCGTCCTACGCGAAAATGCGCCCGCGGACGATCCGAACACCTAACGCACAGTGATCTCAACCTGACGGCCCGCGCGGGCAGCCAGCGTTATCAGCATGTCCAGGCTGAACTTCTCCCGTTTGCCACGCATCAAGTCAGAAACCCGGGATTGGCCAATGCCTAAATGCCTGGCAGCCTCCGTCTGAGTCCAGCTCCGCTCGGCGACGGTCTCCCGCAGCCGCGCCATCAGCTCGGCGCGCAGGGCCAACATCACTGCCTCCTCAGGTGGGAAGCCGAGGTCGACAAAGACGTTGCCGCTGGATTCGGTGATGGTTTCTGGAGTCATGCTTACCCTCGCACCTGTTGGTATCGTCGTGCTGCGAGATCGAGGTCCTCCTTGCGGGTTCTTGACGTCTTTTTCTGGAAGGCGTGCAAAACGTAGATCGCCTCATCGAACTTGGCGACGTAAATCATCCGCCACTCACCCAAAGCGTGGATCCGGATTTCGTACGCTCCCTGACCGACGTGGGGTAGAGGCTTGAAGTCTGATGGCATCAGGCCGCGCTGGACCGTGTACAGCTCGAACCCGGCGTCCCGTCGAGCCTCGGCCGGAAAGCCCCTGAGATCGTCAAGGCTCGATCCGACAGAGCGAAGTGGCTTTACGCGGCAAACATACAACTACTTTGATAGTGCGCCAAGGGGGGGCCTCTGATCCCGCGGTTCCCGCTGGGCGGTGTCGGGAAACCTGACAGCCCGAAAGCGCTGGGTGACAGGCAGCACTCGCCCGCCGCGCTGGCCGGCAGCTATGCGCCTGACTGCCGACCTCCGGGGCCCGGCGGTTACCGGGTAGTCCCGATACGAAGCTACCGGCAGACCTGAGCCCGGGCGAGGACGGGCCGTTTTGCGAACTCGCTCACGGGTGAAGCCAAGAAAGCTGACACCTCGTGAGGTTGTCGCTGTCCTTCGTTAAACAGGAAATGTCCGGAGCGATCGTGGCGCAAAGAAAACGGACGCCCGCACAAATGGTTGCGCGAAGCGGCATTCTTATTGCATTCGACCGTATCGAGATTTCCCGATGGCACTGAAGCCGCGGGAGCACAACTTGCGAGGTCGTGATGCGAAACACATTCGGGGCGTTGTTGCTTGGAGAATCCCTTCGCTTTCGGCGATGAGTCGCTGTCGCTCCCGCAGTACTTCGTGCTGAAATTCGGAATTGGCGGAACAGCTGTCGCAACGGACGCGTTCTTCTTCCGAAACGTCGGCGACCTCTACACGCTGGAGTGGTCTAACGCGGATGTCGCGGGCCTCATGGACACGAGCACCTGCCGCAACTGCGGCATGGGTCGTCTGAGCTACTTCGCGCTGCTGTATGACCCGCCCGACACGCCCGTAACAGGGGCAAGCGCTGTCCCAGAGCCCGGTTCGCTGGCGCTGCTGGGCCTCGGCCTCGCAGGTCTCGGCTTCAGCCGGCGCCGGACTTCCTGACACCTGACGCCCCCGTCGGTCCGACACCGGATCGCGTCCCGAGACCCGGCCCTCGTGGCCGGGTTTCTACATCTGGGAGCCCGCGCCTGAACGCCAGCTTACGCAGTACCCAGCGGGATCTGCTTCTGCGCCAGCCACAGCAGCGCACCGCTTCGGGGCCCCGGATGGAAAACCCCGCCCCTGCGCGGAAGGCGGGGTTTTGACGTCCTTGCTTCGGCGACCGGATCAAGCGACCTGGGTGGTGAGGAATAGCTGCAGCGTCATCTGTTGGATCTGATCCTGGAGCTCCTCGAGCTGATCGATGTGCCTGTCCTCTTCGGAGAGGATCTTCTCGAGGATCTGCCGGGTGGTGAAGTCCCTGACCTCGCCTGCCAGGACAATGGCGTCGTTGTAGGACTTGATGGCGGCCAGCTCGGAGCTGTGATCGCTTGCCAGCTGCGTGGGCACGTCGGTGCCGATCGCCATCGGGTTCAGCTTGCTCACCGTGGGGTTGCCCTCGAGGAAGAGGATGCGGCCGATGAGCGTTTCGGCGTGCCGCATCTCGTCCATCGCGCGCTTCTCGAATGACTCATGGAGCTTCGCGTAGCCCCAGGCCTCGGCCATCTCGGCATGGACCATGTACTGGCTGATGGCGGTGAGTTCGTCTGCCAGGAGGGCGTTCAACGTCTCGAGCAGCTTGGGGTCCCCTTTCATATTTCTCCTCCTTCACGAAGATGGTCAGTGGATTTGACGGCTCGTTCAGTATACGTCGCGTGCACGCTCATCATGAACGCGGGCGTCGTGCCAGGCACCGCACCCGACTCCGGACGCGGTGGCCAGGCGTCGGGCCCCCTTGCTTGACGCCCCCGCGCCGTCCGTGGTCCGATGCGGTGCAAATGGGAATTCCGGGTGTCGGCGGGTCGCCCTCCGCTCGACGCGGTGAGCGTGGTCATCGTGGGCAGCGCTGGACCGGGCTTCGCGCGCCGCATGGGCGCACGCGGGATCACGGTGGCCCAGACCAGCGAGCAGGACCCGGGCAAAGCGGTCCGCGATTACCTTGCCGGGACGCTCGCCCCCCCGGCGCCGCACGAGCACCACCATGGTCACGGGGACCACGACGACGCCTGCAACTGCGGCGGCTAGAGTGGTCCCGGCGCACTCCTGCTGGTCCCGCGCTGGCACGTAGTGGCGGCAGAGCCGCCCGTTGCGCCCGCGCTTGGGAGGCGTGACCGCAAGGGGGTCAGGGGGCGTTCACGGTCCACCGGCCCTTGATCGGCACCACGTAGGGCTCGGACGGCTTCGCGTCGGGGCCAAGGCCGGAGCTGGTCGCCACGTGGGTGTAGGTGCCGTCCAGGTGACCCTCCGCCGAGCTGTCGGAGGTGGCCGCCCCCGGCAGGGAGCCCGTCACCTTGCCCGTCCAGCGGAAGATCAGCGTCTCCTGGGTCTTGACGACCTTCACACCGCTCTTGCTCTCGATGGCCTTGGGGACCGTGATCACATCCTTCTGCTCGCGGGTGGAGGCGCCCGCGAAGCTCAGGCTGAGCGAGCCGGTGCCCGGGTTGTAGCTTCCGGAGACCTTGACCTCGGCGTAGCCCGTCGCGTTTGCGTCCCCGTCGAAGAAGACCGGGAACCGGAAGCTGCCCTCGACCGAGTTGCCCCCGCTCACGGTCAGGGTGATGGGCGTGCTCACCGGTGCCAGCCCCTCGGCGGTGAGCGTCCCGCTCAGGGTCTTGCCGGCGATCTTGGCGAAGGCCGAGCCCTGGATCGGGGGTAGGGCCGGCTCCGGTGGCCGGTCCCCCGGCTCGTCCTCGTCTTCGCCCTCGGGTTCCGGCCCTTCCGCCCCGAGGTCCGGGGTGCTCCCGGCGACCCCGAGGTCGGGGGTGCCCCCGGCGACCCCGGGGTCCGGCGGGTCGAAGGGCAGGCCGGACTGGGCGATCCGCGTCAGGTTCTTGGCGATGACCTTCTGCTGCCCCGCGAGGGCCTTCGGCCCGAACTGCTGGTAGGCGTCCAGCCCGGCCGTGTCGTAGCCCATGACCCGACTGATGAAGGCGGTGCTGGCGCTGCGCACGAGGCCGATCTGGTTCAGGCCGGTGCCGATCAGCAAGCCGCCCGCCCCCGCGATGGCAACCGCCCCGCCGACGATGAGGCCGCCGCCGGGGAGGGCGGCGATGAAGCCGACCGGCTGCTGCAGCGCCCCCCAGAAGCCGCCGACCAGGGTCAGGGTGCCGGTGACCTCCTTGCCGTAGAGCTGCGCCCCCTGCCTCACGTCCTGCAGGGCGTTCCGGGCCTGCTGGAAGAAGCCCGCCTGGTTCGGGAAACCGGCCTCCTGCAGGCGCTTCACCGCCGCCTGCGACTCGCTCATCCCGGTCGGCACCCGGGGCGCCAGGGCGTAGCCCGGCGGGGCCCGGTACGGGAAGCCCTTGGAGAGCAGGTTCTGGTAGACGGCCCTCTGACCCGGATCGAGCCCGGTCCCCGGTTGCCAGACGCTCGGGGCACCGGACGGGGCCAGGTTCCTGGCGGCGAACTGGGCCAGCTCGCGACCCGCGGAGCTGGCAGGGTCCACCCCGGGGATGGCGGCCGGGGGGATCGAGGTGCGCACGAAGTTCCGCACCGCCGGTAACCCCTGGACGAACTCACCGAAGGTGCTGCCGCTCTGGGTCCCCAGGGGGTCGGCGCGGTTGACCGGGTCGTTGTCGAGGAACGCGTAGCGCTCCAGGGTGACCGGATTCGCCGCGTCGCCCGGCAACGGGTCCGGCGAGACGAAGCGGGCGAGCTGCGGGGCGTACCAGCGTGCCCGGTAGTGGTAGAGGCGGGTCGCCGGGTCGTAGAGACGGCCCTGGAACCGGAAGGGATTGGGGACCTCCTCCCGGGCCTCCAGCGGCTCGCCGAAGGGGCCGTAGAGGTAGCGGTTCAGGACCCGGCCGCGGGCGTCCAGGACCGCCAGCACGCTCAGGTTCGGATCGGTGACGTAGTACTGGGGCTGGCCCTCGTGCAGGCGCGCCAGGTGCTCGTCGAGGCGGTCGCCGTCCAGGTAGATGCTGCGAGCCCGCCCGTCGGGGCCCATCTCGGCCGCCAGCGAGCGGCCGTCGATGAGGTAGCGGACGCTGTCCCGCCCTTCGCTGCGGCCGACGAGGTTGCCTTCGCCGTCGTAGTGGTACTCGACGCCCGCCTGGCCCGGAAGCTCGACCCGCGTCAGGTCTTCACCGGCAAAGACATATCGCGTGACAGCCGCGCCGGCGCGGGTCTCGGCCAGCCTCCCGGCCGGACCCCAGGCGATGGCCGTCTCGGCGCCGGCCTCGCGCAGGCGCGTCGGGCGCCCGGCGGCGTCCAGGTCGAAACGGGCCGGCCCGGCCTGGATCAGGCTCGCGCCCCGGTCGTAGGCATACTCGCGCCGGGACCCGTCGGGGAGCTTCGCGGCGGCCAGCCGGCCGGCGGCGTCGTAGGCGTACTCGATGCGCCTGCCGTCGACCTCCGTCGAGGCGAGGCGTCCTGCGGTGTCCCAGCCGTAGCGCGCCGACACCAGCGGCTGACCGGCGGCGTTGCGCACGGTCACGGCCTGCACCCGACCCTCGCCGTCGTAGGCGTACTCGGCGCTCGCGGCCTGGCCGTAGCGGACCCGCTGGCGGCGGCGCAGGGCGTCGTACTCGACCGTCACCTCGGCCTCGCCGAGTCGCGCGCGGGTCAGGTTGCCCTCCCGGTCGCGCTCGTACTCGGCCCGCGGGCCGCCGGACAGGGCGCGGGAGAGCACCAGGCCATCGGCGTCGTAGGCGTACTCGACCGCCTGGCCGCCCTTCTCCTCCTGCACGCGGCTCAGGTTGCCGGCCGGGTCGTAGGCGTAGGCGAGGGCGCCCCCGGGCCAGGTGTTGCGGACCAGGCGGCCGGCCGGGTCGTAGGCGAAGCGTTGCTCCCAGGCCTCGCCCCGGCGCAGGCCGGTGAGCCGGCCCGACGCGTCCCAGGTGTAGCGCTCGGTGGCGCCATCGGCGGCCACCCGCTCGGTCAACCGTCCCGCGCCGTCGTAGGCCAGGCGCTCGACGCCACCGTCCGGAGCGGTGCGACCCGCAAGCCGGCCGGCCCGGTCCCAGGCGAAGGTCCAGGCCCGCCCCGCGCCGTCGGCGAGGCGGGAGAGCCGGGCGGCACCGTCGTACTCCACGCTCGCGGCAGGCTGGCCGGCCTCCTCGACCCGGGTCAGGCGCCCCGCCGGGTCGTAGGCGAAACGGCGGCGGGCCGCGGCGGCGGTCTCGGTCTCGGCGAGCTGCCCCGCGGCGTCGTAGCGGTAGCGAATCGTCCCCGAGCGCCGCCCGCTCGCCTCCCGCAGCCGCCCCGCGGGGTCGTAGGCGTAACGCACCCAGGCGCCGTCCGGGAACCCGACCTCGGCCAACCGACCGAGGACGTCGCGGACATAGGTGGTGCGCCGGCCGTTCACCTCGACCGCGGCCGGCTCACCCTGCGCGTCCAGGGTGGCCACGACCTGGTTGCCCCGGCCGTCCACCTGACGCACCTGGCGCCCGTCGGGGGCGACCTGCAGCAGGTGGGTGCGCCCGTCGGGATCGCGGTGTCCGCGCGGCCGCCCCGTCCGGTCATAGAAGAACTCGGTGCGTCGCCCCAGCGCGTCCACGGCGGTCAGGGGGTTGCCCAGGGCGTCGTAGGTGTACCGCTCGCGGGTGCCGTCAGGCCCGGCCGCCTCGGTGACGCGGCCGAGCGCGTCCCGGACCAGGGTCACGGCGCCACCGTCGCCGGCGCGCACGGCGCGGAGCCGGCCCTGGTCGTCGTAGTCGTAGGCGGTCCGGGTGCTGCCGTCGTCCACGCCGACGAGACGCCCTTGCGGGTCACGAGCGAGGGCGACCCGCCCGGTGGGCGAGCGGACCTCGCTCAGGGCCCCCCCGGGTCCCTCGTAGGCGAAGGACTCCCGGGTGCCGTCCGGGGCGGTCCGGCTCACCAGCCGGCCGCGCGCGTCGTAGGCGAAGGCGAGGGTGTGGCCCCCGGGGCCCGTCATCTGCACCAGCCGCCCCTGCCCGTCGAAGGTCTTGGTGGTGACCCCACCCCCGGCGTCGGTGACGCGGACTTCGCGGCCGTCCTTGCGAAAGCGCCAGGCGAGGGTGCGTCCCGCAGGGTCGGTCAGGGTGGTGGACAGGCTCTCCCCGTCCTCACCGTAGTGCAGGGCCGTGACGGCGGTACCCGGGCCCTGGAGACGGGTGACGCGCCCGCGGGCGTCGTACTCGACGGCGACTTCGCCGCCCTGCGGCGCGCTCAGTCGGGCCAGACGGCCCTCACCGTCCCAGGCGAAGGTGCTGGCGAGGTCCGTGAAGTCTGTCACCCGCACGAGCCGGCCGGCGCTGTCGTAGTCCAGCCGGGCGGTCCGGCCCAGGGCGTCGCGGGCCTGGATGAGACGGCCGTTGTCGGCGAAGCGCAGCTCGAGCAGCGTCACGTCGGCCGACCGCAGGGCGGTGGGGCGGTCCGCCGGACCCTCGACCGTGACCTCGTTGCCGCCGACGGACAGGGCGCGAAGCCACCCCTCGGCGTCGAAGCGCCGGGCCCCCGCCGGCTCCTCGACCACGTAGCCCCCCGCAGCGGCGCGCAGGGTCGCGTTGCCCCGCTCGGCGACGAGCCGGCCCTGCTGGCCCAGGAAGCGCCGGGCGGTGCCGGGGGGCTCCACTGCGTAGACGTCGGGACCGCTCGGGAGCAGGCGAGTCTCCAGAGACGAGCCCCATCCCGGCCCGAGCCAGGACCCGCCGGGTGATCCGGAGATACCGGTCAGCTGGAACCGAAGACTGCCGTCCCCCAGCGGGAGCTCCAGGAGCGGCAGAGTGACGACCAGCACGCCCTGGCGGAGAAGGACCGCCGTGCGGCCGCCGTGAAGGTACGCATCGGACGCGAGCGACTCGGCCTCGGCCAGGGGGGCACTGTCGACCTGGGCCGTCGGGCCGAGGGCGAGCACCGGCGGAGGAGCGCCCGGCAGGACCGCCGCGAGAAGCGCCCACAGCAGTGGGCGGAACCGCGCGAGGCGGCGCCGGGGACCGTTCGCTTCTCGGGCTTGCGCGGACACGGGAGTCGGGGGCTCCAGGGGGTGGTGGGCCGTTGGCCCGGTAGCCGGTGGCCGGTGGGCTCAGGGTACAGCGAACCGGGGGTAGCAAACGACAGCCCGGTCGTTCCCAGGCCGGATGGTGGTCGGTCACCCGACGGTCCGCGGGATCGGGCGCAGCCTACGAGAGGTCCTCCAGCAGTTCCGGGAAGTCGTTCCGGGGGTCGTTCACCCGCGTGCTGACGGGGTAGCCCTGGAAGTCCTCCCGGGCCCCCGCGAGGAGACGGGTCAGGACCTCGGGGCGCTGCTCCGCGGCGAGCCACGCCTCGTAGTCCGCCGGCGAGAGGACCAGCGGCATGCGGTCGTGGATGTCGGCGATGGCGGGCGCCGCCGCCCGGGTCAGCAGCGCACAGGAGAGCACGGCCGCCCCGTCCGGCGCCTGCCAGTGCGCCAGCAGCCCCGCGAAGGCGATGACCGGCGACCCGGTGGCGTGGATGAAGTAGGGCTGCTTCCCCGGGCGCCCTCCGCTGCTCTCGCCCCCGGGGCGCACCCGCCACTCGTACCAGCCCCGCGCCGGCATCAGGCAGCGCGAGCGCCGGTAGCTCTGGCGCCACATGGGCTTCACCGCCACCTCTTCGCTGCGGGCGTTGATGGTGGCGCTCGGGAGCTTCGCCTGGGTCCACCAGGCCGGGATGAGCCCCCAGCGGGCCGCGCTCAGCTCCAGCGCCCCGTCCTCGGCCCGGAACAGCACCGGGACGAGGGTGCTCGGGGCCACGTTGAAGCGCTCGGGCAGGGGGTTGCCGCTGCGCCGGTCGATGGTCCAGTACCGCTCCAGGGCGGCCTCGTC
>CALMKJ010000204.1 GCA_937867305.1 uncultured Ectothiorhodospiraceae bacterium | reverse complement strand
AGCAGGCCGGCGGTCCAGCCGAGCAGATGCAGCAGGGTCTTCATGGGGGCGAGGTACGGGCTTGCGTTTCTGCCCGAACCTTACGATAGGGGACTGTGGTTGGCAAACGGCCCCAGCCCCGGGGGCGGGGCTGGGGCTATCCGAGGCAGCAGCAACCCAGGGAGGAGCTGTGCCCGGGGCAGGGGCTACTCGAGAGGCTACTCGAGGGGCAGTCCGCAGGTGGAGAGGCCGCCGGCGCCGCGGCTGACCTTGTCCACCGTCTCCCCACGGGCGTTCAACAGCTCCACCTCCAGCGGCATCTTGCCGAGGGCATGGGTCGCGCAGGACAGGCAGGGGTCGTAGGCGCGGATCGCCACCTCGATCTGGTTCAGCAGCGGCTCGGTGAGCTCGTGGCCGTCCAGGTTCTTCACGGCGACGTCGCGGATCGCCTCGTTCATCGCCTGGTTGTTGTTGGTGGTGGAGACGATCAGGTTGGCCTTGGTGACCAGACCTTCCTCGTTGATGCGGTAGTGGTGGAAGAGGGTCCCGCGCGGGGCCTCGACCAGCCCGATGCCTTCCTCGCGCATCTCGCCGCGCCGCACGAGCTCGCTGCCGCCGATGTCGTCGTCGAGGAGCAGTTCCTTGATCATCTCCGCGGAGTACAACAACTCGATCATCCGGGCCCAGTGGTAGGGGAGGGTGGCGTGCACGGGGTGCCCGCCGCTGATCTTCATGAAGTCCTGGCGCTCGGCCTCGGCGAGCGGGGTCGAGATGAAGTCGCAGTTGTTGACCCGCGCCAGCGGCCCCACGCGGTACCAGCCCCGGTCCGGGCCGAGCGAGCGGATGAACGGGAACTTCATGTAGCTCCAGGGCTTGATCGCCTCGTGGATGTAGTCGTCGTAGTGCCGGTAGTCCACGTGGTCGAAGATCGTCTTGCCCTCGGGGTCTCTTGCGCGCAGCCCCCCGTGGTAGAGCTCGAGGGCCCCGTCGTCGCGGATCATGCCGAGCATGTTGCTCGGGAAGTTGGCGAACTCCAGGTGGTACGCGGGGCTCTTCTCGTAGAGCCCCTTGCAGAGGTGCACCGCGTCACGGCCCCAGGCGATCATCTGATCGATGTCGGCCAGCAGGTAGTCGCGCTCCTCGCGCGAGAGGCTCTTGTTGACGCCGCCGGGGATGGCGCCCGTGCCGTGCACGCGCTTGCCGGAGGTCAGGCGGATGACCTCCTGCCCGTACTTGCGCAGCTTCACGCCCTGGATCCCGATGGCGGGGTGATCCTGGATGACGCCCACGATGTTGCGGTGCGCGACGGCGTCATCGTAGCCGAACAGGAGGTCGGGCGAGGCCAGGTGGAAGAAGTGCACCGCGTGCGACTGCACGGTCTGACCGAAATGCATCAGCTGACGGATCTTGAGGGCGGTCGGCGAGATCTCGTCCACCCCGACCAGCATATCGGTCGCCTTGGCGGCGGCGAGGTGGTGGCTCACCGGGCAGATGCCGCACAGCCGCTGCACGACGACCGGCAGCTCCCAGTAGGGCCGGCCCTGGATGAACTTCTCGAAGCCCCGGAACTCCACGATGTGCAGGCGCGCCTGGTGGATGTGGTTGTCGTCGTCCAGCAGCAGCGTCACCTTGCCGTGCCCCTCCACGCGGGTCACCGGCTCGATCACGACACGCTTCAGGCCCTGGGGATTGGCGGCGGTTTCTAGACTTGTCATGGTGTTGCTCCGTTGCAGGCGGGCGACTCCGCGGCGGTGATCAACATGACCGGCGTCACCTAGTCGTAGTGGATCTGGGTGTACGGGAACGCGATCGGTTTGCCCTGGATCAGCTCCGTGAGGAAGGTCCAGATGGCGTCGGCCGACGGCGGGCAGCCGGGCAGGAAGTAGTCGACCTTGACGACCTCGTGCAGCGGCCGGACCTTGTTCAGGAGCAGCGGGATCTCGGCGTCGTTGGGGACCATGGGGTTTTCGATCCCCATCCCTTCCACGTAGGACTCCCGCAGGCACTCCTCGAGGGTGAACTGGTTGCGCATCGCGGGGATGCCGCCGTTGGTGGCGCAGGCCCCCATGGCGACCAGGATCTTGCAGTGGTGCCGGAACTCCCGCAGTACCTCGACGTTCTCGGCGTTCGCGACGCCGCCCTCGATGATGCCCACGTCGCAGGGGCCGACCTTCTTGATGTCGGTGATCGGCGTGCGGTCGAAGTCCACCACCTGCACGAGATCGAGGATTCGCTCGTCGATGTCGAGCAGCGACATGTGGCAGCCGAAGCAGCCGGCCAGTGAGGCGGTCGCGACCTTGATCTTCTCAGGCATGGGCGTTCTCCTCGTCGTGAGCGGCGACGTCACCCACGACGCTGATCGGCTGTTGGTCGTAGAGGCGCTCACCGATGGGCACTTCGAAGCCCTTGTGCTTGGGCAGGATGGCACCGACGGGGCAGACGTGGAACGCCTTGTCCTCGACGGAGAAGCCGGTGTCCCCGAGCTTGCCGCTCGCCGCGTTCACGATGAGCTTCGCGTTGATCCCTCGGCCTGTGATCCCGAACACGTTCTTCTTGTCCACGTCCCGGCTCGCCCGCACGCAGAGCTCGCAGAGGATGCAGCGGTTGAAGTCGAGCACCACGTCCGGGTGGGATGCGTCGATGCGGCGCAGCGGGAAGAAGTGGGTGAAGTGCGGGCTCAGCATCCCGGTGTAGTAGGCGAGCGCCTGCAGCTGGCAGCGCCCGCTCTTCTCGCAGGCCGGACAGACGTGATTGCCCTCGACGAAGAGCATCTGCAGCAGCGTGCGGCGCATGTCCATGATCTCGTCGCTGCTGTTGTCGATGACCTGGCCGGCGGCTGCGGGCGCCGTGCACGCGGACTGGAACCGTCCGTTGACCTTGACCACGCACAGCCGGCAGCTGCCGTGGGGAACGAACTCGGGATTGTGACAGAGGTGCGGGACGTAGACTTCGGCGGCGAGCGCCGCGTCCATGATCGTCTGGCCCTCGGTGAAAGGGACCTCGCGGCCGTCGATGGTGATGGTCTGCTGATCGCTCATGATCGATCCCCTACGCGATGTGAGCGTGAACGTCGTCGCGACCGGTGAGGGCCCGCGCCTCGGAGAGCGCCCCGTCCAGGTCGAACGCGGGCTCGAAGTCCTTGGATTTGAGCTTTTCGGTCCAGATCTCCGGGAACTTGTCGAGGCTGCCGAGCACCGGGTTGGGTGCGGTCAGCCCGAGGCCGCAGTGGCTGGCCTGCTTCATGATCTTCCCGAGGTGCTTCATCTCCTCCAGGTCGTACTGCGTCCCGTTGCCGGTGGCGACCTTCTCGACGAGATCGCGCATCAGGGAGGTGCCGACACGGCACGGGGTGCAGAAGCCGCAGCTCTCGTGGGCGAAGAAGGCCGCGAAGTTGCGGACGACCGCGAGGAGGTCGCGGGTGTGGTTGAAGATCATGAAGGAGCCACCGGTCGCGACGTCCTCGTAGGCAATCTTGCGGCCGAAGTCCCGTTTCGGGACGAGCTGACCCGCGGGGCCTGCGACCTGCACGGCGGCGGTGTCGCTCGCGCCGCAGTCGTCCAGGATCTCCTGGATGGTGATGCCGAAGGGGTATTCGTAGACCCCGGGGCGCGCGCAGTCGCCCGAGACCGAGAGGAGCTTGGTGCCCGGAGAGGTCGCGGTCCCCTTGGCGGCCCACCACGCGCCGCCGTTCGCCGCGATCTTCGCGGCGGCGGAGAAGGTCTCCACGTTGTTGACCACCGTGGGCTCGTTGTCGTGGCCGTGGGTCACGGGGAACGGGGGACGCTTGCGCGGAACTCCGCGCTTGCCCGCGAGCGATTCCAGCAGCGCCGACTCCTCGCCGCAGATGTAGGCGCCCGCGCCGAGGTGGATCTCGATGTCGAAGTCGAAGCCCTCGGTGCCGAGGATGCCCTTGCCGAGGAGGCCGGCGCGCCGGCGCTGCGCCAGGGTGTGCTCGAGCAGCTCGAGCATGTAGCGGTACTCGCCGCGCAGGTAGAGGAAGCCCCGGCGGGCCCCGATGACCCGGGCGCAGACGGTCATGCCTTCGAACAGCAGGTTGGCGTGGCCCTGGAGGAGCACCCGGTCCTTGAACGTCCCCGGCTCGCCCTCGTCGGCGTTGCAGACCACGAAGTGCTCGTGGCCGGCCGCCGCCCGGGACAGTGCCCACTTCTGCGCGGTCTTGAAGCCCGCGCCGCCGAGGCCCCGCAGACCCGAGGTCATCATCTCGTCCAGCACGGCGTCTGGCCCCTGAGCGAGGACCGCCCGGATACCCGAGCCGTCGATGAACGGCGTCCCGAGGAGCAGGTCGCGGCGGCGGACGTTGTCCTCGACCTCGCAGTAGATGCCTGGCCACTTCTGCAGTGGCACCCCGCGCTCGATCAGGTCTGCGATGGTGTCGACGCGCGAGGGCGTCAGGTGAGTCAGCGCGAGGCCATTGACGAGGATTGCCGGGCCCTGGTCCGGCATGCCGGTGCAGGAGGTGTTGTCCACCGTCACGCGGCCGTCGGCGCGGGGCACGCCGGGCTCCACGCCGAGCCGCTCGCACAGGCGGGCCATCAAACCCTCCTTGCCGAGCATGCGGTCGACGATGTTGTCGCTGAACAGCACGTCGTACTGTCCGCGCGGAGTCCCGTGCAGGAACGAGTAGAACTCGACGACGCTCCGCACGTTCATGGCGGGCACGCCGATGGCCTGTCCAACCGTTTGCACGGCATCGTCGCAGACGCAGCCCTGCTGGTCCTGTACCGTGCGTAAGACCTGCAGGAGGTTCCTGCGGTCCCGTCCGTAGCGGTCCACCACCTCGGCGACGAAGCCCTCGAGCTCGGTCTTTGCGCTGGTCATCCTCGAGACCCCCTCCTGTCAGGCCGCGCCCGCGGGCGCCCATAGCACCCCTCCGCACAGGGACGGGTACGGAAAGAATATGAGCAGGTAATGATGTTCCATCGGTCCCTCTGATACATGATGTAGATCAAGATGCCAGGGTCGGAGCAGGCGTCTTCCGGTAGCCCATCCGAGATATCCCCTCTGGTCTGGAAAATTCTCCGTCACACCAGGTGGCGCGCTCAGGTCGGGAATCCGTCATTCCGGCCGCAAGGAAAACGGTCCGTGAGGAGGCGGAGAGTCGTGTGATGTCGCGAGCGGCACGACACCGCTTTGCGAAAGTTCGCCTACATTCGCTACGGTCTTCTTCGCATAGAGAAATAATCGCTGTTAAGTTTGCCTCGCTCGAAAAGCGAAAAAAGCGGGCGAAGCGTGCACGTGCGGGCGTGTGATCGGCTGGTTACTTGCCGCAGATCACGAAACGCGCCGGATGGGCGCCGCGCGTGTGGCTCACTGGTTGCGAAGTTCATTAGAGAAGAGTTAAATTCTCAACTACTAATTTACTTCACATGCCGAACAGGGCCCACCATGGACGACACCCTCAAGCGTTTGCTGGACACCGAGCTCCGCGCAGGAGACGTCGTGCAGGAGGCGAAGGCCAAGCGCGAAGAGATCACGCACCAGGCACTCGAGGAGGCGCGCCGTGCCGAAGAGCGCTTCCGCGCTCGGGTTGGTGAGTTGCACGCGACCTTCGTCGAAAAGGCCAGAGGCCGGGCCGAGCAGACAATCGCGGAGTTGCAGCGGCGCTACGACGAGCGCAGCAAAGAGTTGCGTCAGGGCGCGGAGGCGCGGGAGGCCGATGCGGTCGACGCCGCGCTGGGGTTGCTGTTGAAGGGAATCCGAGGCTGAGCCCGTGGGCAGCGCCCGTTACGCCTACCTGAACACGCGCGTCTCGCTCTTTGCGGGTCGCCTGCTCCCGGAGCAGCGTCTCGAAGCCCTTGTGGAGCAGCCGGGGGGCGAGCTTCCGGAAACCGGCGATATCAGTGCGTTTCTGGACCCCAACGGTCCGGACCCCCTCCGTCTCGAGCAGACCCTGCTCACGCGCATCCGCAACGACTTCCAGGTGCTCGCCCGCCCCGTGCGGCCGAGGGAGCGTGCGCTCCTCACCTACGGGTTCCTGTGGTTCGAGCTGATGAACCTGAAGGCGATCATCCGGGGCAAACTCAGCGGACTGCCGGAAAAGGCCATTCGGGCGCAGATCCTCGACCTCGGCGCGTTCGCCACGCTGCCGGTCGACGAACTGCTGCGCGCGGAGGATGCGGCGGAGATGCTGCGCCGCCTCGAAGCCACCGTTTACAGCGACATCGCGCGCCAGGCCCGGCGCATCTACGAGGAGCACAAGGACCTGTTCGCGGTCGACGCGGCAATCGACCGGCGCTACTTCGCCCAGCTGCTCTCCCGGGTGCGCAATGTCGGCGGATCGGAGCAGCCTGCCGTGGAGGACCTGGTAGGCCGTGTGCTCGACCGCTTCAATCTGGCCTGGCTGTTGCGATACCGGTTCTCGTACAACCTGCCTCCGTCCGAGTCCTATTACCTGCTGCCGCCCGCCGGGCGGCTGCTGAGCGCCGAGCGTCTGCAGGCGCTGGCCCAGCTCGGGTCGCTCGAGGAGGTCGTCGAGGCGCTGCCCACGGAGATGAAGGATCGCCTGGCAGGCGTCACGTCGATCAGCGAGGCCGACAACCGCCTCGACCAGATGATGCTGGATGCGGCGGGGAAGGCGCTCGAGGACACCGGCCGGCCCGTGGCCAGGGCCTTCGCGTACCTGGTGGCCCGCGACGGTGAGATGCGCCGGCTGATCGCGATCGTCAAGGGTCGACGCCTGGGGTTGCCGGCCGACCTCGTGCGCTTTGCGGCGAACCTGGAGTCTGCCTGAATGTTCAGCCCCTTGCCCATGCAGCGCGTCAGCCTGCAGACCCTGCGCGAGGCCGCGCCCCAGGCGGCCGTCATTCTGGCCCGCAGCGGGGTCTTCAACCCGGAGACCGTCGACGTTCCCGAGGGGGCGTTGCCGGATGCGCCGGGGGAGCGTTTCCGCGAGGTCTTCCTGAGCGCTAAGGCCCGTCTCCTGAAGATCCAGACCGGCGGATATTGCCCGCTGGACGTCGCGACCGACCTTTCTCGAGTCGTCGATCTGGACGAGCTGGAGCGCACCAACATCTACCTCGGCGACCTCTGGCACGAACTCTCGGAGCTGGAGGAGCAGGAGCGCGTGCTGGAGGAGCGGGGCACGTCCCTCAAGCAACTGGGCGAGAGTCTCGAGCGATTCGCTGCGCTCGACGTGGACCTCGGTGTGCTGCAGCGGCCGAAGACCTTCCTGTCGGTGCAGGTCGGCACAGTGCAGCGAGCGAACCTCAGACGTCTGGAGCAGGCCGCCGCGCTGGCCGGACACTTCGTGCGGCCCTTCTATGAGACCGAGGGCGTGGTCTATCTGGTGGTCGCCGGCCCCGCCGAGTCTGCCCATGACATCGAGGCTCTGCTGCAGACCGCGGAGTTTCGGGCTGTCTCGGTCCCCGACGAATTCCGCGACCATCCGGAGCAGATCCGCTCCGCACTCGCGGCCCAGGCCGAGGAGCTCAAGCGGCAGAATCGCGAGAAGGCGAAGGAAATCGACGCCGTCGTGGCGAAGCACCAGGACCGGCTGGCGGCCGCCTGCCGGACCCTCGCCGTTGCCGAGCCCTACGCGGAGCTCGCGACCCGGATGAGGGCGATGGGCGGGCTCGCGGTGGTCGAGGGGTGGATCCCGAGAGACGACGTGGAGGCCCTCGGCGACGCGCTCAATGGCGGGCTCATGGCCCCGTACGTCCTGACCGCGCGCGACCCGCGGCCGGAGGAGCGCCCGAGAGTCCCGTCGGTGATGCGCCACCCCCGCTGGATGCAACCGTTCGTCGCGCTGGTCTCCAACTACGGCATTCCGCGTTACGGTGAGATCGATCCCACCGCGCTGTTCACGCTGAGCTTCATCCTGATGTTCGGCATGATGTTCGGGGACGTGGGGCACGGCGCTGTCATCGCGCTGGCCGCACTCTTCTTCCGCAAGCGCTTCCCCGAGGTCGTGCCAATCATGGTCTCGGCGGGCATCTCGTCGGTGGTGTTCGGATTCGTCTACGGCAGCATCTTCGGCAACGAGCACATCCTGCACGCCTTCTGGATGGCACCGCTGTCGGACCCGTTGAGGATGCTCAAGGTGGCCCTGCACTGGGGCATCGGCTTCATCCTGGTGGCCAACGCACTGACCTTCTACAACCTCGTCCGTGAAGGCCACCTCGGCGAGGCGCTGTTCGATACCCGCGGGATCGCCGGCTCGCTGCTCTATCTGGGTGGTATCTACGCGGGCTACCGGTGGATGGGCTCCGGCGTCTTCGGGCTGCAGGAGACGCTCGCGATCCTCGTCCCGCTGGCGGTTGTCATGACCTTCAAGTGGTTCCACTTCCATGGACCCTTCGGCGAGCGCCTGCTGGTCACCATCGTCGAGGGCTTCGAGTCGCTGATGGGGTACCTCGCGAATACGCTCTCGTTCCTTCGCGTCGCGGCCTTCGCGCTCAACCACGTAGCGCTCTCCCTGGCGGTCTTCACGCTGGCCGGCATGCTCGACACGGCAGGCCACTGGATCATGATCGTCGTGGGCAACCTCTTCATCATCGTCGTCGAGGGCGCCATCGTGATGATCCAGACCCTGCGTCTCGAATACTACGAAGGCTTTTCGAGGTTCTTCCGCGGCGACGGCCGGGCCTTCGAGCCGCTGCGCCTGGAGGGATTGGTCCGCTGGTAACGGAACCCTGCTGAGCGTAGACGGGAATCGGCTCTGACCGAGAGTAGAACAACCATCCATTCACTCACCCAACCTGGAACAGGAGTACAACCATGTACTGGCTGCTTGCCTTGATGTCCGTAAGCCTCCTCGGCGTCGTCGCACTCGGGTTTTACTTCGAGATCCGCCCCGTGCCGCGCAATCCTTCCACCGTGAACTGGCTGAAGGGTACGGTCGGCGTGAACCTGCTGACCTATTTCGGCGCCCTGGTAGGCATCCTCTTCCTCGGCGTCAACGACGTGATGGCCGCCGAGCCCGCTGCCGTGGAGGCCGCCAAGGAAGTTTCCGTCGGTCTCGGGCTCGCCCTGATTGGCATCGGCCTGCCGACCGCCGTGGCGACCATCGCCGCCGGCATCGCCGTGGGGCCCGTCGGCACGGCCTCGCTCGCCGTCATCGCCGAGAAGCCGGAAGTATTCGGCCGCACCCTCGTCTACCTGGGCCTTGCGGAAGGTATCGCGATTTACGGCCTGGTCGTCACCATCCTGCTGCTGGGTAGGATCTGATGCGACTCATCGCCGTGGGCGGCGCCGCGCTCGTGCAGGGGTTCGCCCTGCTCGGCGCCGAGACCTACGAGGATGCAACCGGGGAGGACCTGGAACGGGTGCTCGCCGACGTCCTGCGCGGTCGCGACCAGGCGCTGATTTTCGTGGAGAGTGGCTTGGTGGCGCGCGGCGGTCGGAACCTCGACCGGGTCCGGCGGGAGGGAGGGCGCATCATCGTGAGCGAGATCCCCCCCCTGGACGCGCCCGAGAGCTATCGGCCACCAGTGGAAGCACTGGTGACCCGGGTGCTGGGGCCCTCGGCCCTTGAGGAGCGGACATGAATCCCAACGATCAGGTCGCGTCGCTCGAGCAGGCGATCCTCGAGCGTGCGAAGAGCCTCGCCGATGAGCACATGCGTCAGGCGCAACGGGCGCGGGAGCGAATCCTCGCCGACTCCGGGGAGAGACTGCGTCTTCTGGAGGAGGAGGAGATGTTGCTCGCGAAGAGCCGCGCCGACCGGGAGTACCGGCGGCTCGTCCAGTCGAGCGAGATCCACATGCAGGCCGACATGGACCGCATGCGCTGGGGCCTGGTGCAAACCGTCATGCAGGGCGTGAGTGGCCGGCTGAAGACGCTGCAGGCGGACGACGAGTCGGGGCTCGCACTGCTTCGCGCCCTGCTGGTGGAGGCTGCCCAGGTCATCGAGCGGGACGAGCTCGTGGCGCGTCTGAGCGAAGTCGACCACCGGCGGGTCCGGGATCGGTGGAACGCGGAGTTCCGAGATGCGGTCCCGGGCAAGACCATCGAGCTCTCCGCCGAGACGTGCCCTTGCTCGGGCGGGGTGCTGGTGGAGAGCACGGACGGGCGCATCAGCGTCGACAACACCTTCGAGGGCCGCATGTCGCGGCTCGAGGCGGACCTCCAGCGGGTGATCCTGGAGCGCCTGTTCAGCAGCGCTGGCCAGATGGGGACGCTCTTCCATGGGTAGGATCATCGAAATCAACGGGCCGATCGTGACGGTGGACCTGCCCGGCGTACGCAACGCCGAGCAGGTGCGGGTCGGGGACCTGGGTCTCGTCGGTGAGGTGATCAGCCTCGACGGGACTACCGCCGTGGTGCAGGTCTACGAGTCGACCGAGTCGCTCAAGCCCGGTCAGATTGCCGAGTCCCTGAACCGTCCCCTGTCGGTGGAATTGGGGCCGGGTCTGCTCGGTCAGATCTTCGACGGGGTGCAACGCCCGCTGCCTGCCATCGCCAAGCTCTCGGGTGACTATGTGGCCCGCGGTCTGGCGGTGCCCGCCCTCGACCGCGAAAAGGTGTGGGAATTTCGCCCGAACGCCGAGCTCGAGATCGGCAAGCCGGTTCGGGCCGGGACCATTCTGGGCACGGTCCAGGAGACGGACACCATCGAGCACCGGGTGCTGGTGCCACCCGACGTGAGCGGTGAGTTGCTCGACCACGCGCCGGCCGGGGGCTACACGGTAGAGGACGTCATCGCGCGCGTACGGGACCACCGCGGCGAGGTGCACAAGCTGCGGATGTACCACACGTGGCCCGTGCGCCGGCCAAGGCCCTACATGGTTCGCGACCACGCGGCCGCGCCCCTCATCACCGGGCAACGGGTGCTCGACACCTTCTTCCCGCTGTTGAAGGGCGGAAAGGCTGCCGTGCCGGGGCCGTTCGGTGCCGGCAAGACCGTTGTGCAGCAGCAGATCGCCCGCTGGTCGAACGCGGACATCGTGCTCTACGTGGGCTGCGGGGAGCGGGGCAACGAGCTCGTCGACGTGCTCGAGACCTTCCCCGAGCTGAAGGACCCGCGCACCGGGCGCTCGCTGATGGAGCGGACGTTCCTGGTGGCGAACACCTCGAACATGCCCGTGGTGGCCCGCGAGGCCAGCATCTACGTCGGCGTGACCATGGCCGAGTACTACCGCGACCAGGGCTACGACGTGGTGATGGTGGCGGACTCCACCAGCCGCTGGGCGGAGGCCTTGCGCGAGGTGGGCGGGCGGCTCGGTCAGATGCCCGTCGAGGAAGGCTACCCGGCCTACCTCGCGTCGCGTCTCGCAGCGTTCTACGAGCGTGCGGGCCGCGTGAAGACGCTGGCCGGTTCCGGAGGGTCGGTCACGCTGATCGGCGCGGTGTCGCCGCCCGGCGGTGACTTCTCGGAGCCCGTGACCAGTCACACCAAGGAGCTGGTGCGCACCTTCTGGGCGCTCTCGAAGGAGCTCGCGGACTCCCGGCACTATCCGTCGGTGAGCTGGAACGACAGCTTCTCCGATTACGTCTCCACCGCCGCCGGCTGGTGGGGCGAGCACGTGGACAAGAGCTGGGCCGACAAGCGTGCCGAATGTCTTGCCATCCTCGCCCAGGCCGACGAGCTTGCGCGCATCGTGAACCTGGTGGGGCCGGAGGCGCTCTCTCCGGAGCAACGCTGGGTGCTCGAGGGCGCGGGGCTGGTGAAGGAGGGCGTGCTGCAGCAGAGCGCGCTCGACCCTGTCGACAGCTACTCCTCGCCGGAGAAGCAGTACGAGTTGATGGCGCTGGTGCTCGAGATCTACCACCAGGGCCGGGATCTGCTGAAGCTCGGAACGCCGGTGGAGCAACTCTCCGCACTCCCGATCATGGGCAGGGCGCGGCGGTTGAAGTCGGCGCTCCGCAGTGAGGAGATCGAGCAGATCAGGGCCTTCCGAGACGAGATCCGTGCAACCTTCGACCCGATCCGCTCGGAGTACAGCGCGGTCAAGGGGAAGCAGGCATGAAAGAGAAAGAATACCGGATGGCCACCGCCGCCCGGGGCGCCCTGTTGTTCATGAAGGGCGTGCCCGATGTGGCCCTCGGCGACCGCGTGGTGGTCCGCGACCACAAGGGCAACCTGCGCAACGGCCAGGTGATCAAGACCTCGACCGAGGTGGCGCTGGTGCAGGTGTTCGAGGGCACCGAGGACCTCGACCTCGACCGGACGTGGGTCCGGTTCCTGGAGGAGCCCTTCGAGGTCCCCCTGTCGCCGGCGATCCTGGGCCGGATCTTCAACGGCGTCGGAGAGCCCCGCGACGGGCGACCGCCCATCGTCTCCTCTCTCAAGCGTAACGTGAACGGCTCCTCGGTGAATCCCGCCTCGCGGGCCTACCCGAAGGAGTTCATCCAGACCGGCGTGTCCACGATCGACGGCCTGAACTCCCTGGTGCGGGGACAGAAGCTGCCGATCTTCTCGGGCTCCGGCCTCCCGCACAACCGGTTGGCCGCGCAGATCGTGCGCCAGGCGAAGCTGCCGGGGGAGGAGTCGAACTTCGCCATCGTGTTCGCCGCGATGGGCGTGTCCTACACGGACGCGCGCTTCTTCGAAGAGGAGTTCGAGTCGAGCGGTGTGCTCTCGAACGTGTCCATGTACATCAACCTGGCCGACGACCCACCGATGGAGCGGCTCATCCTGCCGCGCACGGCATTGACGGCCGCGGAGTACCTGGCCTTCGACCAGGACCGCCACGTCCTCGTGGTCATCACCGACATGACGCATTACGCCGAGGCGCTGCGCGAGGTGGCGACCGCGAAGGGCGACGTTCCGGCACGCAAGGGCTATCCGGGCTACCTCTACTCGGACCTCGCGGAGATCTACGAGCGCGCGGGGCGCATCCGCAACCGCCACGGCTCGATCACGATGGTTCCCGTGCTGTCGATGCCGTCGGACGACATCACGCACCCCATTCCCGACCTGACCGGCTACATCACGGAAGGGCAGATCGTGATGTCGCGCGAGCTGCACAACCAGGGTGTGTATCCGCCGGTGAGCGTACCGCCGTCGCTGTCGCGGTTGATGAAGGACGGCATCGGCAAGGATTTCACCCGCGAGGACCATCCGCGCGTCGCGAGCCAGCTGTACGCGTCGTACGCCCGGGCGCTCGAGGCGCGAAATCTGGCCTCGATCATCGGTGCCGAGGAGCTCTCGGAGCGCGACCGTCGCTACCTGAAGTTCGCCGAGGCCTTCGAGAAGCGCTTCGTGGGCCAGGGCGAGGACGACGACCGCAGCATCGAAGAGACGCTGAACCTCGCGTGGGACTTGCTGTCCTTCCTGCCGCCCGATGCCCTGGCGCGCGTCTCGGAGGCGGACATCAAGAAATACCACAAGTGGGAAGCCAACGCGGCCTAGGCCTGAGGGCGTCGTGGAACAGCGACTCAAAGTACCGCCGACCAAGAGCAACCTGCTGCGCCTGAAGCGGCAGGTTGCCTTCCTGGTGCAGGGCCACACGCTGCTCGAGCGCAAGAAGGACCTGCTGACGCGCCTCGTGTACGAGCGGCTCGGCCACTACCGCAAGCTGCGCAAGCAGGCCCGCCAGTCGGTGCAGGACGCCTACCGCTGGCTCGGGATCACCCACATGCGCATGGGCAAGCAGAAGCTGGGTCAGGTCGCGATGGGCCTGTCGCTCGGCATCGACGTCCACATCCTTCCCCGCAGCAGCCTCGGTGTGCAGTACCCCGCGGTGACGGCCGAGCGCCTGCCCTTGCAGCCCGTGGCCGCGCTCGGCACTGACGCCACCCTGGACGAGACCCGCGCGCGGTTCGCCGAGATGGCGGTCATGCTCGCCCGGCTCGGCGAGGCGGAAACCGCGCTCTGGCGCCTGCTCGAGGAGCAGCGCAAGACCCAGAAGCGGGTGAACGCGCTCAAGTACAACGTCATCCCGCGGTACCGCAACACCATCGCCTTCATCGTCTCGACCCTGGAGGAGGAGGAGCGCAACACCCTCTTCCAGATCAAAGTGTTGCGGGAGCAGGAGGCCAGCCACGCTTGAGGAGGGGGCCGCCGCCCTCGCGGATGAACTTGACATGAATCATGTGCTGGCGCACCATTGATGCAGATCATTTCCGTCCATGGCGCTCTGAATAAAACTTTGGATCGTAGCGGCGCCAGAGGACTGAAGCGGTTGCAGGAGTCTTGTTCATCACTCGCGTGAGGAGGGAGCAGTCATGACCAAGATGTCTCGTGTGCTGGCAGCGGCGGTGTTGGTGGGGGCGACCGGGATTGCGGCGGCGCCCGCCCACGCGTTCTTCGGTTGGTTCAACCCCTGGAACTGGACGGGCGGCGGCTACCCCTATGGGTGGGGCGGCTACCCGTACGGCTGGGGTGGCTATCCGGGCTACGGCTGGGGTGGCTATCCGGGCTACGGTTGGGGGGGTTACCCGTACAGTTGGGGTGGCTACCCCTACGCCTGGGGCGGCTATCCGTACTACACCGCTCCGGTGGTCGTAGCGCCGGCGGCTTCGTCGACTTCCTCCGACAAGAAGTAGGCAACGCACGCCACCCTCCGCACGGGGGGGTACGCCATAAAAGGGGTGAGGCTACTCACCCCTTTTTTTCGTGCGCCCGTTACGGGGCACGCTGGTTTCTGCCTGCGGCACCGGCGGCCTTCGCCTACTGGGCTGGCGGCTTCCGGCGGGTTTCCACCACGCGGTGTACGGTGCCGGGACCCAGATCGGTCTCGTGCTGGGAGACGCCGTCCGGCCACTCGATGGCCACGAATGCGGCGCGCCCCGCCTCCCCGAGGCCGACGACCCGCGGGGTCAGCCCCTGGCCGGGACCCGAATGCGAGCGGTAGGCCCCGAGGACGGCCCGCCGGCCGTCGACCTCGACGCTGATGCGGGCCCCGATCCCCGAGGGGTCGGAGTGCAGCCCCTGGTCGGGGTCGGTCACGCCCGAGAGCTCCAGGGCGAGGAAGGGGTACCTGCCCGGTCCAGGCGCGGCGACGGCGAGCGGCACCGGTCCCCCGAGCGACAGGACAGAGGGGCCGCGCGCGGGGTCGCCGGGCCAGGCGAGGGCGCCCGCGAGGGGGTCCTCTTCCGGCGCTTGTGTCTCCGTGAGGGTCTTCCCGCTCGCGCCGAGGATCTGCCAGCCGCCGGGCCGTGCCAGGAGCAGCTCGAGGGCGCCGTTGCCGTCCGTGTCGACCACGGCGAGCTGGGCCCACGGGCCCTCGTCCTCCAGGCGGGCGAGAACCTCGGCCCGGAAGCCCCCGTCCGCGGGGAGCCAGCGGTAGACGCTGCCCTGGGGGTGGACCGTGTAGACCTCCGGAGAGCCGTCCCCGTTCAGGTCGGCGGCGAGCGCCGCGAGCGCCGGTGCGGCGGCGAGTGCCTCGTAGCCCCGGGCTGGGCGGTAGTCGCCGGCACCGCCGTTCAGGTATACCCCGTGGGGAGGTTCCTCGTTCAGCACCAGGAGGTCCACGTCGCCGTCCCGGTCCAGGTCGAGGCCGACGGCGGAGCGCGAGCCCCGCCCCGTCCCGGCGACTTCCTGGCCGGCCGCGAGGGGGCGGAACGTCCCGTCACCCTGGTTAGCCAGCAACTCATTCGGGCCGTCGCCGTTGACCACGAAGACGTCCAGGTCGCCGTCGTGGTCGGCGTCGAGAAGGACGGCGTCCACGCTGCTGTAGCTCCCGGTCGCCACCCCGCCGCGCTCGCCGGCATCCGTCCACTCACCGACTGCGGTCTGGAGCCAGACCTGATTCGGCCCCCGCCGGGCCAGGAACACGTCCGTGCGCCCGTCCCGGTCCAGGTCGCCCCATGCGGCGGCCATCACGCGGGTGACCGCCGCGAGCGGGTGGGAGGTGTCCGCCGCGAACGTGCCGTCCGCCTGCGCCATCAGGACGAGGTTGCGCGGCGGCGACCCCGCGACGACCCCGGGCACGAACAGGTCGAGCCGGCCGTCGCCGTTCAGGTCGACCGCGTTGGCGGCCGCGGGGCGGTCCACGGCGAAGGCGAGGCGGGGCAGGCCCGATACCGCCAGGGGCCGGGTCGGTTCGAACACCGGTCCCGGCGGGATGCGGAGCTTCTGCAACTCCTCGGCGGTGCGCGGCAGCCCACGCATGGCGGGGGACGGGGCAGCAGTCTGCTGAACGCCGGCTGGCAGGCTGGGGACCGGCGAGGCGAGAGCCGGCGGGGTCTCCGCATGCCCTGCGAGGGCCGCTGCCATCAGGGTCGTGGTGCCGAGGAGGTGAAAGATTCGGGGTGCCATGAGACTCCGTTCACGCGAGGGACAGGGTCCCGCCAATATCCATGGACTCCTGCCCGCGGCAGATGATGCGGGTCAAATGGGCAGCCGTGGGACGAGGCGGGGGAGGATATGCCAGAATTCCGCGATGGTCCCCCGACCCCGTCGCTCGTCGGCCGCCGACACCGTCCTCCGGGACAGCGAGGGACATCTCCAGCCGCCGCTCAAGTGGGCGGGCGGGAAGCGTTGGCTCCTGCCGCACCTGGAACCGCTCTGGGCCCCGAACCGGGAGCGCCGGCTGGTGGAGCCCTTCTGTGGTGGTCTCGGGGTCGCACTGGGTCTTCGCCCGGAGCGGGCGCTGCTGAGCGACGTGAACCCCCACGCCGTGAACTTCTACCTCTGGCTCCAGCGCGGACTGGCCGTGGACGTGCCCACGGAGAACGACGAGACGCTCTACTACGCCCACCGCGAGCGCTTCAACGCCCTCGTCCTCGGAGGACAGGGCGAGAGCCGGGAGGCGGCGGAGCTCTTCTATTACCTGAACCGCACCGGATACAACGGGCTCTGCCGCTTCAACCGCAAGGGGGCGTTCAACGTGCCCTTCGGCCGCCACGCCCGCATCCACTACGTGCGCGACTTCCTGCCCTACCGGGACGCGCTGGCGGAGTGGACCTTCCGATGCGGCGACTTCGCGACGCTGGCGCTGGAGCCCGACGACTTTCTGTACGCGGACCCGCCCTACGACGTGCAGTTCGTGGACTACTCCAAGGACGGGTTCTCCTGGGACGACCAGGTGCGGCTGGCGCACTGGCTCGCCCGGCACCCGGGCCCCGTGGTCGCTTCCAACCAAGCGACGGGGCGGGTCCTGAAGCTCTACCGTGAGTTGGGGTTCACCGTTCGCCTGCTGGACGCGCCCCGCAACATCAGCTGCACGGGGGACCGGTCTCCCGTGAAGGAGATGCTGGCCACCCGGGGGCTCGCGCCCGAGGCGTCCCGCAAGGGCCGTCCGCGCTCCCGCGCCGTCAGCCCGGGGGCCAGCCCATGAGCCGGCCGGCCAGCACGTGCAGATGGACGTGGAAGACGGTCTGGCCCGCCTGGGCGTTGCAGTTGAGCACCGTGCGGTAACCGGGACCCGCGAAGCCCCTGTCCGCGGCGATGCGCTTCGCCGTGAGGAACAGCTTGCCGACGAGGGGGGCCTGGGCCTCGTCGAGGTCGTTCAGGGTGGCGATGTGCGTCTTCGGGATGACGAGGAAGTGGGTCGGGGCCTGGGGGTGGATGTCGTTGAAGGCGAGGACGTCGTCGTCCTCGTAGATCACGTCGGGCCGGATCTCGCCGGCCACCATCTTGCAGAAGATGCACTCGCTCATCGTTCCTCCCTGCCTCAAGGTTCCCGCACCAGGCGTATGCCCACGTTGTCGTAGCCCTGGGTGGGCGTGAGCCGGTCCCGCTTCGAGCTGCGCAGGGCCGAGGAGGCGCTGCTGAAGGAGCCGCCCCGCACCACGCGCCGGGTGCAGTCGCCGCCCTCCCAGACCGAGCCGTCCGTCGGGGCCCCCTCGTAGCTCGGGTGATAGCAGTCGTGGACCCACTCGGCGGCGTTTCCGGCGGTGTCGTGCAGCCCGAAGGGATTGGGCGCGAAATAGCCCACGCGGGCGGTCTGCCGGGGATGCAGCCCGCTCTTGCAGTCGAAGCAGTGAGCGTTGCCGCGGCCCACGTCGTTGCCCCACCAGTAGAGCGTGATGGTGCCGGCGCGGGCGGCGTACTCCCACTCGGCCTCGGTGGGCAGGCGGTAGCGCTTGCCGGTCTCGCGGGTGAGCCACTGGGCGTACGCGAGGGCGTCGTCCCAGGTCACGTGGACCACCGGGTGGCGGGCGCGCTCCACCTCCCCGCTGTCGGGCAGGCGGCGTTGGGTTGCCCGGGCGAAGCGGTCGTACTCCGCGAAGGTCACCTCGAACCGGCTCATCGCGAACGGGGCCACGGTCACGAGGTGGCGAGGGCGCTCGTCCAGGTTGAGGGGGGTGGGTACCCCGCCCATCTCGAACCGCCCGCCCGGGAGCGACACCATCTCGGGGCCCTCGCCGCCCGTGCGGAGCCCGTCGCGGAGCGTCCCGGCGGGTGCCGGCTGGGTCCGGTGGGGAGCCACCGGCTGCGCGGTCTCGGGGGGCGCCGGGGGCTCGGGGACCGCCGAGGGCTCGGGCGCTGGTTGAGGCTGCGCGCCGGCCTTGCCCTCGGCACCCTCCGGCACCGTGGTCTGGGCCACCGGGGCGGGGACCGACAGCGCGGGCGCCGCAGAGGAGGGGGGTGTGGCCCGTGTGTGCCAGAGGTAGGCGAGCGCCCCTGCCCCCAGGATCACCATGGCGACCCCCACCCAGGGCAGGACCCCGCGCCGGCGCCGCGTCGCCGGGGGCTCCGGGGTCCAGGGCCGCTTCGGGAAGGGCGCCGGTGTCCACTCCGTCTCCTCTTCCGCCTCCGCGTCCTCGACCGGCTCGAGCTCGGGGATGTCCCCCTCGTCCACGGGCGCATGTGCGCCCGCGGGAGCGGCGGTCGCCGCCTCCGTGCGGGCCGGGGATGCCGCCGGCTCGTGCTTCTCGCTGCGCGCCTCGCGGGTCCTGGCGTCCACGCAGACCACGGAGGTGTTGTCCTGGCGCGGCTGGCCGGCGTCCTCGACCGCCTTCAGCAGGGTGCCCACGCAATCCCTGGCGGTGGACGACCAGGCCGAGTGCTGGATGACGGCGCCCTGCCCGAGGGTGTCGAGCCCGTCGGTCGCGAGCAGCACCCGGTCGCCGGGAAGCAGCGTGAGCGGCGTCTCGGACAGGTCGATGTCGGCGATCTCCTCACCGATCATCGCGCTCATGAGCATGTTGGAGGACAGATTGGGGTCGGGCTCCACGTCCGCCCCCATCTCCTTCATCCGCTTGATGTAGCCGCCGTAGCTGTGATCGGCGTTCTTCTTCAGCAACTGGCGGTCGCGCAGCAGGTAGAGGTGGCTGTCCCCGACGCTCACCCACCAGAGCCGGCCGCGGGCGAGGAGGGCGGCGACCAGGGTACAGCCCATGCCCTGGAGCGCGGGCGTTTCCTTCACGGCGGCGCGGATGGCGTCGTTCGCAGCGAGCAGGGACTGCTTGAGGGCGCTGGGGATGTCCTCCGTCGGGTAGAGTCCGGCGAACGTCTTCTGGAAGGTCGAGGTGGCGATGTTGCTCGCGACGTTCCCCGCGGCGTGCCCGCCCATGCCGTCGGCGACGATCACGAGGGAGGCGGCGTTCGCGTCCTCCCCCTGGCCCAGGTGGGTGATGAGGAAGGTGTCTTCCTGATAGTCGCGCGCCCCGTCGATCTGATTGCCCGCGATCTCGAACTGGAGTTCCACTTGGCGCCTCACCTGCAGCCTGAGTTGGCCGGCCTTCCCCGCGACGCAGGGGCCGGCAGCGGTAAAGATAGCGACCTTCTGCCCTGCCGCATTAGACGCGGGGGTGGTCCGCCCACCCCGGTCGAGCCCCGCGCCCGCCGCGACTGCGACAGGCTCCTCACACTTTGCCTGGCCGTCCGGTCAGGGCGTCGGCCAGTGCCTGACCCTCGGCGAAGTCGAGCGTCCCCTCGTAGATGGCCCGGCCGGTGATCGCGCCGGCGATACCCTCGTCCGCGACCGCGCAGAGTGCCCGCACGTCCTCGAGGGTGCGGATCCCGCCCGAGGCGATGACGGGGACGTGGATGGCGCGAGCGAGCCTTACGGTGGCCTCCACGTTGACGCCCGAGAGCATGCCGTCCCGGTTGATGTCCGTGTAGACGATGGCCTCCACGCCGTCCTGCTCGAAGTGGCGCGCGAGGTCCACCACGTCGTGGCTCGAGAGCTTCGACCAGCCGTCCACTGCCACCTGCCCCTCCCGGGCGTCCAGCCCGACGATGACGTGCCCGGGAAACTGCATGCACATGTCGGACACGAAGTGTGGCGTCGTCACCGCCCGGGTCCCGATGATGACGTAGCGCACCCCCGCCGCGAGGTAGGCCTCGATGGTCTCCGCGTCGCGGATGCCGCCGCCCACCTGGATGGGCAGGTCGGGGAAGGCCTGGGCGATGGAGTGGACGACCGCGGCGTTCCGGGGCTGCCCGGCGAAGGCCCCGTTCAGGTCGACGATGTGCAGCCGGCGTGCCCCCGCCCCCACCCAGCGGCCTGCCACGGCCACGGGGTCGTCGGAGAACACCGTCTCGTCTTCCATGCGGCCCTGGCGGAGCCGCACGCACTTGCCGTCCTTCAGGTCGATGGCGGGTATCAGCAGCATGGGACGACCCTGGGTCTGGGGGGCACGGGCCCCGGGGAGATCGGGCGACTCTTCCGGCAAACAGTAGCCAGACGGACGCGTGGGTTCAATGCGCCTCGTCCCAGTTGGCGCCGACGCCGACGTCCACCACCAGGGGCACGCGCAGCTCCGCGGCCCCGGCCATGTGGTCGCGCAGCGCGTCCACGGACTCGGCCACCGAGCTCTCGACGACCTCCAGCACCAGCTCGTCGTGCACCTGCAGGGTCATGCGCGCCGGGAAGCGGCTCTGCTGCAGCCACCGGTCCACCGCGATCATCGCCCGCTTGATGATGTCCGCGGCGGTGCCCTGCATCGGGGCGTTGATGGCGGTGCGCTCGGCGTACTGGCGCCGCTGCCGGTTGCGCGAGCGGATCTCGGGCAGGTACAGCCGCCGCCCGAACACCGTCTCCACGTATCCCTGCTCGCGCGCCTGCTCGCGGATGGCGTCCATGAACCGCCGCACCCCGGGGTAGCGGGCGAAGTAGCGGTCCACGTAGTCCTGGGCGGCGGCGCGGTCGACACCGATCTGGCGGGCCAGGCCGAAGGAGGACATGCCGTACATGAGCCCGAAATTGATGGCCTTGGCGGCGCGGCGCTGGTCCGGGGAGACCGCCTCGAGCGGAACCCCGAAGACCTCGGCGGCGGTCGCCCGGTGCACGTCCTCTCCGGCCTCGAACGCGGCGAGCAGGCGGGCATCGCCCGAGAGGTGGGCCATGATCCGCAGCTCGATCTGCGTGTAGTCGGCCGAGACCAGCCGGTAGCCCGGGGGCGCCACGAACGCCTGGCGGATGCGCCGCCCCTCGGCGGTGCGCACGGGGATGTTCTGGAGATTCGGGTCAGAGGAGGACAGCCGGCCGGTGACCGCGACCGCCTGGTGGTAGCTCGTGTGCACCCGCCCCGTCACCGGACTCACCCGCTGGGGCAGGGCGTCCGTGTAGGTGGACTTCAGCTTGGTGAGCCCCCGGTGCTCCAGGATCACCTCCGGCAGGCGGTCGCGTCCCGCCAGCTCCTGGAGCACGGACTCCGCGGTGGAGGGTTGGCCGGTGGGGGTGCGCTCGAGCACCGGCAACTGCAGCTTTTCGAAGAGCACGACCTGGAGCTGGCTCGGCGAGGCCAGATTGAACGACTGTCCGGCGAGCCGCCAGGCCTCCTGCTCGAGCTCGGCGATCCGGGCCGCCAGCTCGCCGCTCTGGCGGGCGAGCGCCTCGAGGTCCACGCGCACGCCGTTGCGCTCCATGCGCGAGAGCACCGGCACGAGCGGCATCTCGACCTCGGCGAACAGGCGGGCGAGGGTCGGCTCGGCCTCGAGGCGCGGCCACAGCGCCCGGTGCAGGCGCAGCGTCACCTCGGCGTCCTCCGCCGCGTAAGGGGCGGCCTGGTCCAGGGGGACCCGGTCGAAGCTCAGCTGCGTGCTGCCCTTGCCGGCGACGTCCTCGTAGCGGATGGTGCGGTGCCCGAGGAACTTGAGCGCCATGGAGTCCATGTCGGGGCGGCTCGCGGTGCTGTCGAGCACGTAGGCCTCGAGCATGGTGTCGTAACGGATGCCGCGCAGCTCGACGCCGTGGCGCGCGAGCACGCTCATGTCGTACTTCAGGTTGTGGCCGACCTTGTCCCGGGCCGGGTCCTCGAGCAGGGGACGGAGTTGCCCGAGGGCCCAGTCCCGGTCGATCTGCGCCGGGGCACCGGGGTAGTCGTGGGCGAGGGGCACGTAGGCGGCACGACCCGGCTCGACGGCAAAGGACACGCCCACCACCTCCGCCTGGACGTAGTCGAGGCTCGTGGTCTCGGTGTCGAAGGCGAAGAGGTCGGCGGTGCGCAGGCGGTCGAGCCAGGTCTGGAAGTCCTCCCGGGTCAGCACGGTTTCGTATTCGGCGGGCGCCCTCGGGGGGTCCCCGGCGGCAGCGGGGGCATCCTTCCCCGGGGGGAGCAGCTCGGCGAGCCAGCCCTTGAACTCCATTCCCGAGAAGAGCTCGCGCAGCCGCCCGGTGTCCGGCGGCCCCATCCGCAGATCCTCGGGGCCGACAGCGAGCTCCAGGTCGCAGCGCACCGTGACCAGCTCCCGGGACAGGGGCAGCAGCCCGAGGCTCGCCCGCAGGCTCTCGCCCACCTTGCCGGAGATCTCCCCGGCGTGGGCGACGACACCGTCCAGCGAGCCGTGCTCCGCCAGCCACTTCGCGGCGGTCTTCGGCCCGACCTTGGGTACGCCGGGGACGTTGTCCACGGGGTCCCCCACGAGGGTCAGGAAGTCCACGATCCGCTCCGGCGGCACCCCGAACTTCGCCGCCACCCCGGCCGGGTCGAGCCGGGTGTTGTCCATGGTGTTGACGAGGGAGACCCGGTCGCTCACCAGCTGGGCCAGGTCCTTGTCGCCGGTCGAGATCACGACCCGGTAACCGGCGGCCTCGGCGCGCCGGGCGAGGGTCCCGATGACGTCGTCGGCCTCCACGCCGGGCTCGCTGAGGAGCGGGAAGCCGAGTGCCCGCACCACGTCCTGCAGCGGACCGACCTGGGCGACGAGCTCCTCCGGCATCGGCTCCCGGTGGGCCTTGTAGTCGGGGAACCGGTCCTCGCGAAAGGTGCGCCCCGGGGCGTCGAACACCACCGCCGCGTGGGTCGGGTGGTACTCGCCGAGCAGGCGGCGCAGCATCCCGGTCATGCCGTAGACGGCCCCCGTGGGCTGGCCGCCGGAGGTCGTCAACGAGGGCAACGCGTGGAAGGCCCGGTAGAGGTACGAGGACCCGTCCACCAGGACCAGGAGGGGATTGTGGGTCATGGCCTGTGCGGGGGCGGGGTGCGGCGCGCCTGGAGTCAGGGCGCCGGGGCGGTGGACTGGGGGACGCTGGCGTTGTTGATGGCCTCGGCGAGCTCTGCGCGGGCCTCGAGCGCCGAGGTGCGCATGAGACGCCGCACCATGGCGGCGAGGCGCTGCGCGTCGCTCGCCGCGAGGACCTGCTTGACCTCCAGCAGGGCGTTCGGCGGGACGCTGAACTCGCGCAGCCCGAGCCCGAGCAGGAGCCGGGTGTAGCGGGGGTTGCCTGCCATCTCTCCGCACATCGCCACCGGGACGCCCGCGCGCCGGCCTGCCCGCAGGGTCTGCTGAATGAGCCGCAGGACCGCCGGGTTCAGGGGGTCGTACAGGTAGTTCACCTCGTCGTCCACGCGGTCGATGGCGAGCGTGTACTGGATCAGGTCGTTGGTGCCGATGGACAGGAAGTCCATGCGGCGCGCGAAGAGGTCCGCGCAGACGGCCGAGGCCGGGACCTCGATCATGGCGCCGATGGGCATGGCCGGGTCGAAGGGCAGCGACTCGCGCTCGAGCGAGAGTCGGACCTCCGCCAGCAGGGCCAGCACCTGCTGCAACTCCTGCAGGCCCGAGATCATGGGGACGAGCAACCGGACGGCGCCGTGGGCCGAGGCCCGCAGGATCGCACGCAACTGGTCGCGGAACATCGCCGGCTCCCGCAGGCAGAGGCGGATCGCCCGCAGGCCGAGGGCCGGATTGGGGGACGGCCGACCCTCCCGGGGGGAGAGGAAGCCCTTGTCCGCGCCCATGTCGAGGGTGCGGATGGTCACCGGGGCCCCGCGCATCGCCCGGGCCACCGAGGCATAGGCCTCGTACTGCTCCTCCTCTCCCGGTGGCGTCTGCCGGTTCATGAAGAGGTACTCGGTGCGGTACAGGCCCACGCCCGCCGCACCCGCACGGCGGGCGCTCTGGACGTCTTCCGGCAGCTCGATGTTGGCCCGCAGCGAGATGTCCTGGCCGTCGGCGGTGCGCGCCGGCGCGCTGGCGATCTTCTGGCGCGCAGTGCGGTGGCGCTGGATGTCGCGCTGACGGCCCTGGTAGAAGCGCACCAGCCGGGGGTCCGGGTCCACCAGCAGGACGCCTGCCCGGCCGTCGATGACGACGAGGTCGTTCTCCCGCAGGTAGGACCGGGCCTGGTGAAGGCCGACCAGCGCGGGAAGGCGCAGGCTGCGGGCCAGGATCGCCGTGTGGGAGGTGGGTCCGCCGAGCTCGGTGACGAAGCCGAGGATCCCCTGCTGCTGCAGCAGCACGGCATCCGCCGGCGTGAGGTCGCGGGCAAAGACGACGGTGCCCGCGAGTCCGCTGTCCCCCGCGTCGGGCCGGGGGCGGTCGTGGCGCAGCAGGATGCGCTGGATGCGCCCCACGACGTGGTCCACGTCGTCCCTGCGCGTGCGCAGGTACGGGTCGTCCATCTCCTCGAAGACCGCGGCCAGGCTGTCGCGCTGGACCTTCAGGGCCCACTCCGCGTTCCAGCGCCGCTCCCGGATGAGCTCCTCCGGTGCCCGGGTCAGCGCGCTGTCCTCGAGCATCAGGAGGTGCGCCTCGAGGAAGGCGGCGATCTCGGCGGGGGTCCCGGGGGGGATGTGCTGGCGGACCGACAAGAGCTCGGAGCGCGCGGTATCCAGGGCCTGCCGGAAACGCTCCACTTCGCTTTCGACCTCGGGGGCGTTTAGGGTGTACTCGGTCACCTCCAGCTGGCCCTTGTCCGCCAGGTAGAGCCGGCCGATGGCGATCCCCTTGCCGGCGCAGAGACCCTGCAGCGCGAAGGTCACTCCTCCTCCCCGAAACGGTCGGTGACGAGCCGGACCAGCTCCTCGACGGCGCTCGCGGCCTCGGGGCCCCGGGCGAGGAGCTCGATCCGGGTGCCCCTGGCCGCGGCCAGCATCATCACGCCCATGATGCTCTTGCCGTTCACGGCCCGCCGACTGTTGCGCACCTGGATCTCGGCGTCGAAGCGCGAGGCGAGGGTGACGAACTTCGCGGCCGCCCGGGCATGGATGCCGAGCCGGTTGACCACCGTCACCGTGCGCGTCACCTCCTCAGACATGCTCTTCCGCCTTGGTCTCGAGGATGCCCTTGCGTCCCCCGCTGATGGCCTTGGCCGCGAGCGCGGTGGCGTCGAGCTGAGGGTAGTTCAGCACGCGGATGAGCATCGGCAGGTTGAGGCCCGCGATCACGTGTACCCGCCGGCCATCGCAGAGGCTGCGCGCGATGTTGCTCGGGGTCCCGCCGTACATGTCCGTCAGCACCAGCACGCCCCGCCCCTGGTCGACCGCGTCGACGCGCTGGCGCACCTGCTCCCGGAGCTCGTCCGGGTCCGCATCGGTGCCCACCCGGATGACCTCGACCGGCAGGGGGCACTTCCCGAGCATGCGCACCGCCACCTCGAGCAGCGACTCCCCGACCTGGCCGTGGGTCACCATGACCAGCCCCACGCTCAGCCGGTTCGTGTTTGCTGCCTTCGCTCCGTGTGCTGTCATGCCCCGCTCCTGGTCTGCTGCCAGCGGACGAGGGCCAGGACGAGCGCCTCGTCGCCGGCCTCGCTCGCGACCACGGGTTCCAAGGGGTGTCCGTGCCGCCGTGCCGCCTCCCCGATCCGGGCGCTCGGTACGACCAGCGCGGCCCGGTCGAGCCAGTGGTGGGGCGGGCGGGGGAAGGCCTCGAACAGGTGCTCCAGGGACTCGCCGCTGGTGACGACGACGGCGTCGATCCGCCCGGCCTCGCCGAGCGTTCGGAGCGCCTCGGCGTCCACCGGGGGGCGCGCCCGGCGGTACACCTCCGCGTACAGGACCTCCGCCCCCCGCGCCCGCAAGGTGGCGGAGAGCTTCTCCCGGCCCCCGTTGCCGCGGAAGATCACCACGCGCCGCCCCTGGACCCGTTCCGCCTGGAGCTCTTCCAACGCCAGCAGGGACTCGCTGTCGAAGCCGCCGGCCGGGACGAGGTCGGGGGCCCGCGCCTGGGCCTGGAGGGCCTGTGCCGTGGCGAGGCCGATGGCCGCAAGGCGCATGCCGGCCGGTACGCCGCCGCAGGTCTCGCGCAGGAGCGCAAGCCCGTGGTCGACGGCGTTCGTGCTGACGAAGACCGCGAGGTCGCAGGTGGCGGCCGCGCGCACCATGGCGCGGGCCGCCTCGAGGTCGAGGGGCGGCTCGATGGCGAGCAGCGGGAGCCGGACGACCCGGGCGCCGAGGGCCTCGAGCCGCTCGACCATCGGCCCGGCCTGGGCCGCGGGGCGGGTCACCACCACGCCGAGCCCCGCGAGCGGCAGAGGCTCCCGGGCGGCGCGCGCGGCGTTGCTCTCAGTCATCCCCTGCCAGTTCGTGCAGGACCTCCGCCGCTCCCCGGGCGAGCAGGTCCTCGGCCAGCGTTTCGCCGAGGGCCCGGGCGGCCGCCCGGGGTCCTGCGACGCTCCCACGCACCACGAACGAGCCGTCGGGCCGGCCCACCAGCCCGCGCAGACGCACGCGGTCCCCGTCCAGTTCCGCGTGGCCGGCGATCGGCACCTGACAGCCACCGGCCAGGCGCGCGTTCAGGGCGCGCTCGGCCTGCACCCGCACCGCGGTCTCCGGGTCGTGCAGCACCGCGATCAGCGCCTCGACCCGGGCGTCGCCCTGCCGGCACTCCACCCCGATGGCGCCCTGGCCGATGGCCGGCAGCAGGACGTCGGGGGAGATGGCCTCGCGGATGCGTTCCGCGGCCCCGAGGCGCTTCAGGCCCGCGCTCGCCAGCACGATGGCGTCATAGACCCCCCGGTCCACCTTCTCGAGCCGGGTGCCCACGTTGCCCCGCAGCGACTCGATGCGCAGGTCCGGTCGCCGCTCCAGGAGCTGGACCTGGCGGCGCAGGCTGGAGGTGCCCACCACCGCCCCCCTGGGCAGGTCGTCCAGCCGCTGGTAGCGTACGGAGACGAAGGCGTCGCGCGGGTCCTCGCGCGTCAGCACCACGGGCAGGTGCAGTCCCTCGGGCAGGTCCACCGGCACGTCCTTCATGGAGTGCACGGCGATGTCGGCCGATCCGTCCAGCAGGCCCTGCTCGAGCTCCTTGACAAAGAGTCCCTTGCCTCCCACTTTGGCGAGCGGAACGTCGAGGATCCGGTCGCCCCGGGTGGTCATGGCGACGACTTCGACGGTGAGGCCCGGATGGGCTTGGCGCAGCCTCTCGGCGGCGTGTTCGGCTTGCCAGAGGGCGAGCGGGCTCTTTCGGGTGGCGATGCGCAGGATATCCATGGGCTGGCGGGCGGTCGGGTCTCGAACCCCCCGCAGTGTATGCGGAAGCGTCGACGGAGCAAAGAATGGCCACGGCCACGAGCAGCGCCCTCGCCGCGGGCTCCCGCGCCCCCTTCGACACCGACCCCGCGCCCGAGCGCCTGGGGCGGGCGCTGCTCGTGGCCGCCGCCGTGCACGCGGCCGTCGTGTTCGGGGTGAGCTTCTCGCCCCCCTCGCGCCCCGCGCCCGGCGCCAGCACCCTGGACGTGATCCTGGTCGCGAGCAAGGCCGAGAAGGCCCCGGACAAGGCAGACTTCCTGGCCCAGGCGAATCAGGAGGGTGGCGGGGAGAGCGAGAAGCCGGAACGGCCTTCGGTGCCGCTGCCGGCCCCCTTCGTCGGTCCGGAGGCGGTCATTCCGTCTGCCGCGCCACCCCCCCAGCCCACCCCGCCCGAGCCGGAGCCCGCCGCGCCGGACCGGGCCGTCCTCACCCAGGCGGGGTCCGAGCAGAAGGCGCCCCCGGAGGTCGCCGAGCGCAAGGAGCCCCACCCGGTCCCGCGGCCTCGCCCGGACCGTCGCCCCGAGCCCGTCGTGAAGCCGGCGCCCAACCTCTCCGCCGACCTGCTGGTGGCGCGCAGCCTCGAGATGGCCACCCTGAACGCGGAGATCGACCGCAAGCTGAAGGCCTACGCCGAGCGCCCGGTGCGCAAGTTCATCAACGCCAGGACCCGGGAATTCAAGTACGCGGCTTACATGGACGCCTGGCGGGCGAAAGTCGAGCGGGTCGGAAACCTGAACTACCCCGACGAGGCGCGCCGCCAGAAGCTCTCGGGCAATCTGCTCCTCGACGTGGCCGTGAGCCCCGACGGGTCGGTGAACGACATCCAGCTGCGCCGCTCCTCGGGGCACAAGGTGCTCGACGACGCGGCGATCCGCATCGTGCGCCTGGCGGCACCGTTTCCCCCGTTTCCGAGGGACATCGAGCAGGAGGTGGACATCCTGCACATCGAGCGGACCTGGCAGTTCATCGACGGCGGGCAGCTGGTCGCCCGCTGACCCCTCCCCAGGCGTCGGCTTGAGTCCCGCCCGCGGCCGGCCGGATACTATCCCCATGCTCGCCCGGGCCGATCTCACCAATCACTTCCTCATTGCCATGCCGAGTCTGATGGACCCGAACTTCCATCAGACCGTGACCTACATCTGCGCCCACAACGAGGAGGGCGCGATGGGGCTCGTCATCAATCGGCCGATGGAATTGCGTCTTTCGGACGTCCTGGAGCAGCTCGACATCCAGGCCACCGCCGAGGCCGTCGCCGACATGCCCGTGTTCGAGGGCGGGCCGGTACAGCGTGAGCGTGGCTTCGTCATCCACCGCCCCGCCGGGGTCTGGGACGCCGTGCTCCGGGTGACGGACGAGCTCGCGGTGGCCACCTCGCGGGACATCCTCGCCGCCATGGCCCGGGGCGAGGGCCCGCCCCAGGCGCTGGTGGCGCTCGGCTACGCCGGTTGGGGCGCAGGGCAACTGGAGCGCGAGCTGGCGGAGAACGCCTGGCTGAGCGGCCCTGCGGACGTGAGGATCCTGTTCGAGCTGCCGAGCGAGCAGCGTTGGGCGGCGGCGGCCGCCTCCCTCGGCGTCGACCTCACGCTGCTGTCCACCGAGGCGGGTCACGCGTGAGCGGTGCCCCCTCCGTCCTCCTCGCCTTCGACTACGGGACGCGCCGCATCGGCGTCGCGGTCGGGGAGACCGTGACCCGCACCGCCCGCCCCCTGGGGCTGGTGTCCGTGCGCCGCAACCGGCCCGACTGGGCGGAGGTCGGGCGGCTCATCGCGGCCTGGCGTCCGGCCCGGCTGGTCGTCGGGCTGCCGCTCACGATGGAGGGGGAGGAGCAGGAGGCGAGCGGCGGGGCGCGCCGCTTCGGGCGTCAGCTGGAGGGGCGCTTCGGGCTGCCGGTGGACCTGGTGGACGAGCGCCTGACGACGCGCGTCGCCCGCCAGGAGATGGCCGAGGCGGGGCGCGGTGGGCACGAGCCGGCGGACCCGTTGGCGGCGCAGCTGATCCTGGCGGGTTGGCTCGACGCAGGAGGGGAACCGTGAGCACCTTCGACATCGAGCGTCTGCTCGGCCAGATGGCGGCGGACCTGCGCCGTCTGCTCGCGGCCGAGGGGCGCGAGCGGCCCCTGATGGTGGGGATCCGCACCGGAGGCGTCTGGGTGGCCGAGCGCCTGCACGAGCGGCTCGGCATCGAGGCGCCCCTCGGTGAGTTGAGCATCAACTTCTACCGGGACGACTTCACCCGGATCGGGCTGCACCCCCGGGTCGAGCCCTCCAGCCTGCCCTTCGACGTGGACGACCGGCACATCCTGCTGGTGGACGACGTGCTCCAGACGGGGCGCACGATCCGGGCGGCGTTGAACGAGATCTTCGACTACGGACGGCCGGCCAGCGTGACGCTCGCGGTCCTCGCCGACCGCGGGGGGCACGAATTGCCCGTGCGGGCGGACGTCACCGGTGCGACCGTGCGCCTGGGGCCGGGAGAGCACCTGAAGCTGACCGGCCCCGAGCCGCTGGCCCTGGAGATTCTGGGGCCCCGCTAGGCGGGTGGTGTCCCGGGGAGAGGAGAGTATGCGGCCGAGTCTACAGGTCGACGAGAACGGGCGGCTCAAGCACTTCCTCTCCACCGAGGGGCTCTCCGCGCCCATCCTGACCCAGATCCTGGACACCGCCGAGTCCTTCGTCGGCGTGGGGGAGCGGGCAGTCAAGAAGGTTCCCCTGCTGCGCGGCAAGACCATCGTCAACCTCTTCTTCGAGCCGAGCACGCGCACCCGCACGACCTTCGAGCTCGCCGCCAAGCGGCTCTCCGCGGACCTCCTGACCATCAATATCGCCGCCTCCTCGGCGAGCAAGGGCGAGAGCCTGCTCGACACCCTGCGCAACCTGGAGTCGATGCACTGCGACATGTTCGTGGTGCGTCACCCGGAGAGCGGCGCCGCCCACTTCATCGCCCAGCACGCAGCCCCCCACGTGAGCGTGCTCAACGCCGGGGACGGCCGGCACGCCCACCCGACGCAGGCGCTGCTGGACATGTTCACGATCCGGCGGCTGCGCGGGGACTTCACGAGGCTGCGGGTGGCCATCGTCGGCGACATCCTGCACTCGCGCGTCGCCCGCTCCGAGATCCACGCCCTCACCACGCTGGGTGCGGCGGAGATCCGGGTGGTGGCGCCCCGCACGCTCGTGCCGGCCCAGGTGGAGGGCCTCGGGGTGCGCGTGTTCCACGACATGCAGTCGGGCCTGAAGGACGTGGACGTCATCGTGATGCTGCGGCTGCAGAAGGAGCGGATGCAGGGCGGGCTGCTGCCGAGCGAGCACGAGTACTTCCGGTTCTACGGGCTCACCCGCGAGCGTCTGGCCCTCGCCCGCCCCGACGCCCTGGTGATGCACCCGGGGCCCCTGAACCGGGGGGTGGAGATCGCCTCGGACGTGGCCGACGGTCCGAGCTCCGTCATCCTCCAGCAGGTGGGGTACGGGATCGCCGTCCGCATGGCGGTGATGTCCATCATCCTCGGCAGCCACGCGGCGGGGACCGCGGGGGGGGCACACTGATGCGCCTGACCGTGCGCGGCGGCCGGGTCGTCGACCCGGCCAGCGGCATCGACCGCGTGGCGGACCTCCACGTGGCCAAGGGCCGGGTCGTGGGGCTCGGCGACCTCCCCGAAGGCTTCACCGCCGACCGGGTCGTCGATGCGGCGGGTCTCGTGGTGTGTCCCGGTCTGGTGGACCTGCGCGCGCGGCTGCGCGAGCCCGGGCTCGAGACCAAGACCACGATCGCCCAGGAGACCCGCGCTGCGGCAGCGGGTGGGATCACCACCCTCTGCTGCCCGCCGGACACCGAGCCGGTCGTGGACACGCGCGCGGTGGTGGAACTGATCCACCAGCGTGCGGCCCGCGCCGGCATGGCCCGGGTCGAGGTGGTGGGCGCGCTCACCCAGGGGCTGCAGGGGCAGCGCCTGGCGGAGATGGGCGGGCTGCAGAAGGCGGGCTGCGTCGGGGTCGGCAACGCCAGCCAGCCGGTCACGAGCACCGAGGTGATGCGGCTCGCGATGCAGTACGCCGCGACCTTCGGCCTGACCGTCTTCCTCGAGCCCCAGGACCCCTGGTTGTCCGCGGGGCGCAACGCCCACGACGGCGCCATGGCGACCCGCCTCGGCCTCTCCGGGGCGCCGGAGTGCGCCGAGACCGTGGCCCTGGCGCGGGACCTCCTGCTGGTGGAGGCGACCGGCGTGCGGGCGCACTTCGGGCACCTCTCCACCGCGCGGGGAGTCCAGATGGTCGCCGAGGCCCAGGCCCGTGGCCTGCCGGTGAGCGCCGACGTGGGTGTCCACCACCTGTACCTGACCGACGCGGACCTCTCCGGGTTCGACGCCCGCTGCCACGTCTCCCCGCCGCTGCGCACCGGGGCCGACCGGGGGGGACTGCGGGCGGGGGTGGCCCGGGGGGTCCTCGGGGCGGTCACCTCCGACCACCAGCCGCACGAAGTGGACGCCAAGCAGAACCCCTTCGGCGCAACCGACGTGGGGATCTCGGGTCTCGAGACCCTGCTCCCGCTGGTGCTGAGGCTGGTGGCGGAGGGGGTCACCGACCTGAGCGGCGCCCTCGCGGCGGTGACCTCGGGGCCGGCCCGTATCCTGGGGCTCGACCGGGGCACCCTGGCGCCTGGCCGGGTCGCGGACCTCTGCGTCTTCGACCCCGAGGCTCGGTGGCTGGTGACGGAGGAGTCCCTCGTCAGCCGTGGCCACAACACGCCGTTCCTGGGGTGGGAGATGAAGGGCCGGGTGGTCTGCACACTGCTCGCCGGCCGCGTCGTCTTCGAGCGTCCGCCCGCGCCCGGGAGATGAGCGTCAACCGGGGACCTGCGTGACTCGCCGGCGGACACCCGCATGACCTACCGCGCCACCATCGCCGTCGAGGCGGCGGAGGTCCTGACCCACACGGCCTGGCCGGGTGGCCAGTACGTGCTGACGGTGCGGGCCCCCCGCGCCGCGACCCGTGCCCGGCCCGGGCAGTTCGCCCACATCGCCGTGGGCGAAGGCATCGCAATGCGCCGCCCGATCTCGATCCTGTCCGCCGACCGCGAGGCGGGCACCCTGGGATTCCTCTACAAGGCCGTGGGTGCGGGCACCGCGGCCCTCGCGCGCCGCCAGCCCGGTGAGCGCCTGAGCCTCATGGCGCCCATCGGCACGCCCTTCGCCCCGCACCCGGCGCGCCCCCGCTCCCTGCTGCTGGGCGGCGGGGTGGGCATTCCACCGATGCTGTTCCTCGCGAGGCAGTTGCGGGGAGGGGCCTCGGCAGGCGTCCGTCCCCTGGTGCTGATGGGCTCCGAGGTGCCGTTCCCCTTCGCGACCGTCGCCTCGCGCCTGCCGGTCCCCGGTGTCGCGCCCCAGGTGAGCGAGGCCCTTGCCGACCTCGAGGCCATCGGCGCTCCGAGCCGTCTCGCGAGTCTGCAGGGTTACCCCGGCTGCCACCGGGGCTACGTCACCGACCTCGCCCGGTCCTGGCTCGAAGCCCTCACCGCGCAGGAGCGCGCGGAGGTCGAGGTCTTCGCCTGCGGCCCCCACCCCATGCTTGCCGCCGCGGCCCGCCTCGCCCGCGAGCACGGACTGCCCTGCCAGGTCTCGCTGGAGGAGTACATGGCCTGTGGGGTGGGCGCCTGTGCCGGTTGCGTCGTGCGCATCGAGACGCCCGAGGGCCCCGCGATGAAGCGGGTCTGTGTCGACGGCCCCGTCTTCGACGCCCGGTCGGTCTTCGGCTGACGCCAGGGCCAGGCAACGTGCCGTTTGCGTCCCCCCGGCCGGAGCCGGGCAGGCTACCCGAAGTTGATCTTCGCCTCGAGGTTCGCGCGCGAGTCGGCGTTGTTCAGCGCCTCCTCGAGCGAGATCCGCCCCTCCCGGTACAGGCGGTAGAGCGACTCGTCGAAGGTCTGCATCCCCTTGGCCCCGCTCGCGGCCATCGCCTCGCGCAGCTCGTCGATGTTGCCCTTGAGGATCAGCTCCGCGATGTGCGGCGTGTTGATCATCACCTCGATCGCCGCCACCCGCCGGTTGTCGATCCCCATCACCAGGCGCTGGGAGATCACCGCACGCAGGTTGAGGGAGAGGTCCATGAACAGCTGCTTGTGCAGGGACTGGGGGAAGAGATTGATCACGCGCTCCATCGCCTGGTGGGCGTTGTTCGCGTGCAGCGTCGAGAGCGCCAGGTGTCCCGTGTTGCACAGCTCCAGGGCCGCCTCCATGGTGGGCTGGTCGCGGATCTCGCCGATGAGGATCACGTCGGGCGCCTCGCGCAGGGAGCTGCGCAGGGCGCTGCGGTAGGAGAGGGTGTCGACCCCGATCTCGCGCTGGTTGACGATGGCCTGTTTGTTCGAGTGAACGAACTCGATGGGGTCCTCGATCGTGAGGATGTGGCAGGACTGGCTGGCGTTGCGCTGGTCCAGCATCGCGGCGAGGGTGGTCGACTTGCCCGAGCCGGTGGCGCCTACCATGAGGATCAGGCCGCGCTTGTGCATGACGATGTCGCCGAGCACCGCCGGCAGCTTCAGCTCCTCGATCGTCGGGATCTTCGACGGGACCAGCCGCAGCACCATCGAGACCTCGCCGCGCTGGCGGAACACGTTCACGCGATAGCGCGCCGACCCGTCCGGGAGGGAGATGGCGAAGTCACACTCGAGATCGCGCTCGAAGTCCTGGATCTGCGCGTCGGTCATGATCCCGTAGGCCGCGGCCCGGGTCATCTCCCCGGACAGGACCGTCTTGCCGACCGGTCGGGACTGGCCCTCGATCTTGATCTTGACCGGGGCGCCTGCGGAGAAGAACACGTCCGAGGCGCTCTTCTCGACCATCAGTTTGAGATAGGGTGTGATGTCCATGGTCAACGTGAGCCCGGCTCAGGCCGCGGGGGATCCCCCCTGCGGCCCGCCCCGGTGCCTGCAGTCCGTCCTCAGAGGAGCGTCCGCGAGCCCGCGGATCGCTGGTGGATGATGCCGCTCTCCTCGGTCTTCACCTCGAGGGAGAGGCTGCCCAGCTCGCCGAGCATGTCCCGCCCCTTGGCCTCCTTGCCCTCGAGCTTGATCCGCAGCCTCAGCTCGTTCGCCGAGTCGGCGTTGCGCAGGGCCTCTTCCAGCGTGATCTTGTCCGCCTCGTAGAGGTCGAAGAGGGCCATGTCGAACGTCTGCATGCCGAGCTCTTTCGAGCGCTGCATGATCGCCTTCAGCTCGTGGATCTCGCCCTTCAGGATCAGGTCCGAGATGAGCGGGGTGTTCAGCATGATCTCGAAGGCGGCGACGCGGCCCTGGCCGTCCACCGTGCGCAGGAGGCGCTGGGACACGACGGCCTTCAGGTTCAGCGAGAGGTCCATCAGGAGCTGGGCGCGCCGCTCGTCCGGGAAGAAGTTGATGATGCGGTCCAACGCCTGGTTGGCGCTGTTGGCGTGCAGGGTCGCCATGGCCAGGTGCCCGGTCTCGGCGAACTGGATGGCGAACTCCATGGTCCGGCGGTCCCGGATCTCGCCGAGCAGGATGACGTCCGGCGCCTGGCGCAGGGTGTTCTTGAGCGCGATGTCCCAGTCTTCCGTGTCCACTCCCACCTCGCGCTGCGTGACGATGCAGTTGCGGTGCGGGTGCACGAACTCGATCGGGTCCTCGATGGTGATGATGTGGCCGTGGGAGTTCTCGTTGCGGTAGTCGATCATCGCCGCGAGGCTGGTCGACTTGCCGGTGCCGGTTCCGCCCACCATGATGACGAGGCCGCGCTTCGTCATCACGATGTCCTTCAGGATCTCGGGCAGGCCGAACTTCTCGAAGGTCGGGGGCGTGGTCTCGATGGTGCGCAGCACCAGGCCGGCGGCCCCGCGCTGCACCATCGCGTTGACGCGGAAGCGCCCGATCCCCTGGGGGGCGATGGCGAAGTTCGCCTCCTTGGTCGCCTCGAACTCCTTCAGCTGGCGGTCGTTCATGATGGCGTGCGCCATCGTGCGGGTGTTCTCTGCCGTGAGGGGCTTCTTCGAGACCGGCTGCACCTTGCCGTGCACCTTGATCGCCGGGGGGAAGCCCTCGGTGATGAAGAGATCGGAGCCCTGCTTCTGGACCATGAGCCGAAGCAGGTCCAGCATGAACTTGATTGCCTGGTCGCGTTCCATGGGCGCCTCGGTCTCAGAAGTTGTCTTTGTTGGCCGCGCGCTTGCGCGCCTCTTCGCGGCTCACCAGACCCTTGCGCGAGAGCTCCTGCAGGTTCTGGTCGAGGGTCTGCATCCCGAACTGCTGGCCGGTCTGGATCGCCGAGTACATCTGGGCGATCTTGTTCTCGCGGATGAGGTTCCGGATGGCCGGGGTGCCGATCATGATCTCGTGGGCGGCGATGCGCCCCCCGCCGATCTTCTTCAGCAGCGTCTGGGAGATGACCGCGCGCAGGGACTCCGACAGCATCGCCCGGATCATGTCCTTCTCGGCCGCCGGGAACACGTCGACGATGCGGTCGATGGTCTTGGCCGCGGAACTGGTGTGCAGGGTCCCGAAGACGAGGTGGCCGGTCTCGGCCGCGGTGAGCGCGAGCCGGATGGTCTCCAGGTCTCGCATCTCGCCCACCAGGACGATGTCCGGGTCCTCGCGCAAGGCCGAGCGCAGCGCTTCGTTGAAGCCGAGCGTGTCGCGGTGCACCTCGCGCTGGTTGATGAGGCACTTCTTGCTCTCGTGCACGAACTCGATCGGGTCCTCGATGGTGAGGATGTGCCCGTATTCGGAGTTGTTCTTGTAGTCGATCATCGCCGCGAGCGTGGTCGACTTTCCGGAGCCGGTGGGGCCGGTGACGAGGACGACGCCCCGGGGGTTGTCCGAGATCTGCTTGAAGATCGACGGGGCGTTCAGGTCCTCGAGGGTCAGGATCTTCGAGGGAATCGTGCGGAAGACCGCGGCCGCCCCGCGGTTCTGGTTGAATGCGTTGACGCGGAAGCGGGCGAGCCCCGGGATCTCGAAGGAGAAGTCCGTCTCCAGGAACTCCTCGTAGTCCTTGCGCTGCTTGTCGTTCATGATGTCGTACACGAGGTCGTGCACGACTTTGTGCTCGAGGGCGGGGACGTTGATGCGGCGGATGTCCCCGTCGACGCGGATCATGGGGGGCAGGCCGGCCGACAGGTGCAGGTCCGAGGCCCCGTTCTTCACCGAAAATGCGAGCAGTTCACCGATATCCATGGACAGTCGACACCCCGTTGCGGGCCTCGCGCCGGCAGGCGCAATCGAAGGACGGTATCGGCCAGGCGCGGTCGAAGTATAGTCCCAACGGTCCGCCGGCAGGGCCCTGCGCCCGGGCCCGCGGCGGGTCGATTCCAGGCGCTGGGGCCGGGGGGGTGGTGTGATGCAGGACGTGGCAGCGGCGTTGCAGGCGGTGCAGGCGCGGATCCGGTCGGCGGAGGAGCGCTTCGGGCGCGCGCCCGGTTCGGTGGCGCTCCTGGCGGTCACCAAGACCCGCCCCCCGGAGGACCTCCGGGCGGCCTTCGCCGCGGGGCAGCGGGCCTTCGGTGAGAACTACGTGAGCGAGGCCCTCGGGAAGATGGGGGCCCTCGAGGACCTGGCGATCGAGTGGCATTTCATCGGGCCGGTCCAGTCCAACAAGACCCGCCCCATCGCCGAGCGCTTCGCGTGGGTCCACAGCGTGGACCGGGAGAAGGTCGCCCGGCGGCTGGCGGAGCAGCGCCCCGCGGGGCTGCCTCCCCTCCAGGTTTGCCTGGAGGTGAACGTGAGCGGGGAGGAGAGCAAGTCCGGGGTGGCGCCGGGCGAGCTGCCGGCGCTGGCGCGGACGGTGGTCGGGCTCCCGCGGCTGCGCCTGCGGGGGCTGATGGCCGTGCCGGCGCCCGGGGAGGACTTCGAGCTCCAGCGCCAGGCCTTCCGGTCCCTGCGGGAGCTCTTCGAGGGGCTCCGGGCCGAGGGCCTCCCGCTCGACACCCTGTCCATGGGCATGAGCGGCGACCTGGAGGCGGCGGTGGCCGAGGGCTCGACCCTGGTGCGGGTGGGCACGGCGATCTTCGGCCCGAGGTGAGCGGGAGTCCATGCTATCCTCGCGCACTCGCGGGGAGGGCGCCATGAGCAGGCAGGTCATCGCGTTCATCGGTGGCGGCAACATGGCCGCCAGCCTGGTTGGCGGGTTGGTCGCCGGAGGGTGGCCGCCGTCGGAGATCCGTGTCGCGGAGCCGCGGGCCGAGCGGCGCGCGGAGCTGACGGGGCGCTTTTCCATCGACGTCTGCAGCGATAACGGGGACGCGGTCACCGGGGCCTCCGTGGTCGTGCTCGCGGTCAAGCCCCAGGTGCTGCGTCTGGTCGCGGCCGCGCTCGGGCCCCGTCTGCGGGAGGAGAGGGCGCTCGTCATCTCCATCGCCGCGGGCGTGCGCGAGCCCGACATCCGCCGCTGGCTCGGCTACGACGCGCCCATCGTGCGCACGATGCCGAACACGCCCGCGCTGGTGCGCAGCGGGGCCACCGCGCTCTTCGCCAACCCCTTCGTCAGCCCCGCCCAGCGCGACCTCGCCGAGTCGGTCCTGCGCGCGGTGGGGATGACCCTGTGGGTGGAGGACGAGTCCCTCATGGACGTCGTGACGGCCCTCTCCGGGAGCGGGCCCGCGTACTTCTTCCTGGTGATGGAGATGCTGGAGGAGGCGGGGGTGAGCCTCGGGCTCGAGCGGGAGACGGCTCGGCTGCTGACGCTCGAGACCGCGCTCGGTGCGGCCCGCATGGCCATCGAGTCGAGCGAGGACCCGGCGACCCTGCGGGCGCGGGTGACCTCTCCCGGGGGCACCACGGAGCGCGCCGTGGCGCACCTCGAGGCCGCCGGCGTGCGGGCCGCCTTCCTGAAGGCGGTCGCGGCGGCCCGGGCCCGGTCCGCGGAGCTGGGTGACAGCCTGGGGGCGGACCGGTGAGGGACTCCTACCTGGCGGACGCCCTGGCGTTCCTCGTCACCACCGTCTTCGACCTGTACATCCTGGTGGTGATGCTCCGCTTCCTGTTCCAGTGGGTGCGCGCGGACTTCTACAACCCGGTCTCGCAGTTCGTGGTGCAGCTCACCAACCCGCCGCTGCGCTTCCTGCGGCGCTTCGTCCCGGGGCTCGGGGGCGTGGACCTGGCGGCGCTGGTGCTGATGCTCGCGCTCAAGTTCCTGGAGCGCTGGGTCGTGCTGGGCATCCAGGGGGTGGGGGCGGGCCCCGTGGCGGCCCTGATCCTGGCCGTGGCCGATCTCATCGACCTGGCCATCAGCGTCTTCATGGTCTCGGTCCTGGTCCAGGTGCTCCTCAGCTGGTTGGCGCCGAACACCTACAACCCGGCGGTCGGGCTCATCCGTGACCTGAACGCCCCGCTCAACCGTGTGGCGCGGCGCATCCTGCCGCCCGTCTCGGGGTGGGACCTGTCGCCCGTCCTCATCCTGCTCGTACTGCAGCTCGCCTCCCTGCTCGTGGTGGCCCCGGTCCGCGACCTGGGTCGCGCCCTTCTGTGACGGTTCCTGCCTGGTGCCGGCACGAGGGCGGGGCCCTCGTGCTGGCGCTGCGCGTTCAGCCGCGGGCGAGCCGGGACGAGGTGATGCCCCCCCTGGGTGACCGCCTGAAGGTGCGGATCACCGCGCCGCCCGTCGAGGGCGCGGCCAACGCCCACCTGGTGAGGTTCCTCGCCGAAGAGTTCGGGGTCCCGGCCTCCCGGGTCGAGGTCATCGCCGGGCACGCGGGCCGGGAGAAGCGGGTGCGCGTCACCGGCCCCCGCCGCCGCCCGCCGTGGCTCCCGGAGCCCTGCCTTCCCGGCTAGTCCCCAGGGGGAAGGCGCCCCGCCGCTTCACCCGAGGTCCCGTACCGCTCCCGGTAGGCCCGGACGTCCGCGAGGACCTGGCTCATGCCGGACTGACCCTCCAGCCAGGTGACCAGCTGGTCCAGCGCCACGATGCTGCGCACGGGGATGCCGAAGCGCTCCTCGACCTCGGCGACCGCCGACTGCGGGCCGGTGCCCCGCTCCTGCCGGTCGAGGGCAATGCAGACGCCGGCGACGCGCGCCCCGGACGATTCGATCAGGTCGACCGATTCCCGCACGGAGGTGCCCGCGGAGATCACGTCGTCCAGGACCAGCACGCGTCCGGAGAGGGGGGCGCCGACCACCCGGCCGCCCTCGCCGTGGTCTTTCGCCTCCTTGCGGTTGAAGGCGAAGGGCACGTCGCGCTCGTGCCGTTCGGCGAGCGCCACCGCGGTGGCCGCGACCAGGGGGATGCCCTTGTAGGCGGGGCCGAACAGCATGTCGAAACTGACGCCCCAGTCGACGATCGCCTGGGCGTAGGCCTGGCCGAGCTGCGCCAGGGCCGCGCCGGTGTTGAACAGGCCGGTATTGAAGAAATAGGGGCTCTCGCGCCCGGACTTCAGGGTGAATCGCCCGAACCGCAGCACCTCGCGGCGCAGGGCGAGCTCGACGAACGCGCTCTGGTAGCTCTTCATCGCGACCTCAGGGGTGGTGACCGCCGGAGTCTAGCCGATGTGCCCGCGGGCGGTCCCGAGCGCCGCCGGGCGGGGGATACGCCCGTTGGGCCGAGGGGGGCCGAACGGCTAGACTGGTGTCCCGTGCCCAGAGGCACTGCCCCGCCACCTGACCTGTGCCCCAGCCCGAGCCAGCACGCCAGCCCTGAGCCCCGATGCCCGAGCCCCTGCAACTGCTCTCCGCCGCCCTCGTGGGTCTCCTGGGCGGCGTGCACTGCGTGGGCATGTGCGGCGGGGTCGTCGGGGCGCTTGCGTTCACGCTCCCGCCCGAGCGCCGGGGGTCGCTGGGGCGGACCCTCCCGTACCTGCTCGCCTACAATGCCGGGCGGATCACGAGTTACGTCGTGGCCGGTGCCGCGTTCGGGGCTGTGGGGGCGGCGGCGGTCTCCGGCCTGGGGGGGCTCAAGCTCGCCGAAGCGGCGCTCTCGGTGCTGGCCGGTGCGTTCATGGTCGTGCTCGGCCTGTACCTGGCGGGGTGGTGGCAGGGCCTCGCCCGCCTGGAGCAGGCCGGGAGCCACCTCTGGCGGCGGCTGCAACCGCTCGGGCGGCGGCTGGTGCCAGTGCGCTCGGTTCGGGACGCCTGGCTGCTCGGGGTGGTCTGGGGCTGGCTCCCTTGCGGCCTGGTCTACAGCGTGCTGGTGTGGGCGCTCTCCGCCGGGTCGGCGGTCGGCGGCGGGCTCCTGATGGCGAGCTTCGGTGTGGGCACGCTGCCGACGCTGCTCGCCCTGGGGGCTGCGGCGGCGCGGCTCACGCCGCTCCTCCAGCGTCCCGCGGTGCGCGCCGTGGCCGGGGCGCTGGTGGCGGCATTCGGGGTGGTGCAGCTGTGGCGGGGGCTCGCGGGCCTCTGACGGGGAAGGGGACTGCCCGGACGGAGCAGGCTCAAAGGACGCCAGGGCCTGCCGACTAACTGAGGTCACGCGTGTGAGGATCCTCCCATGAACCGGACGCCTGCGTGGGCCCGCTGGACTGCCCTCTCGGTGATGGTCTGCCTCGGCCTGCCGGCCGCTGCGGCGGGCGCCCGCGCCCCCGGGCCTGCCATCAAGTGCTGGGTCAACAAGGACGGCCTGCGGGAGTGCGGTAACGTGGTGCCCCCCGAGTACGCCCAGGGCGGCCACTCGCAGGTCACCCCGTCCGGCACGGTCCGGGAGGTGGAGGGCGCGAAGACCCCCGAAGAGATGGAGGCCGAGCGCCAGCGCGCCGAGACCGAGCAGGCAGACCGCCAGCGTGCCTCCGAGCGGGCGGTCCAGGATCGGGTCCTCCTGCACACCTTCACGACCGAGGAGGACCTGGTGCTCACCCGTGACGGCAAGCTCGCGGTGATCGAGTCCCGGGTCCGGCTCCTGGAGGGGCGTATCGCCGACCTGGAGAAGAATCACCGCCAGCTGCAGGAGCAGGCGGCCCTGGAGGAGCGGGCCGGCAAGTCGATGTCCGCCAGTCTGCGCGAGGACCTCCTCCAGGTGGACCGGCAGATCGCCGAGCACCGCCAGTTCGTCGCGGACCAGCGGCGCGAGCAGGGCGAGATCCGGTCGAAGTTCGACTCCGACGTGCAGCGCTTCCGGGCGCTGAAGAGCGGCGCCGTCAAGCCGGGCAGCCCCTAGGGGCCGGGGCGGGCGGTCCGGGGTCCCGGGGCGGTCCTTCACCGCGAGCGACCCCGCGCTGCGGGTGGTCCCGCGGGTCCGCGCGAGCCTTACAGAGCGAGCCTCCCCTGCAACGCCCGCAGGCGGGCCCTGCGCGCGGCCCAGTCCGGCATGTGAGCCGCCACCAGCCCCCAGAAGGCGCGGGAGTGGTTCAGGTGGCGCAGGTGGCAGAGCTCGTGGAGCAGCACGTAGTCCACCAGGGCGGAGGGCACCAGCAGGAGCCGCCAGTTCAGGCTGATGGTCCCGAGGCTCGAGCAGCTGCCCCAGCGGGTGCGCTGGCCGCGGACGACGACCCGGGAAGGCCGCAGGCCGAGGGGTCGCCCGATCTCCGCCAGCCGGGCCGGCAGCTCCCGGCGCGCCTCGCCCCGCAGCCAGTGCTCGAGGGCGGCCCGCAGGGTCGTCTCGCCGCTGTCCGGCGCCGACAGGTGGAGCTCGGCGCCTGCGCGGCGCACCACGGTCCGCGCTCCCGTCCTCACCCGCAGGGTCAGCGTCTCGTCGAGCAGAGGCAGCGGGGCCCCGTCGACCAGGGGGGTGCGGCTCACGCGGGAAAGAGCGCCGCAGAGAGCACGCGCCACTGGTCGTCCCAGGTCTCGAGGGGCGAGCGCTGGAAGCGGCTGCGCGCGAACTGGACCAGGCGGCCCTCCACGACCGCCACGAGCAGTCCCGCGACCGCGGGCACCGGCGCGGGCCAACGTCTCCCCGTCGCCGCCTCCGCCTCGCGCAGGACCTGCTTCACCTGGGTCTCGATCCGGTTGAAGAACTGCACGGAGCGCTGCTGCAGGCGCTCGTGCTCGCCCACCAGGGCGTCACCGAGCAGGACTCGGGTGATTCCGGGGTTGCGCTCGGAGAAGCCCAGCACGAGGCGGAGCACGCGGTCGCAACGGGCCTTCGGGTCCGGCTCCTCGGCCAGGATCCGCGTGACCAGGCTGAACACCGAGTCCTCGGCGAAGGCGATCAGGGCCTCGAACATCTTGGCCTTGCTCGCGAAGTGCCGGTACAGGGCCGCCTCCGAGACGCCCACCACGGCGGCGAGGCGTGCGGTCGTGATGCGGTCGCCCGGGCTCGTCTCCAGCTCCCGGGCGAGCGCCTCGAGGATCTGCTGGCGCCGGGGCGGGTGCCCCTCCACGGTCATCCGGCGGGCCCCCGGGACCCGCGGATGATGGTGCCGACGCCTTCGTGGGTGAAGATCTCGAGCAGCACGGCGTGCTCGACCCGCCCGTCGATGATGTGCGCGGCACGCACGCCCGCGCGGATCGCCTCGAGCGCGCAGCGCACCTTGGGCAGCATCCCGCCCGAGATGGTGCCCTCGGCGATGAGGGCGTCCACCTGGGGACCGTCCAGGCCGGTCAGCACGTTGCCCTCGGCGTCGAGCACGCCCCGCGTGTTCGTGAGCAGGATGAGCTTCTCAGCGCCCAGGGTCTCGGCGAGCTTGCCCGCGACGAGGTCGGCGTTGATGTTGTAGGCGTGCCCCTCTTCGCCGACCCCGATGGGTGCGATCACCGGGATGAAATTCCCCCGCACCAGCATGTCCACCACGGCCGTGTCGACGCTCGCGACCTCGCCCACGTGCCCGATGTCGATGATCTCGGGCGCCTGCATCTCGGGAGTCTTGCGGGTGACCCGCAGCTTGCGGGCGTGGATCAGTCCGCCGTCCTTGCCGGTGAGTCCCACCGCCGCCCCGCCGTGGCGGTTGATCAGGCTCACGATCTCCTTGTTCACCAGCCCGCCGAGGACCATCTCGACCACGTCCATGGTCTCGCTGTCGGTCACGCGCATCCCGTCGACGAACTGACTCTGCTTGCCGATCCGCGCGAGCAGCTGCCCGATCTGGGGACCGCCGCCGTGGACGACGACGGGGTTGATGCCCACCAGCTTCATCAGCACCACGTCCCGGGCGAAACCGCTCTTCAGGGCCTCGTCGACCATGGCGTTGCCGCCGTACTTGATGACGATGGTCTTGCCCGTGAAGCGCTGGATGTAGGGCAGGGCCTCGGTGAGGACCCGGGCGATCTGCATCGCGTCGGTCTGGCTGAGAGACATGGGGTGGCTCCGTCCTGTGGTCGACTCAGAAAGGCAACTGCAACCCGGGGTCGATCGCCCGCAGCGCGCCCGAGAAGCGGGCCTGGATGCGTCGCAGGGCCGCGTCGTCGTCGCCCTCGAAGCGCAGCACCAGGGCGGGCGTGGTGTTGGAGGCCCGCACCAGTCCCCAGCCGTCGGGCCAGTCGGCCCGCAGGCCGTCCAGGGTGGTGAGCCGGGCCCCCTCGAAGGCGTCGCCCCGCAGCCTGGAGAGGAGCTCGAGGGCCGCCCGGGGGCTCATGGGGACCCGCAGCTCCGGGGTCGCGGAGCCGGTGGGCAGCCTGGCGAACACGGCGGCCGGGGCCGCGCCCCGTCCCCGCAGGATCTCCAGCAGGCGCGCGCCGGCGTAGAGGGCGTCGTCGAAACCGTACCAGCGGTCCCGGATGTAGACGTGGCCGCTCAGCTCGCCGCCGAGGGGAGCGCCCGTCTCGCGCATCTTGGCCTTCATGTACGCGTGCCCGGACCTGCAGACGATGGGCTTGCCACCGAGCTTGGCGATGACCTTGCCCAGGCGCGCGCTCGACTTGACGTCGTAGACCACGGGCGCGCCGGGGTTGCGGGAGAGCACGTCGAAGGCGTAGAGCATGAGCAGGCGGTCCGGCCACACGACCGAGCCCTGCCCGTCGACCACCACCAGCCGGTCGCCGTCCCCGTCGAAGGCGATCCCGATGTCCGCCCGGCTCTCGCGCACGACCCGGACGAGCTCCGCCAGGTTCTCCGGCTGCGTCGGGTCGGGCGCGCCGTACGGGAGCGCCCCGTCCACCTGGCAGCGCACCTCGACGACGTCGTGCCCGAGCGCCCGGTAGAGCCGCGCCGCCAGTTCCCCGGCGACCCCGCCCGCGCCGTCGACCGCCACCCGGTAGGCGCCGCCGAGCGCCGCGGGGATGTCCTCGGTGACCCGGCGGATGTACTCCGCGTCCATCTCGAGGGACTGCACGGAGCCGGCGCCGGTGACCAGGTCGCCCGCCTCGAGCCGCTGGCGCAGCGCCGCGATGGCCGGACCGGCGAGGGTCTCGTCCCCGAGCACGACCTTGAAGCCGTTGTAGCCCGGTGGGTTGTGGCTGCCGGTCACCATCACCCCGCTGTGGGTGTCCAGGTACTCGGCGGCGAAGTACAGGACCGGGGTCGGGACCATGCCCACGTCGATGACGTCGCGCCCGCTCTCCACCAGCCCCTCGATCAGGGCCTGCGCGAGCTCGAAGCTCGAGGCCCGGCCGTCGCGCCCCACCACGAGGGCCTGCTGGCCCCGGTCGTAGGCCTCGCTGCCGATGGCCTGCCCGATGGCCCGTGCCGCGGGGGCGTCGAGGGTCTCGCCGACCACTCCACGGATGTCACAGGCGAGGAAGATCGAGGCGTCCGGCAGGCCCTTCTTCTCCGTGGGCTTGGTTGGGGGCTGCGGCGCGATCCCCTCTGCGGAGGAGATCTCCTCTACGGTGACGAGCGGGGGCGGGCCCTCGGGCGGATGCTCCGAGGACGGTCGGTCCGCCTCTGGTGGCGTGCCGGTGTCGGCCGGCTCGAAGTGCGCCTGTTCCGCGGCTCGCGCCTGACGGCGCCGGCGGACCTCCCAGGCGACCACGGCCCCCACCAGCAGCGAAAGGGCAGCGGCCCCCGCCGCCCAGGCCCAGGGCCCCATCGACCCGGACTCCCCCGTCTCCGGGGTGCGTGCGGCCCCGGGCACGCGGTAGACGATCCGCCAGGCGGTACCGGGGACTTCCCGGGCCAGGGCGGGCGCCGTGGAGGGGCTCCCCCGCCGCGCCACGACGACCGGGGCGGCCCGGTCCACGGGCTGGAGGACCTCCACCGAGCCCCCCGGCCAGGGTGCCGTGTCCAGCAGGCGCTGGACCCACGCAGGCCGCAGGCTGAAGAGGGCGTGGCCGGTGAGTGCCCCGTCGGGCCCGGTGAGGCGCACGACGTAGACGAGCTGTTCCTGCTCGCTTCCGAGGAGCTGGCCCTCGAGCGCCGGGGCCTTCCCTTCCGCCTCCGAGCGGCGCAGGAGGCTCAGCGAGGCGTAGCTGAGAGGAGGCTGACTGTCGTAGTCCGGCTGGTCGTGGCCGCGCGGCAGCAGCCAGACCCGCTGGACGTCCGGGTGGCTCTTCGCCAGGCGCTGCTCCACGGCCCGCGTCGCCGTCGCGTCGGCCCCCGCCGCCAGGGGTGCCGCCGCGGCCTCGCGCTCGAGCGCGGCGCGCAAGGGCCCGAGCTCCCCGGCGAGGGCCCCGCCGAGCCAGGCGGCCAGCTCGGTCGCCTTCTTTTCGGCCCCGGTATCGGCGCGGGTGGTCCCGGGGGCGACGGCCAGGCATCCGGCAGCGAGGAACAGGAGTGCGGCCAGGGTGGTGCTCAGCGCGCCATGCGGCGCCCTCGGTCTGGAAAGCGGGCTGTCCATGGCACCTCCCGGCGCCGGCGGTGTCTCTAGTCGTGCGGTCCTAGCTCCGTCCGGAGGAGCCGAATCCCCCCTCGCCGCGCCGGCTGGGCTCGAAGTCCCCGACGACCTCGAAGTCCACCCGCAGCACCGGCAGGAAGACGAGCTGTGCGATGCGCTCACCGGGCTGGATCGCATAGGCCTCGCCGCCGCGGTTCCAGCACGAAACATATACTTGTCCCTGATAATCCGAGTCAATCAGGCCCACCAGATTCCCGAGCACGATGCCGTGGCGGTGGCCGAGGCCCGAGCGCGGCAGGACGACGGCGGCGATCCCCGGGTCCGCGATGTGGATTGCAAGTCCGGTGGGGATCAGGTGGGTCTCCCCCGGCGCGATCGTCAGGGGCGCGTCGAGGCACGCGCGCAGGTCGACCCCCGCGGAGCCCTCGGTCGCGTACTCCGGCAGGGGGAATTCACGCCCCAGGCGCGGGTCGACGAGCTTAAGCGCGACCCTGGGCACCGAGCCGTTCCCCGATGAGTGCCACGAGCTCCCGGCCGAGCACCGTCTTGGGGGCCCGGGCGAGCCGCCGGGACCCGCCCTCCCAGTAGACGTCGAGCTCGTTCTCGTCGGCGTCGAAGCCGGTCCCCGGCACGCCGACCCGGTTGGCCGCGACCAGGTCGAGCCCCTTGCGCTCGAGCTTCCGCCGGGCGTTGGTTTCCAGGTCCTCGGTCTCGGCCGCGAAGCCCACCAGGAACGGGCGCCGGGGCAGCCCCGCCACCCAGCCCAGCACGTCGGGCGTGGGCTCGAGCGCCAGGTTGAGGAGCGCGGCGCTCCGCTTGACCTTCCGGGGGGAGGGCTCGCGGGGCCGGTAGTCGGCGACCGCGGCGGCCGCCACGAAGACGTCCGCCCCGCCGGCGTGGCGCTGGACCGCCCGCAGCATCTCCTCCGCCGTCTCCACGCTCACCTGCTCGACCCCTTCGGGCGCGGCGAGCCCCACCGGGCCGCTCACCAGGACGACACGGGCGCCGGCCCGCGCCGCCGCCGCGGCGACCGCATAGCCCATCTTCCCCGAGCTGCGGTTGGAGAGGTAACGCACCGGGTCGAGCGGCTCCCTCGTGGGTCCCGCGGTGACGAGGACCGTGCGGCCGGCGAGAGGGCGCGGGGCCTGGCGGTCGGTGACCCAGGCGGCAAGCGCCTCCGGCTCCAGCATGCGCCCGGCCCCGCTCTCGCCGCAGGCCTGGTCCCCTTCGGCGGGGCCGAGGACCTGCACGCCGCGCCCGCGCAGCACCTCGACGTTGGCGCGCGTGGCCGCGGCCTCCCACATCCGGTGGTTCATCGCGGGTGCCACGGCAATGGGCGCCGTCGTGGCGAGGCACAGGGTGGACAGCAGGTCGCCGGCCAGCCCCGCGGCGAGCCGGGCGAGGAAGTCCGCGGTCGCCGGGGCGATCAGCACCAGCTCGGCCCAGCGGGCGAGACCGATGTGGTCCAGGCCGGATTCCTCCGCCGGGTCCAGCAGCGCGTGGCGGACCGGGCGGCCACTGAGCGCCTGGAAGGTCAGCGGGGTGACGAAGGCGCGGGCCGCGTCGGTCATCACCACCTGGACGTCGGCGCCGGCCTTCTTCAGCTCGCGCACGAGCGCAGCGGCCTTGTAAGCGGCGATGCCGCCGGTCACTCCGAGCAGGATGCGCTGGCCGCCGAGGGAAACCATGCTCGCTCTAGTCTAAACGTTCCTGCAGGGATGGAGAGAATCGACGATGGCGCCGGCCGTGCTTCTGGCCGACGCTGGAGGGCAAGCCGCCACGGACGGGAGGTCCCGTGCCCATCACGGATTGGCCGGAAGGGGAGAGGCCCCGGGAGAAGCTGCTCGAGCGCGGGCCGGGAGCGCTCTCGGACGCGGAACTGCTGGCGCTGTTCCTGCACACCGGGGTGCGGGGCAAGACCGCCGTCGACCTGGCGCGGGAGCTCCTCGCCGACCTCGGTGGTCTGCGGGGCCTGCTCGAGGCCGAGGCCAGCGAGCTCTGCGCGCGCCCCGGGGTCGGCCGGGCCAAGTACGCGCTGCTGCGCGCGGCGCTCGAGGTCGGGCAGCGCCATCTGGAGGCTCGCCTCGCCCGGGGCGACGCCCTGGCGAGCCCCGAGGACGCCCGGCGGTTCGTGACCCGGCGCCTGCGCCACCAGCCGCGCGAGGTCTTCGCCTGCCTGTTTCTCGACAACCGCCACCGGGTGATCGTCTTCGAGGAGCTGTTCTTCGGCACCATCGACGGGGCGACCGTGCACCCCCGGGAGGTGGTGCGGCGGGCGTTGGCCCACAACGCGGCTGCCCTCATCCTCGCCCACAACCACCCTTCGGGGGTCGCCGAGCCGAGCCGGGCGGACGAGCTCGTGACCCGGCGCCTGCGGGACGCCCTCGCACTCGTCGACGTCCGTGTCCTCGACCATCTGGTGGTCGGAGACGGGGAGGTGGCCTCCTTCGCGGAGCGCGGCCTGCTCTGACGCTCTGCGCACCCGGTCCCGCCCGCTGCCCTGAGTACCCTCACCGCCCGGGACCCGGGCCCCTGCTCGCCGAGGTTGAACACCCGCCGGGCCGGTGGTATAAAACGCGGCTCCCGGTAGGCCGTGATGGCGGCCCCCCCAAGAGGAAATGGTCATGTCGAGAGTCTGCCAGGTCACCGGCAAGGGCCCCACGACGGGAAACAACGTCTCCCACGCGAACAATCGGACCCGCCGGCGCTTCCTCCCGAACCTGCACACCCACCGGTTCTGGGTCGAGAGCGAAAAGCGGTGGGTCAAGCTGCGCCTCAGCCGTTCCGGCCTGCGGCTGATCGACAAGCGCGGTATCGACGAGGTCCTCGCCGACCTGCGCAAGCGCGGCGAGAAGGTCTGAGGGTCCAGCCATGCGCGACAAGATCAAGCTCGTGTCCAGCGCCGGAACGGGGCACTTCTACACGACGACCAAGAACAAGAAGACCACCCCCGAGAAGCTGGAAATGAAGAAGTTCGACCCCGTCGTGCGCAAGCACGTGGCCTACAAAGAGGCGAAGATCAAGTAGGCACTGGCGGTCCGAGACACAAGAAACCCGCTTCGCGCGGGTTTTTTGTTGGACGCACCGGAGGTATCCCATGCCCGCCCCCCGCACGCCTGCCGTGACCGTCGACGTGGTGATCGAGCTCCGGGACCGGGCCGACCGTCCGGTCGTCCTGATCCGCCGCAGAAACCCGCCCCCGGGCTGGGCCTTGCCGGGAGGCTTCGTCGACCTCGGGGAGTCCCTCGAGCAGGCCGCGGTGCGCGAGGCCCGCGAGGAGACGGGACTGGAGGTACGGCTCGAGGCCCTGCTCGGCTGCTACTCCGACCCCGGGCGCGACCCGCGCGGGCACACGGTGAGCGCGGTCTACGTGGGGAGCGCCACGGGCGAGCCGGTGGGGGCCGACGACGCGGCCCTGGCCGAGGCCTTTGCCATCGACCGGTTGCCCTCCGAGCTGGCCTTCGACCACGGGCTCATCCTGCAGGACTATCGGACCTACCGGGCGACGGGGCATCCTGCGCCGCTGCGCCCCGGCCGCTTGGCAGGCGCGCCCCGGGCCGAAATAATAGCGACCCCATGAGCGACGACATCCTGGTCCGGGTGGAAGGGCTGGAGCGCTTCTACGGCGAGCGCGCGGCGGTGGGCGGCGTCACCTTCCAGGTCCGCCGCGGCGAGGTGCTGGGCTTCCTCGGGCCGAACGGCGCGGGCAAGTCCACGACCATGCAGATCGTCGCCGGCGCCCTGGCGCCGAGCGCCGGGCTGGTCCTGGTCGACGGGGTCGACATCCTGGACGAGCCCCTGAGGGCCAAGGCCCAGGTGGGTTATCTCCCCGAGCAGCCGCCGCTCTACCGGGAGCTCACGGTGGACGAGTACCTCGGCTATTGCGCCCGGCTGCATCGGGTGCCGCGGGGCCGGGTCGTCGAGGTGCGCGAGCGTGTCAAGGCTCGCTGTGGGCTGACCGACGTGGGCCGGCGGCTCATCGGCAACCTGTCCAAGGGCTACCAGCAGCGGGTCGGGATCGCCCAGGCGGTGATTCACTCGCCCGCGGTGGTGATCCTCGACGAGCCCACCGTGGGCCTCGACCCGATCCAGGTCCGTGAGGTCCGAGCCCTCATCCGCGAGCTGGGGGGGGAGCACAGCGTCATCCTGTCCACCCACGTCCTGCCCGAGGTCCAGAGTGTCTGTGACCGGGTCCTCATCATTCACCAGGGCCGCCTCGTTCTCGACGAGCGGGTCGACCGGCTGGCACTCGGGCTCGCGGAGCCGGCCCTGCGGGCCACCCTGCGCCGCCCGCCGGCCGCGGGGGAGTTGCTGGACCTGCCGGGCGTGCTCGAGGCCGAGGTGGGGGAGGGTGGAAGGGTGACGTTGCGCTTCCGCGAGGGGGAGGACCCGACGCAGGAGCTGCTCACCCGCGCCGTGAAACAGGACTGGGGGCTCGTGGAGCTCGCGCCCCAACGGCGCTCGCTCGAGGAGGTGTTCGTGCAGCTGACCTGCGGTGAGGACGGTGCCCACAGCCTGCCGGCGCGGGAGCGTGCAGCATGATCGGCGCCATCGCCGCCCGCGAGCTCCGCGGGCTGTTCCTGTCCCCGCTCGCCTGGGCCATCCTCGCGGCGATCCAGCTGGTCCTCGGCTACGTCTTCCTGGTTCAGGTCGAGGTCTTCCTGCAGTGGCAGGGGCGGCTGGCCGCCATCGAGGGCGCGCCGGGCCTGACGGAGATCGTCGCGGCGCCGCTCTTCCGCACCGCGGCCGTCGTCCTGCTGCTGGTCGTCCCGCTCCTCACCATGCGCCTGCTGAGCGAGGAGCGCAGGACCCGCACGGTGGTGCTCCTGCTCTCCGCACCCGTCTCGATGACCGCGATCGTGCTCGGCAAGTACCTGGGCCTGATGGCGTTCCTGGTGGTGGTGCTGGGGCTCGTCGGGCTGATGCCGCTCTCGCTGCTCGCCGGGGGGAGCCTGGACCCGGGCCTCTTCGCCTCCGGCCTGCTCGGACTGCTCCTGGTGGTCGCGAGCTTCGCCGCCGCGGGGCTCTTCCTGTCCTCCGTCACCGACCAGCCCACCGTCGCCGCCATCGCCACCTTCGGGTTCCTGCTCCTGCTCTGGATCCTGGACTGGGCCGGCAGCGGCGGCACGGAGACGCCGAGCGCCCTGCTGAGCTACCTGTCCCTGCTGACGCACTACGACTCGCTCCTGCGGGGCGTCTTCGACACCCGGGACGTGGCGTACTACCTGCTCTTCACCTTCGCCTTCCTGGCCCTGACCGTGCGGCGCCTGGACGCCGACCGGCTGCAACCGTGAGCTCCCGACCGCGAGGGGTGCACCGCCCATGCGCGTGACCCGCAAGTCCCGTCTTCGCCTGAGACTGGAGAACCTGGTCTTCTACGCCCTGTTGCTCGGCGCGACCGGCCTGCTGGCCTTCCTGAGCACCCGCTACCACGTGCAGCTGGACTGGACGGTGAGCGGCCGCAACACCCTGTCCGAGGCGAGCCAGGCCCTCCTGGGGCGCCTGGAGGGGCCAGTCGCCATCACCGCCTACGCGCGGGAGGACGAGGTGCTCCGGGGCCGCGTCCGGGACCTCGTGGAGCGCTACCGGCGCCACAAGGCAGACCTCGATCTGTCCTTCGTGAACCCCGACACCGCCCCCGACCGGGTGCGCGAGCTGGGGATCACGGTCGACGGGGAGCTGGTGGTGGAGCTCGGGGGGCGCAAGGAGCACGTGCAGACGCTCTCCGAGCAGGCGCTCACCAACGCCCTGCAGCGGGTGGCCCGGGGCGGGGACCGCCACGTGGTCTTCCTCACCGGCCACGGGGAGCGCGACCCCCGCGGCCAGGCCAACCACGACCTGCGGGACTGGGCCCGTCAGCTGGAGCAGAGGGGCCTGCAGGTGGAGACGGTCCACCTGGCCGAGACCGGGGCCGTGCCCGAGCACACGAGCGTGCTCGTGATCGCGGGTCCCCAGGTGAAGCTGCTCCCGGGCGAGGCCGTGCTCCTGCTCGGCTACCTCGAGCACGGCGGCAACCTCCTGTGGCTCGCGGACCCGGGGGGTCTGCAGGGTCTCGAGGCCCTGGCCCAGCAACTCGGGGTGGAGCTGCAGCCGGGGACCATCGTGGACCCCACCACCCAGCTCTTCGGGATCGACAACCCCGCGATGACCCTGGTCACCCAGTATCCGTTGCACGCGGTGACCGAGCACTTCGACCTGGTGACGGTGTTCCCGATGGCTGCCGGCCTCACGGCCCGCCCGGTCGCACCCTGGCAGTCCGAGCCCCTGCTGACGACGGCGGGGCGCGCCTGGTCCGAGACCGGCGAGCTCGCCGGCGAGGTCCGCCTCGATCCCGGCAAGGACGTGGAGGGGCCGCTCGACGTGGGCGTCGCCCTGACCCGGCCCCGGGAGTCCGCTCAGACTGCCGACGCCCCGCCGGGGGCGGCGGCCCAGTCCGGTGCGACCCAGCGGGTGGTGGTCCTCGGCGACGGTGACTTCCTCTCCAACGCATTCCTCGGGAACGGCGGCAACCTCGACCTGGGGCTCAACCTGATCAACTGGCTCTCGAGCGACGACGAGCTCATCGCCATCCCCGCGCGGACCTCGCCGGACACCCAGCTGGTCCTCTCCGAGGTTGCGGTGGCGACTATCGGCCTCGCGTTCCTCGCCGTGCTGCCGCTCGGGCTCGCGGCGGCCGGCTTCGTGATCTGGTACCGCCGCCGGAGGCGCTGACCGTGTCGCGCCGGGCGGCCCTGAACCTCCTGCTGCTGGGCGCCGTGGCCGTGCTGGCCGCGCTCGTGTTCCTGCAGCCCGGCATCGAGACACCGCCCCCGGTGCCGACGTTGACCGACCGGGCCCCGGATTCGGTCGCCCGGTTGCGCATCGAGCGGTCGGGGCAGACGGCTGTCCTCCTGGAGAAGCGCGAGGGCCGCTGGCTCATGGTCGAGCCCCTGTCCCTGCCGGCCAACGGCTTCCGTATCCAGACCCTGCTCGAGGTGCTGGGGGCTGCGACGGAGCGCAGTTACAGGGTGCAGGACCTGGAGCTCGCCCGCTTCGGCCTCGAGCCGCCGCAGGCCTCGCTCGTCCTCGACGACCTGCGCCTGGACTTCGGGGACACCGAGTCGCTGAGCGGCCGGCGGTACCTGCGGGTCGGGGACCGGGTGCACCTCGTCACCGACCGGTTCTACCACCTGACCGTGTCCGGTGCCCCGGGCTTCGTCCATCTGGGACCCCTCGGCCCCGAGCCCCAGCCCGTCGCCATCGAGCTTCCGGAGCTGAGGCTGCGCCTTCAGGGGGGGCGCTGGGTGGCGGAGCCGGAGCGTCCCGAGGCCGGGGCCGACGCGGTCCAGGGGCTGGTGGACGCCTGGCGCACCGCCCAGGCCATCACCGTGCGTGCCCTCGAGCCCCCGGGAGCCGGACGCCCCGTCACCGTCACCCTGACGGGACAGGGAGAGCCGCTGCACTTCCTGGTGAGCGAGACCCCCCACGCCCTGGTGCTGGCGCGCCCCGATGCCGGGGTCCAGTACCACCTCCCCGTGGAGTCGGCGGACCGCCTGCTGCGCCTGCGGGTGCCGGCGCCGCCGGGGGATGGCGCCGTGACCGACGGTGCCGAGGGGCCCGAGGCACTGGAGGAGAGAGAGGAAGAGGGCGCAGGGCCCCGCTGAAACGGGGGCCCGCTTCACGCGGGGTCGGCAGGCCTCGGGGACTGCTGGTTGAGCTGGGCCTCTTCGGCGATGGCCTGGTCGAGCTCGGACTCGATGTCGTCCTCGACGACCGGCGGCTCGCTGCCCGCCCCGGTGCCTCCGCTCGCGCTCGCGCCTGCGCCCGTGTTCTCGCCCGTGGCTGTGCCCACGCTGCCGGCCGCCGGCCCGGTGATCGCCGGGACGCGGGAGACAGGATGTGCGGCCTTCGCCTCGGCTTCGGCTTCCGCTTCTCGCTTCGCCTGCGCCCGGGCGGTGATGCGCGCGAGGAAGATCCCCGCCTCGAACAGCACCACCATGGGCAGGGCCACGAAGGTCTGGGAGAACACGTCCGGTGGCGTGATGACCATGCCGACGACGAAGGCCCCGACGATGAAGTAGGGGCGGATCCGGGTCAGGGTCTCCACGCTGGTGAACCCGGTCCAGATGAGCAGGAGCACCGCGATGGGGACCTCGAACGCGACACCGAACGCGAAGAAGAGGGTCAGGACGAAGTCCAGGTATTTGCTGATGTCGGTCATCACCGTGACCCCCTCGGGGGCGGTCGCGGTGAAGAAGCCGAAGATGATCGGGAAGACCACGTAGTAGGCGAAGGCCATCCCCAGGTAGAAGAGCAGGATGCTGCTGACCAGCAGGGGCAGGGCGAAGCGGCGCTCCTTCTGGTAGAGGCCCGGCGCGATGAAGGCCCAGGCCTGGTAGAGGATGACCGGCATCGCCAGGAACACGGCAGCGACGAGGGCGAGCTTGAAGGGGGCCAGGAACGGCGAGGCGACTTCGGTCGCGATCATGGTGGCGCCGGCCGGCATGTGCCGGAGCAGCGGCTCGGCGAGATACGAATAGAGGCTGTTCGCGAAGGGCAGCAGGACGATCACGCCCCCGAGCACGGCGAGGACCATCCGCAGCAGCCGGTCCCGGAGCTCCAGCAGGTGCTCCAGGAACGGCATCTCGCCGACGGTCTGGTCAGGCCCGGGCTGGTCCGTCGGGGCCATGGGCGGCGGAGTCGGGTGGGGTCTCCCCGGTGCCGCTGGGCGCCGGGGCGGGGGTCGCAGGGACGGGGGTCGCAGGGGCTGCCGGCGCCGCTGCCGCCGTGTCCGTCCCCTCCAGGGAGATGGTGGGGATATCGACCGGGGCGTTCAGCTTGTCCACGGTCCCCTGGAATTCCTCCTGGAGCTGCTTTTTCGTCTGCTCCAGGACGTCGTAGGCCCCGCGAAACTCGCCCTGTTTCTCCAGCATCTTCTTCAGCTCGCCGGCCCGCATCTCCCGCTCGAGGTCGGACTTGAAGGTGCTAGCCATGCGCCGCGCGGCGCCGAGCCAGCGCCCCGCGCTGCGGGCGAGCTCGGGGAGCCGTTCCGGCCCCACGACGACCAGGGCCACGACCCCCACCAGGACGAGCTCCCAGAAGCCGACCTCGAACACGATGCGTTACCCGACGAGCCGGAGGGGTGGCCCCAGGGGCCTCCCGTCAGACCCGCTCCTTGGCCCGGGTTTCCGCGGAGGCCGACTTCTGCGCCTCGTTGGGGGGCAGCCGTCCGGGCTCGGCCGGCTCGGCAGGCTTCGCTTCCTCTTCCTCTCCGCTGCGCATCGATTCGCGGAAGTTCTTCAGCGCCGCGCCCACGTCACCGCCGAGGTTGCGCAGCTTGCTGGTGCCGAACAGCAGCACGATGATCACCAGCACGATCAGGAGCTGCCAGATACTGATTCCGCCGAGTCCCATGTGTCTCTATCCTCGCACTGAATCGAGCCCGGCCGCCCGCGCGTGGGCGGGTGCCGGCCCCTGTGACCGGGCGGCCTTCTCCGCCAGCCCGGACAACCCGAATCGCCGCTCGAGCTCGGAGAGGACCGCCTCCGGTCCGAGGCCGAGGTGAGCGAGCATCACCAGGGTGTGAAACCAGAGGTCGGCCGTCTCGCGCACGACCGCCTCGCGCTCGCCTCCCTTGGCGGCAATCACCGTCTCGGTGGCCTCTTCGCCGACCTTCTTCAGGATCGCGTCGAGCCCCCGCGCGTACAGGCCGGCCACGTAGGACGCCGACGGGTCCGCGCCCTTGCGGGCCTCCAGCGTCCGGGCCAGGCGCTCGAGCACCTCGCTCAAGACGGTCCCTGCCCCTTGCCGTAGATCGCGTCCGGCGCCTTCCGCACCGGGTCCACCGCAACCCACGCGTCCCCTTGGAGCTGCCGGTAGAAGCAGCTCTCGCGACCGGTGTGGCAGGCAATCCCGCCCACCTGTTCCACCGCCAGCAGGACCGTGTCCCCGTCGCAGTCGAGCCGGATGTCCCGAACCCGCTGCACGTGACCGGACTCCTCGCCCTTGCGCCAGAGCGCGCGGCGCGAGCGCGACCAGTATACGGCCCGGCCCTCGCGGGCCGTGAGGGCCAGCGATTCCCGGCTCATCCAGGCCATCATCAGCACCCGCCCGCTCTCGGCGTCCTGGGCGATGGCAGGCACCAGTCCGTCCGCGCTCCAGCGGACCTGATCCATCCAGTCTTCGTTCACGGCCTCGATGCCCGGTGCAGTATTAGCGAATCATCATACCGCAAACGGTCCGGGGGAAGGGGGGCCTCTTTCCACGGCACACGAGCCGGAAGGAGGGCCAGGGCGGGGCCGGCGCGCGGCCTTGACCCCCGGCGGCACCGGTCGGGAGAATCCGGGCCCTCCAGCCATTCGGTCGGGGTGGGCATGACGCGGCAGGGGATGAGGGTCTACCAGGTCGGCGGCTCGGTGCGGGACCGGTTGCTCGGGCTGCCGGTCCAGGACCGGGACTGGGTGGTGGTCGGCTCCACCCCCGAGGCCCTGCGCGCCCTCGGATACCGGCAGGTGGGCCGGGATTTCCCCGTGTTCCTGCACCCCGAGACGGGCGAGGAGTACGCGCTCGCGCGCACCGAGCGCAAGACCGCCCCTGGCTACCGCGGCTTCGCCGTCCACGCTGACCCCGGTGTCACCCTCGAGGAGGACCTCCGGCGCCGGGACGTGACCATCAATGCGATGGCCCTCGACGAGGGGGGCGAGCTGATCGACCCCTTTGGCGGCCGCGAGGACCTGCGGCTGCGCCGGCTGCGCCACGTCTCGCCCGCGTTCGTCGAGGACCCCGTGCGCATCCTGCGCGTGGCCCGGTTCGCCGCGCGCCTGGGCTTTTCGGTCGCGGCCGAGACGCTCGCGCTGATGCGTGCCATGGTCGAGGCAGGGGAGGTGGACGCCCTCACCCCCGAGCGGGTCTGGACCGAGCTCGAGCGGGCGCTCGGTGAGGCCGATCCCGGGCGCTTCGTCGAGGTGCTGCGCGAGTGTGGCGCCCTCGCACGCCTCTTTCCCGAGCTGGACGCGCTCTTCGGCGTGCCCCAGCGGGCGGAGTACCACCCGGAGGTGGACACGGGGGCGCACGTCCTCCTGGTGCTCGCCCAGGCGGCCCGGCTCTCGCCCGACCCGCTCGTGCGCTTTGCCGCGCTGGTGCACGACCTCGGGAAGGGAACGACGCCGAGCGGGGAGTGGCCGCGCCACGTGGGCCACGAGGACCGGGGCGCGGCGCTCGTGGAGGCCCTCTGCGGGCGCTACCGCGCGCCGGTGGAGTATCGGGAGCTGGGGGTGTTGTCGGCGCGCCTGCACGGGCTCTGCCATCGGGCGCTGGATCTGCGCCCCGGGACCGTCCTGCGCCTACTGGAGTCGGCCGACGCGTTCCGGCGGCCCGAGCGCTTCGAGCGGATGCTGCTCGCGTGCGAGGCGGATTTCCGCGGCCGGGCGGGGTGGGCGGACCGGTCCTACCCCCAGGGCGACGCGCTGCGCTCGGCGCGCTCGGCGGCAGCCGCGGTGCAGGTGCGGCCGCTCCTCGACCAGGGCCTCTCCGGCCTCGACCTCGCGAACGCCCTGCGGGGGCTGCGGGTCGCCGCGATCCGGGACGCAAGACCCGCTTAGGGAGGGCCGGGGGAGCCTCCCGCGCGGGTCGGCTGCCTCGGGTGGGGGCGGGCGCCCCCACCCTCTGTCCTGCTACAGCTCGACGTTCTCGCCGACGGTGAGGTCGCGGCGCGCGGTGAAGATGGTCACCGAGAAGCCCGCGATCACGTCCAGCAGCGCCATCACCATCAGGATGAAGAACACGGAGTTCCCGGCGCGCTCGACGGTGATGAACTCCACCAGGAAGGCCACGAACACCAGCGTCGAGAGGATGTGGTTCAGGACCGAGGCGGTGGAGGTACGCGTCGACCGGAAGACCTCGACGAAGAGGGCCAGCAGGCCGACGATGATCAGCAGCTCGCCCACGTTGATGGTCCAGACGGCCCCGGAGGTGAGGGAAAAGCTGAAGACCTGGTGGCCCATCGTGGCGACCCCGAAGAAGGCCACGACGTTGTAGAGGATCCAGATCAGTGCAAGCAGTGGGATGGAGCGCAGGACGGCCATACGGGTTGACTCCTCTCGAAAAGGCTCGGTTGACAGGTTGTTCGGGTGCGGGGCTCGCCCCTCACCCGGATCCACGGCACTCCGCCGCGGCCGGGGCCGCGCAGGCTCACAGGCGCCCCCGCCGGTCGCGCAGCGCGAAACCGACGGGGTCCAGGTCCAGCCCGCGGCTCAGGCCCAGGACCTTGAACGCCTCCCCCATCTGACCGGGGAACGTGAGCCGCCGGACCTCGCTTGCTCGCGCCGTGCGCTCCCCCTCGTCCCCGGCCGCCGCCACCTCGTCCAGGATCCCCGTGGCGAGCAGGAAGTCGGCCTGGCTGACGAAACCGGCCGTCCTCGCGCCCGCCCGTTCCGCCGCGCGCGCCGCCGCGGTGAAGTCCACGTGGGCGGTGACGTCCTGCAGGCCGGTGAGCGCCAGTGGGTCGCCGTGGGCGCGGTGGCGATAGTGGCACATCAGCGTACCGTCCGCGCGTTGCGGGTGGTAGTACTCCCGGCGCGGGTAGCCGTAGTCGATCAACAACGCCAGCCCCGCCCCGAGGGCGTCCGCGACCGAGCTCACCCACGCGTCCCGCTCGGGGGAGACCTCGGTCACGTAGCCCGGCGGGAGCGCCGTACCGAGGTCCGCCTCGACCTCGGTGATGGCCCGGTCGACCGCCTCCGAGGACGGGGGACCCCAGAGGCCTGCCAGCCGTCCCCCCCGCGCCGTGACGTAGAGCTCGCCGGGGCCCGATGGCTCCCTCCGGACGCGATGGAACGGCACCGCGTCCAGGACCTCGTTCGCCAGGATGACGCCGGTGATGGGCGCCTCGGGCCAGCGCTCCAGCCAACTCACGAGCCCGGAGAGGGCCGGCGCGCGGCGTGCGAGGGTCTCTGCCTGGCGTCGGGCGAGCTCGCCCGAGACCTCGAGGATGAGGTAGCGGCCGGGTAGCCGGCCGAGGTCGGCCAGGGTGGTGAGGACCTCCGCGGCGAGGGCCCCGGAGCCGGCGCCGAGCTCGAGCACCGTGGCGTCCGGCTGCGCCGCCATCACCTCGGCGGCCTGACGTGCGAGGCAGCGGCCGAAGAGGGGGGAGACCTCGGGGGCGGTGACGAAATCACCCGGCCCTCCGAGCTTGGGGAGCGGGCCGCCGTAGTAACCGAGCCCGGGCGTGTAGAGGGCCAGCTCCAGGTAGCGGGAGAAGGGGATGGCCCCCCCGCGGCGCTCGATCTCCTCGCCGATGAGCGCGAGCAGCCGCTCGGCGTGGGCCCTCGCCTCCGGCCCCGGGTCGGGCAGTCCCTCGGGGAGCCGCAGGGGGAGGGGTGGCCCGGGCCTCGCCGCGGCGTCCGGATGTCGCCTGAGCGTCACGGTTGCGCCCGGTGTAGAGTGACGGCGGTCACGGGAGGGGACGGGGGAACGGGTCTGGAGATGAGTGATTATACGCAGGGGCTGGAGGGCCGCGTCGCGCTGGTCACGGGAGGGTCCCGGCGCATCGGGGCCGCCATCGTGCGCGTCCTGCATGGGGCCGGGATGCACGTGGCGCTGCACTACCGGCGCTCGCGGGGCGCGGCCGAGGCGCTCGCGGCCGAGCTGAACGCCGTGCGCCAGGGCTCGGTTGCGCTCCATCGCGGCGACCTGCTCGCCCCCGGCGCCGTGGACCGCCTGATCGAGGAGGTCGTGGACGGGGCCGGCCGCCTGGACGTGCTGGTGAACAACGCGTCGAACTTCTACGCGACGCCGGTCGGCTGCGTGACCGACGAGGTCTGGGACGACCTCCTCGGCGCCAACCTGAAGGTTCCGTTCTTTCTGGCCCAGGCGGCTGCCCCGTACCTGCGCCTGGGGCATGGCTGCGTCGTCAACCTGGCCGACGTTCACGGACTCTCCCCCCTGCGCGAGCACGCGGTGTACTCGATCACCAAGGCGGGGGTCGTGATGCTGACGCGGGCCCTGGCCCGGGACCTCGGGCCCGACGTGCGGGTGAACGCCGTGGCGCCCGGGGCGATCCTCTGGCCGGAGCAGGGGCTCGACGAGGTCACCCAGCGCCGGATCATCTCGCGCACCAGCCTCAAGCGGCAGGGGAGCCCGGAGGACGTGGCCCGCACCGTGCTCTTCCTGGTGCGGGACGCGGACTACATCACGGGACAGGTGATCCGGGTCGACGGGGGCCGCCAGGCCTGACGGGCAGTGTTTCCAGCCGCCGTCAGCCCGGACCGGCGGGGTCGCCAACCGCCGTCAGACCGGACAGGCGGGGTGGACGGTGCCCCGGTGCATCCGGAACTGTCCGGAGCGCCGGTCTTCGAAGTAGTGCTGGAGGGCGAACGAGACCGAGGCGAACCCCAGCGAGCGCCAGGGGATCTCCTCCTCGCGGAAGAGCCGGACCTCCAGGCTCTCCGTCCCCGGCGAGAAGCCCGTGTCGAGCAGCCGGCTGCGGAACATGCAGTGGACCTGCTCCAGGTGCGGGATGTCGAACAGGGTGTAGAGCTCGAGGATCTCGACCCGTGCGTTCGCCTCCTCGCGCGCCTCGCGCTCCGCGGCCTCCTCGATGGTCTCGCCGTTTTCCATAAATCCCGCGGGAAACACCCAGAACCCCCTGCGGGGCTCGATGGCCCTGCGGCAGAGCAGCACCTGGTCGCCCCACTCGATCACGCAGCCGGCCACCACCCTCGGATTCTGGTAGTGGATCGTCCCGCAGGCCTCGCACACGTGCCGTGGCCGGTCGTCGCCCGCCGGCACCCGAACGGTGACCGGTGCCCCGCAGCGGGTACAGAAGTGGAGAGGCTCTGCCATTCCGGCTCCTAATCCTGGGTGTCGATTTCGAGGACTGCCCGCCGCAGGCCCCGCTGGGTCTGGTCGAGCTCGGCCCAGACCGCGCGGAAGGTCCGCCCGAGACAGGGGTGTACCCGGTCCCCCGCGAGGTCGCAGAGGGGACCGAGGACGTGGGCGTGCTCCAGGATCTCGGGGCGCGGCACCCGCAGCCCTTCTTCCTCGAGGACCTCGTCGCCGTACATCAGCAGGTCCAGGTCGAGGGTCCGGTCGGCGAAGCGTGGCGCGTCGCGCCGGCGGCCCTGCGTCTCCTCGATCGCCTTGAGCGCCCGGACCAGCGATCGGGGTGGCTCATCCGTGTCGAAGGCCACCACGAGGTTCAGGAATTCCGGGCCCTCGAACCCCACCGGGGGGCAGGCGTAGACCGGCGACGCGGCCAGGTGCCCGAAGCGCGCCCGCAGGGCCTGCACGGCGGCGCGTACGTGTCGTTCCGGCTCGAGGTTGCTGCCGATGGCGACGTAGACCCTCGGCATCTCAGTCCCGCCGCCCCCGCTCGATGAGGACGCCGACTTCCTTCACGCCCCGCAGGGCGCCCTCCTTGCAGACGCGCAGCCGCACCCACGGGACCCCGAACTCGTCGAGGACCCGCTCCGCCACGCGCTCCGCGAGCGTCTCCACCAGCTGGAACCGGGTCCCCTCCACGAACGCGGCCACCCGCTTCGCGACCGCCTTGTAGTTCAGGGCGTCGGCGATGTTGTCGGTGGCGGCGGCCCGGGCGACGTCGGTGGCCATCTCCAGGTCGAGCAGGACCACCTGGCGGATGTGCCGCTCCCACTCGTAGACACCGATGACCGTCTCGACGCGCAGCTGGCTGATGTAGATGATGTCCATGGTCCGTGCCGGGCGCAGGCGTGACGTTCCCTGGGGCCATGGTAAAACAAGCGCCGGGGCCGCGCGCGCCCGTATTGACCTGTCGGCTCCTCGCCCGAACAATGCGCCTGTGATGCAGGCAATCCTCCTGGTCGTGGCCGCCTACCTCCTCGGGTCCGTCTCGAGCGCGGTGCTCACCACGCGCGTCCTCGGACTGCCGGACCCCCGGACGACGGGCTCGGGGAACCCCGGGGCGACGAACGTTCTCCGCTACGGAGGGAAGGCCGCCGCGGTGGTCACCCTGCTCGGGGACGGGCTGAAGGGATACCTCCCGGTGCTCGCCGGCCACTGGCTCGGCGTCGCGCCCGCGGTCCTCGGTGCGGCGGGACTCGCCGCCTTCCTGGGGCACCTGTTTCCGGTGTTCTTCGATTTCAAAGGGGGCAAGGGGGTGGCCACCACCCTCGGCGTCCTCCTGGGCCTCGCCTGGCCCATCGGCGTGGCAACCGCGGCGACCTGGCTCGCCCTCGCGGTCGCCTTCCGCTACTCCTCCCTCGCGGCCCTCGGGGCCGTCCTTTTCGCCCCCGTCTACACCGCCTGGTTCACCCGCGAGGGTGTGCTGGTGGCGGCGGTGGGGGCCATGACCCTGGTGCTGCTCTGGCGGCACCGGGCCAACATCCGCCGGCTGCTCGCCGGCGAGGAGCCGAAGATCGGCGCGAGCCGGCCCTCCGCCTGACCCCGGCCCCCACCCGACCGGGCCCCGACTCGGCCCGGTGCCGGCTCCGACCGACCCGCCCCGGTGAGACCTCGATTCAGTCTGACCCCGACTCCGCCGGACTGCCGGGGGCGCGGGCGAGGGAGTCCATCGCCCAGCGCGGGCGCGCAGCGAAGCCGAGACCGGCCCGCTCGCCGGCGCGCAGACGCTGGTAGCCGGCGAAGGCCACCATCGCCCCGTTGTCGGTGCAGAGCTCCGGGCGCGGGTAGTGCACGCGCGCGCCGACCGCTTCGCCGAGCTGGAGCAGCGCCTCGCGCAGCCTGCGGTTGGCGCCCACCCCGCCGGCAATCACGAGCCGCCGGTGCCCGGTATGGGCCAGGGCCCGGCGGCATTTGATCACCAGGGTCTCCACCACCGCGTCCTCGAAGGCGCGGGCGATGTCGGCCCGCGCGCCCTCGTCGCCGCCCGCTTCTCGCAGGGCGAGCAGCGCGGCGGTCTTCAACCCGCTGAAACTGAAGTCCAGGCCGGGGCGGGCGGTCATCGGCCGGGGAAACTCGAAGCGGCCGGGGCGCCCCTGCTCCGCCAGCCGGGCCAGCGCGGGGCCCCCGGGGTAGCCGAGACCGAGGAGCTTGGCGGTCTTGTCGAAGGCCTCGCCCGCGGCGTCGTCCACGGACTCCCCGAGCAGGCGGTAGGCGCCGACGGCGGTGACCTCGACCAGCAGGGTGTGGCCGCCGGAGACGAGGAGGGCGACGAAGGGGAAGGCCGGCGGGTCGGGCTCCAGCATGGGGGCGAGGAGGTGCGCCTCCATGTGGTGCACGGGCACGGCCGGCAGCGACCAGGCCCAGGCCAGGCTGCGGGCGAAGGCCACGCCGACCAGCAGCGCCCCGATCAGGCCCGGTCCCGCGGTGTAGGCGACCCCGTCGAGGTCGCCCCGGCCGGTCCCCGCCTCCTCGAGCACCTGTGCGAGGAGGGGGGCGAGCCGGCGGATGTGGTCCCGGGAGGCCAGCTCGGGGACCACGCCCCCGAATCGGGCGTGCAGCTCGACCTGGCTGTGGATCGCGTGCGCGAGCAGGCCCCGCTCCCCGTCGTACACGGCCACCCCGGTCTCGTCACAGGAGGTCTCGATCCCGACTACCCGCACCCGTTTCTCCCCCCGGCTTTACAGCGCCTGCTCCGGAACCTACAATTCACCGCTTCCATCCACGCAACGGCCTCCAGCACGGCCCAGAGCAACCGAGTATGCCGACTGTCCGCGTCCGAGAGAACGAGCCTTTCGATTTCGCCCTGCGCCGCTTCAAGCGCTCCTGCGAGAAGGCGGGGATCCTCACGGAGATCCGGCGCCGCGAGTTCTACGAAAAGCCGACCTCGGTGCGCAAGCGCAAGATGGCCGCCGCCGTAAAGCGCCATCAGAAGCGCCGGCAGCGCGGCATGCTGGGCATGCGGACTGCGAGCCCCCGGGCCTGAGCCTCTCGGGGCCCCGCCGCCCATGAGCCTCAAGGCGCGGATCCAGGAAGACGTGAAGGCCGCCATGCGGGCGCAGGACAAGCGCCGGCTGGGGGCCTTGCGTCTCGTGAGTGCCGCCATCAAGCAGCGGGAGGTGGACGAGCGCATCGAGCTCGACGACTCCCAGGTGGTGGCCGTGCTGCGCAAGATGTTGAAGCAGCGCCAGGACTCCCTCACCCAGTTCCGTGCCGGCGGCCGCGACGACCTGGCCGACCAGGAGGCGTTCGAGATCGCGCTGATCGAGGGGTTCCTGCCCCAGGCCCTCGGCGTCGAGGAGGTCGATGCCCTCGTCGCGCGGTGCGTGGCCGAGGTCGGGGCGACCTCCGCCCGGGACATGGGCAAGGTGATGGCGCGGATGAAGGAGCTCGTCGAGGGCCGCGCCGACATGGGCGTGGTCAGTGCCCGAGTGAAGGAGCGCCTCGCCCGGCTCGGCTAGCGGCGCGGGACGGCGTGATGCCGTCGGGCGAACGATGGCCGGTCGCATCCCCCAAGCCTTCGTCGACGACCTTCTGGCCCGGGTCGACATCGTCGAGCTGATCGGCGAGTCCGTTCCCCTGAAGCGGGCCGGACACGACTACCAGGCCCGCTGCCCCTTCCACGACGAGAAGAGCCCGTCGTTCACCGTCAGCCCGCGCAAGCAGTTCTACCACTGCTTCGGCTGCGGCGCCCACGGGACCGCCATCGGCTTCCTGATGCAGTACGCCCGCATGGACTTTCCGGAGGCGGTGCGGGCCCTCGCCCAGCGGGCCGGGGTGCCGGTCCCGGAGGAGGGCGGAGCGGCCCGTCCGGCCGAGGCCGGGCTTGCCCCCCTCTACGGCCTGCTCGACCGGGCCCGGCAGTACTTCCAGCGCCAGCTGCACGAGCACCCCCAGGCGCGCAGGGCGCAGGAGTACCTGCGGGGCCGCGGCCTCGACGCCGCCACGCTCGATGCCTTCCAGCTCGGGTATGCCCCGCCGGGGTGGGACGGCCTGGTGGGTGCCCTCGGCGGCGACGAGAAGACCCGCGAGGACCTCGTGCAGGCCGGCCTGGCGATTGCCCGCAGCGGTGGGCGCCCCTACGACCGCTTCCGCGACCGGGTGATGTACCCCATCCTGGACCGCCGCGGGCGCACCGTCGGCTTCGGCGGGCGAGTGCTGGACGACAGCAAGCCGAAGTATCTGAATTCCCCGGAGACCCCGGTCTTCCACAAGGGCCGTGAGCTCTACGGGCTCTACCAGGCCCAGCGCGTGAGCCGGGAGCTCGACTCGGTGGTCGTCGTGGAGGGCTACATGGACGTGCTGGCCCTCGTCCAGGCCGGCTTCACCAGCACCGTGGCCACGCTCGGCACCGCCGCCACGGCCCAGCACCTGGAGCAGATCTTCCGCGTCGCGTCCCGTGTCGTCTTCTGTTTCGATGGCGACGCGGCGGGCCGCAAGGCGGCCTGGCGCGCGCTCGAGACCTCGCTGCCGCTCCTGCGCGAGGGGCGCCAGGCGAGCTTCGTGTTCCTGCCCGAAGGGGAAGACCCCGACACGCGGGTGCGCCGCGTCGGGCCTGAGGGGTTCCGTGCGGAGCTGGCCCGGGGCACGCCCCTCTCGAGCTTTCTCTTCGACCACCTGGTGGCCCAGGTCGAGCTGGGCACGCTGGACGGGCGGGCGCGCCTGGTGGACCTGGCGCGCCCATTCGTTACGCGGATTCCCCAGGGGGCGTTCCGGCAGATGGTGGAGATGCGCCTGGCGGAGCTGAGCCGTCTCGAGCCCGGCGAGCTGGCCCCCGTCCTCGACCCCGCTGGCCACGCGCGGGTGCCCCCCCGGCCAGCCCCCGTGGCGCCCGTGCGCCAGGCCCCCTCCCTGATGCGGCGCACGGTCACCCTGCTGCTTCACCACCCGGAGATCGTCGCCCGGGCGGGTGAGCTGCCCCCTCTCGGCGGCGCCGGCGTGCCGGGGGTGGGGGTGCTCAGCGAGATGATCGAGCTGCTGCGGGCGCGGCCCGACCTCAGCATGGCGGGCGTCCTGGAGCATTTCCGGGAGAGCGAGACGGGGCGCCACCTGGGAAAGCTCGCGGCCGTGGAGGACCCGGCCCTGCCGGAGGCCGACCTGGTCCAGGAGTTCCGCGACGCGCTGGAGCGGATTGCGCACAAGGGACCCCAGCAGCGCTTCCAGGCCCTGGCCGCACGGGCCCGGGCGGGGCAGCTCTCGGAGGCGGAGACGCGCGAGTACGCGGAACTTTGCGTGCGTCTCGGCGGTCAGGGGGGAAGGAGCGGTTGAGCGAAATGGCGAATATTAGCGCCTCGTGCTATAGTTGACGACTACGTTTTGGTAACCCGATTCCCATTCATCCCCTTATGGACCTCGACCAGCAGCAGTCACAGCTCAAGTTGTTGATCGCAAAAGGTAAGGAGCAGGGATACCTGACTTACCACGAGGTCAACGACCACCTGCCGGACGGTATCGTCGATCCCGAGCAGATCGAAGATATCATCAGCATGATCAATGACATGGGCATCGCCGTCCACGAGACGGCCCCGGACGAGGAGGCCCTGCTGCTCAACGAGACCACGGCCGCCGTCGACGACGACGAGGACGCGGCCGAGGAGGCCGCAGCGGCCCTGGCAACCCTGGATGCCGAGTTCGGGCGCACGACCGACCCGGTGCGGATGTACATGCGCGAGATGGGCACGGTGGACCTGCTGACTCGCGAGGGCGAGATCCAGATCGCCAAGCGCATCGAGGAGGGTCTTACCCAGGTCCTGACGGCCCTTGCCACGTACCCGGAGACGACCGGTCACCTGCTGAAGGAATTCGACCTCTTCCAGGCGGGCGAGATCAAGTTGACCGAGGTCATCAGCGGTTTCGTCGACGAGGCGGAGCCTGCCGCGGCCCCGGTCCCCGAGGTGGACGCAGCGGCGGCTGTGGTGGCCGGGGACGAGGAGGTCGACGAGGAGACCGCGGAAGAGGGACTCACGGAGGTCGTGGATACCGGTCCCGACCCCGAGGAGGCCCGCGCGCGCTTCGAGAAGCTCCGGGCGCTCTACGAGAAGTCGGTCAAGCTGGCCCAGAAGAACAGCCCCGACTCGCCCCGGTGCCGCAAGGTCCGTCAGGAAATGGCGGACGCGTTCCTGGAGCTTCGCGTGGTGCCGAAGCTGATCGACCGGCTCACCAACGACCTGCGGCAGGTGATCGAGGGGATCCGCGAGGTCGAGCGCAGCGTCATGGCGGTCTGCGTCGACCAGGGTGGGATGCCCCGCAAGGCCTTCATCGCCGCGTTCCCGGACCACGAGACGCGCCAGGACTGGTTGCCCGGCTATCTCGCCGAGCGCACCGGCCAGACCGAGGACCTGCCGCCGTACGTGGCGGAGGTGCAGCGGCTCCAGAAGAAGCTCCTCGCGGTGGAGCAGGGCACGCGCCTGCGCATCGGCGACATCAAGGAGATCAACCGCCGGATGTCGATCGGCGAGGCCAAGGCCCGGCGCGCGAAGAAGGAGATGGTGGAGGCGAACCTCCGCCTCGTGATCTCCATCGCGAAGAAGTACACCAACCGCGGCCTGCAGTTCCTGGACCTGATCCAGGAGGGCAACATCGGCCTGATGAAGGCGGTGGACAAGTTCGAATACCGCCGCGGCTACAAGTTCTCGACCTACGCCACGTGGTGGATCCGCCAGGCCATCACGCGCTCGATCGCCGACCAGGCGCGCACCATCCGCATCCCGGTGCACATGATCGAGACCATCAACAAGCTGAACCGGATCTCGCGCCAGATCCTCCAGGAGAAGGGCCGCGAGCCCACGCCGGACGAACTCGCCGTGCGCATGGAGATGCCGGAGGACAAGGTGCGCAAGGTGCTCAAGATCGCCAAGGAGCCCATCTCCATGGAGACCCCGATCGGGGACGACGAGGATTCGCACCTCGGCGACTTCATCGAGGACATGACCATCCCGGCGCCGGTCGAGGTGGCCACCTTCGAGGGCCTGCGGGAGACGACGCAGAGCGTGCTCGCGAGCCTCACGCCGCGCGAGGCCAAGGTGCTGCGGATGCGCTTCGGCATCGACATGAACACCGACCACACCCTGGAGGAGGTCGGCAAGCAGTTCGACGTGACCCGCGAGCGCATCCGGCAGATCGAGGCGAAGGCCCTGCGCAAGCTGCGCCATCCGAGCCGCAGCGAGCAGCTCCGGAGCTTCCTGGACTGAGGGCCTGTAGCTCAGCCGGTCAGAGCGGGGGACTCATAATCCCTTGGTCGCAGGTTCGAATCCTGCCGGGCCCATTGAGAGATGAAGAACTGACCGTCGGCGCCCAGGGAAGGGCGCGGTAGGCTGCGCGGATGAATGCCTCCCGCCCAACACGTGAGAACCCCTGGGTCAACCTCGGCTTCAACGTCGTGCTGCCTGCGCTCGTGCTCATGCAGGGCAAGGACTGGCTGCGCGGGCACTGGGGTGGAAGCGAGCAGGGGCTGACGCTCCTGGTGTTCCTCGCGGCCCTCTCCCTCCCTCTCTCTTACGGGCTCTACGACCTGGCTCGCCGGCGCCGGTGGAACTTCTGGTCCGCCCTCGGCCTCGTGGGTGTCCTGATGACCGGCGGGATCGGACTGCTGAACCTGCCGCCGCAATGGGTCGCGGTGAAGGAGGCGACGGTGCCGGGCCTGCTTGCCCTGGCCGTCCTGGGCTCCCAGTGGACGCGCCGGCCGCTGGTGCGGATGCTCCTGCTGCGCGAGGAGTTCTTCGACCTGGAGCGGATCGAGGCGCGTGTCGCGGAGCGTCATGCCCAGCCCGCCTTCGAGCGCCTGGTGCGGCAGGCGAACGGACTCTTTGCCCTGTCGTTCGGGCTGAGCGCGGTTCTCAACTACGCCCTGGCCAAGTGGATCGTGGTGAGCCCCGCGGGGACGGATGCCTTCAACGCCGAGTTGGGCAGGATGACGCTGCTCAGCTATCCGGTCATCGCCCTGCCGACGCTCGCCATCACCTTCGCCGCGCTCTGGCTGCTGTTCGCGGGTCTGGGGCGGCTGACCGGCCTGGAGCTCGAGGAGATGATGGTGCAGCCGCAGGGCACGGAACCGTCCTCGGCGCCCTGAGGGCGCTGCGCTGCCGGCGGGCATCCCATGCCGTGCGCGATGCGATGGGGATGCCGTGCCCCGCGACGGGGCCTTCAACGAGCCCTGTCCGCGGCCCGGGCACCGGTCTGGACCCGCAGCGCGTAGAGGGCCTGCCCGAGTCCGTTCCCGTCGTCCGACACCAGCAGCAGGCTGCGCTCGCCGGCGCCGACCGGTGGACCGAGGGCGATCCCCTCGAAATTGAGCCCCGGGAACGTGGCCTCCCAGAGCAGGGTCTTGCCCACCGCCGCCACGCTCGCGGGAAGGCCGGCGAGGCGCGAGGTATCCATGGCCCCCCGCAGGTCCACGGCGTACAGGCGGCTGCGAAAGCCGACCTGGGCGCTCGGCAGCTCGCCACCCATCCCGACGATGCCGGCCGCGCGCTCGAGCGCGAGCAGCGTGCCGTCCGGGAGGACCGCGAGGTCCACGAGCCCGCTCGGGGCCCGACCGAAGAAGGGCGCCGCGCCGTCGACCCGGTATGCCCACTGTCCGTCCGGCCTCCAGCCGCCCCGCCCGTCACCGCGCAGGCGCTGCAGCCGCACGGGCGTGCCCTGGCCGTGCGCCCCGCGGTTGGTCGCCCCGTCGCCCTTCAGGGCCTCTTCGTTCGCCGTCCACAGGGTGCGGGCGTCGGGGGACAGGGCGAGGGACTCGAGGCTGAGGTTCCTGCGGGCCCCCGCGTAGACCGGGGGCACCCGAACCAACCCGCGCGCCTGGCCTGTCCCGGCGTCGTACCGGCGGACCGCGGGTCCCACCTCGTCGCTCGCGTAGACGGTGCCGTCGGGGGCCTGGGCGATGGCCTCCAGGTCCGTGCCCTGGCCGAGGGCGACCTTTCCCGTGACCTCGGCCCCGAGTACGGTCCCCGCCTGGCGGTCCAACCGCACGCTCAGCTGGTACAGGGCGGCGTCCTGGTCGCTGACCGCCAGATAGCGTTCCCCGCCGGCCCAGGTGACCCCGCTCAGCTCCCGAGCCCCCGCGGACCCGGCGGGCAGCGTGACGGGGCCCTGCCCCGGGTCGGTGACCTCGAGCCCGGAGGCGCAAAGGGGCACCAGGCTCCCCAGGAGGGCGAGCACGGCGGTGGAAGGAGGGAAGTTGGAGCGGGTGATGGGAATCGAACCCACGTCATCAGCTTGGGAAGCTGAGGTTCTACCATTGAACCACACCCGCCTCGGGTGAGTGGATAGTCTAGCCAACCGTTTGCCGGGATACCAGAACGTCCTGGTCCCTGGGGACGAGAACCGTCTCCCTGGCGGTGGTCTCCCGGCACGCTGCCCCGGTACACTGGCCTCCACTGCCGGGGGGTCGGCCCCGGACCGTGGAGGTGCGCCGTGCTTCGACGACTGCTGATGAGGGGTCTCTGCCTGGTGGCGGTGACGACCCCGGTGCTGGGCGCAGGTCTCGCCCTGGCGCCCGAGGTGGCCTGTTCCTATCTGGCGGAGGCGGGTCTCCCCACCGCGAACGACTACCGTCCGTTCCGGGAGGGGCGGTTCTATTGCTGGAGCCTCAGGCGGGACCTGGCGGCCGGTGACCCCGTTCGGCACCGGGTGCGCTACACGGCCGAGGGGACCGCCGAAGCGGTCTCCGCCCTGGTGCTGGAGCTGCAGGTGGTTTCGGGGAGCGAGGTCCAACGGGCGCACCGGCTGTTCCTCGAGCACGCGAAGACACTCGCCCGCGCGGCGACCGGGCAGGACCTGCCGGAGGTGGTCGCCAAGGCCATCCTCTCCGCGCGCCCCGGACGCTGGCGCGAGGGGGAGACCGATTTCGTCATCGAGAAGTCGAGCGTGCGCGCTCCCACGAGCTACGAGCTGGTGTTGCGCATCGAGTGAGCGCGTGAGCCCCGCTCGAGGTTGACCGCCGGGGGGGCGCTCCGTAGGCTGATCCCATGGAGTTGATGCTGAACGGCACGCCGGTCACGCTCCGCCAAGGTGCGACGGTTGCTGAGCTCCTGGGCACGCTGGACTTCGGCGGGCGCCGGGTGGCCGTCGAGGTGAACGGGGAGATCGTTCCCCGCGGCGAGCACGAGCGGCGAGCGCTGCTCGCCGGCGACCGCGTGGAGATCGTGCACGCCATCGGCGGTGGCTGATGTCCTCACGCCCATGTCCTCCGAGCCCATCTCCCCCGAGTGCATTTCCTCCGACCCTATCTCTCACCCCCTGCCTGCGACGGACCGACCATGAGCCCGACACCTGCTGCCTCCCCCCTCGACCCCTCCGCGGACCCCCTCGTCGTCGCGGGCCGCACCTATCGCTCCCGCCTGCTGGTCGGGACGGGAAAGTACCGGGACCTGGAGGAGACCCGTCTCGCCGTGGAGGCGAGCGGTGCGGAGATCGTGACGGTGGCCGTGCGGCGCACGAACATCGGCCAGAACACCGGTGAGCCGAGCCTGCTCGACGTCCTGCCGCCGGACCGCTACACGATCCTGCCGAACACCGCGGGCTGCTACGACGCGGAGACGGCGGTGCGCACCTGTCGGCTCGCGCGCGAGCTGCTCGACGGTCACAGCCTGGTCAAGCTCGAGGTGCTGGGCGACCCGAAGACGCTCTTCCCCGACGTGGTGCAGACCCTGGCGGCGGCCGAGGTCCTCGTCCGTGAGGGGTTCCAGGTGATGGTCTACACGAACGACGACCCCATCCTGGCCCGGCGCTTCGAAGAACTCGGCTGCGTCGCGGTGATGCCACTCGCCGCGCCCATCGGCTCCGGGCTCGGGATCCGTAACCCCTACAACATCCTGACCATCGTCGAGAACGCGAAGGTCCCCGTGCTGGTGGACGCGGGCGTCGGCACGGCCTCCGACGCGGCCATCGCGATGGAGCTGGGCTGTGACGGTGTCCTGATGAACACCGCCATCGCGGCGGCGAAGAGCCCGATCCTGATGGCGTCTGCCATGCGCAAGGCCATCGAAGCGGGTCGGGAGGCGTTCCTCGCCGGTCGCATGCCGAAGAAGCGCTTCGCCAGCGCGTCGAGCCCCATCGAGGGCACTTTCTTCTAGAGCGCTGCGAGAGCGCTTCTAGAGCGGGATCACCAGCCCTTCGCGGGCGACCTCGCAGCGCAGGGCGGAGCCCCGCCGGCGGATGATCTCCTGCGCCTCGCGGTGCAGCGCGTCGACCTGCGTGTCCGGGTAGCTCGGGTCCAGGTGGTAGAGATAGAGCTGGCCCACGCGCGCGTCGATGGCGCAATTCACGGTGTCGATGTAGCAGGAGTGTCCCCAGCCGCGCTTGCGTGCGTAGTCCTCGCGCGTGTACTGCGAGTCGTGGATCAGGATGTCCGCGTCGAGGAAGGGCTGCAGCGACGCTCGCTTCGCCTCTTCCTTCATCTGGACCAGCAACTCGTGCTCGCCGGTGTCCAGGTCGCTCTCCTCCAGGCGCTGGTCGATCGGCGCGTCGAGGAAGAGCAGTTCGTTGTCGGAGACGTAGACCACTGTGTGCCCGGCGACCTCGATCCGGAAGCCGAAGGTGGTCCCGGGGTGGTGGACGTGGAACGGGGTCACCCGGATCGGCCCGTGCTCGATCGTCCCGTCCTTCGCGTGCAGGTAGTGCACGTCGGCGAGCCAGGTCTCGGTCTCGACGGGGAAATAGGGAGCGCGCATCTGCTCGGACAGGGCCTCGGCCACCTCCATCTCGGTATTGCCCGGACCGAAGAAGCGCAGGGTCCACGAGGGGGTGAACGCCGGCTCGAAGAAGGGCAGCCCCGAGATGTGGTCCCAGTGGTAGTGGGTCACCAGGATGGCCACCTCGCGCACGGCGTCCTGCTCCACGAGGCGCGCGCCGAGGGGGATGATCCCGGTGCCCGCGTCGACGATCAGGACGTGGTCGGCGCAGCGGACCTCCACGCAGGAGGTGTTGCCCCCTGTGCGCATGTGGGTCGCGAAGGGCGCGGGATAGGAGCCGCGGACTCCCCAGAAGCGCAGATAGCAGGGGCTCATGGGTCGCCGTCTTCGGAAATGGGGCGCAACTGCGCACCGGTGTATCGCTCGATGAGGGAACGGATCTCCCGGGAGCGCAGCGGCTTCAGCAGGAACTCCCGTGCCCCGAGGTCGCGCGCGAGCGCCCGGTCCTGAGCGTAGTCCTTGGACGTGACGACGACGACGGGCATCTCCCGCTGCTCGGGAAGGGCCCGCAGCTCCCTGAGCAGGGTGAAGCCGTCCTTCTTCGGCATCACGATGTCGAGGAACAACAGGTCGGCCGGGTTCTCGCGCAGGTACGCGTAGGCATCGTCCGCCGAGCGGAACGCCTGGATGTCCACCTCCAGGCTGCGCACGCTCGCCTCGTACTGGGAGATGGCCGCGGCGCTGTCGTCCACGACGACGACCATTGGGGGTATTCTGCTCACGGGGTCGCTTCCGCGGGCCCTGGCACACCGTTGTGCATCAGATTATATGGTAACCGAAGCCGAGGACCCGGTCCCTCGACCGGATGCGCATCTCAGAAGCGTCCGCAGCTACGTGGTGCGGGCGGGCAGGATGACCGACGCCCAGCGTCGGGCCATCGAGGAGCTCTGGCCGCGCTTCGGCGTCGAGGAAGGCAGCCGGATCGACGCCGTGTCCCTCTTCGGCCGCAGTCTCCCGCTGGCAGTGGAGGTGGGGTTCGGCAACGGTGACGCACTGCTCCAACTCGCGGCGGCGTACCCGGAGCGCGGGTTTCTCGGCATCGACGTGTACCCCCCGGGGGTCGGGCGTCTGCTCGCCGGGCTGGCCGCTCGAGGACTCGACAACGTGCGGGTGCTGCGGGGCGACGCCGTCGCGGTGTTCGAGGAGCGGATCCCGGAGTCCTCGCTCGACGCCGTGTACGTCTGGTTCCCGGACCCCTGGCCGAAGAAGCGCCACCAGAAGCGTCGGCTGGTGCAGCCGGCGCTCGTGGCGCTGTGGGCCCGTGCCCTGCGTCCCGGGGGGACGCTGCACCTGGCGACCGACTGGGAGGACTACGCCCTCGGGATGCTCGAGGTGACAGGCGCCGAGCCACGCCTCGTGAGCCCAGCCGGCCCTGGGCGCTTCGCCGAAGGGCCGGGAGATCGGCCGGTGACCCGCTTCGAGCGGCGCGGGCGGCGGCTGGGGCACGGTGTCTGGGATCTGGTGCTGGTCCGCCGTGGGGACCAGGGGAGCCCCGCTAGCGGGGCGGCATGATGTCCCGGAAGCTCTCGATGGCCGGAAACTCGCCCACCTCGCGCCGGGGGGCGCGGCTGTCGGGGCGGAGGACGGCCAGCAGGCGCCGAAGACCCCAGGCCCGGGCCGCCCGAAGCACCGACAGGCTGTCGTCCACCAGCAGCGTCGTGGCCGGGTCGAAGGGCTCCCGCTCGTGCAGCAGGTCCCAGAAGTCCGTGCTCTCCTTGGGCAGGCCGAGGTCGTGGGCGCACACGATGACGTCGAAGTGCAGCCCGATGTCGGTCCGCTCGAGCTTCAGCGCGAGGCTCCGGGCGTGCGCGTTGGTGACCAGCACGAGCCGCCGGCCGCTCTCGCGCACGCGCTCCAGGAACTCCAGGGCGTGGGGCTGCACGCCGATGAGGTGCCCCAGTTCCCGCTTCAGGTCCACGATGTCGAGTCCGAGCTCGTCCGTCCAGTAGTCCACGCAGTACCACTGCATCGTCCCCTCGACCTCGCGGTAGCGGCCGAGGACGTGCGTGCGCGCCTCCTCCAGGTCGACCCGGTGGCGCTGCGCGTAGCGCAAGGGCACGTGCTCGAGCCAGAATGTGTTGTCGAAGTGGAGATCGAGCAGGGTGCCGTCCATGTCGAGCAGGACGGTGCGGATCTCGGTCCAGTCGACCAGCGGGGCGTCGGGGCGGGTGATCGTCGACGTGGTCAAGGCGAAGGTCCGGGCCCCGGTCGGGGTCTGTGTGCTCGTGGGGCGGGAAGCGGGGAGAGGACTGTAATGGGACGAGGCGATCGGGGACAAGGGTGGCTGCGCACGGCCGGCGTGTCGTTCCTCCTCGCGGCGCTCGCCGCACCCGCAGCGGTGGGCTCCGAGTCCGCGGCGGTGGACTCCGAGTGCGCGGCCTGCGACGACGAACTCGAGGCGAGTACCGTCGGGGTCAACGAGGGAAAGCTGTCCTTCCTCGCCGAGCCGCCCCCGAAGGCGGTGCACCATCACCACAACGACATCGTCATCGGCCCCGAGAGCCTGCGTGAGGGGTGGGTGCGTCTGGAGCAGTGTCACGAGCACCTGGACGCCGTGCCGCGCGCGGAGGTGGTGTATCCCCCGGGGCGCATCCGCGGGGTCAGCGTGGCGAGCTCCCGGGGGATCGACCGCGCGTGGGTCGAGGGTCCTTCGCTGCAACTGGAGGGAGTGCAGCGCGGCGCCGAGCTCTGCGTGAAGGCCGAGAGCCGGGCGTTCAGCGCCGAGCAGGACGGCGCCTACACGCTGCACAACGGGCCGTACATGCGCCGCTTCCTCGACGGCTACTACCCCATGCGGGTCACGATGACGGTGCGCTATCCCTGTGACCGGCTGCGCTTCGCTGGCTCGAAGCCCGAGCCGCAGCCCGGATTCACGGTCCGGGACAGGGACTGTCGCGTGGACGTGGAGGCCTGGTTCGAAGGCCGGTTGCAGACCGAGCTGAGGTTCCTGCCGACCACGGCCTCGCCCTGACCGGAAAGACCTGGCGTGGCGCCGGTCCCGCTTGCCAGGGACGCGTGGAAAATGTTTACCTATCGCCCGGCGAGCGATCTCGCCGGAGCGGGTCGAGACCGATGCAGACGCAGACACAGCCAGGGGCGCAGGCGCAGGCGCAGACACAAGGCCCCATCGAGTTCGTCGAGCGCCGGGGCCACACCCGGGATCTGGTGCAGAGACTCCTCGCGGAGCGCCAGGACCTCCTGGTCGCCTTCTGCGAGGTCGCGGGCCTCGAGCCCTACCACCCGGACAAGCCGGTGCGCAGCCTCCTGCGCAAGTTCTGTCAGCTGCTGGTCGACTACGTGGCGGTCGTTCACTTCGAACTCTGCACCCGCATCGCCGACGGCGGCGAGCGGCGTGCGGGCGTGCGCGCAGTCGCCGAGGAGGTGTTTCCGCGGCTTTCGGCGATCACCGACGAGGTGGTGGAGTTCAACGACCGCTACGAAGTCCTTACACCCGAAAAGCTCGCCGGCGGATTGTCGGAGGACCTCTCCCGGATCGGCGAGACGCTGGCCGTCCGCTTCGAGCTCGAGGACCGGCTCTTCGCGGCCCTGCTGGCACGAAGCTGAGCGTCAACCGCGAGCCCGTGGACTGCGCGGGCCGTCTCCCTGCCGTGGCCGCGCGCCCGACCCGCAACGCAGACCTGGTGGCCCGAGACCTGGCGGTCCTCTGGCACCCCTGCACCCAGATGAAGGACCACGAGGCGCTGCCACCGATCCCGATCCGGCGGGGCGAGGGCGTTTGGCTCGAGGACTTCGATGGGAACCGCTACCTCGATGCGGTCAGCTCCTGGTGGGTCAACCTCTTCGGGCACGCCAACCCGCGCATCAACGCGGCCCTGAAGGCGCAGCTGGACGAGCTCGAGCACGTCATCCTCGCGGGCTTCACGCACGCGCCCGCGCTGGAGTTGGCCGAGCGGCTGGTGGCGCTGACTCCGCCCGGACTCGAGCGCTGTTTCTTCTCGGACAACGGGTCGACCGCGGTCGAGATCGCGCTCAAGATGAGCTTTCACTACTGGCGCAATGCCGGCGAGCCGGGTCGCACCCGCTTCGTGAACCTCACGAACAGCTACCACGGCGAGACCCTGGGCGCCCTCGCCGCCGGAGACGTGTCGCTCTACAAGACGACCTACGAGCCCCTGCTGATGGGGGTGCTGACGGTGCCCTCCCCGGACTGCTGGCACCGTGCGGCGGGAGAGTCCTGCGCGGAGCACTCGCGCCGGATGCTGGAGCCGATGCGCGAGACGCTGGAGCGCCACGCCGGCGAGGTGTGCGCGGTCATCGTGGAGCCGCTCGTGCAGTGCGCGGGCTCCATGCGCATGTACGACCCGATCTACCTGCGCCTGTTGCGCGAGCTCTGCGACCGCCACCGCGTGCACCTGATCGCCGACGAAGTGGCGGTCGGGTTCGGGCGCACCGGCACGCTGTTCGCGTGCGAGCAGGCGGGCATCTCGCCGGATTTCCTGTGCCTGTCGAAGGGCCTCACCGGCGGGTACCTGCCGCTCGCCGCTACGCTCACGACCGAGCGCGTCTACCAGGCCTTCTACGACGACTACGCGACGCTGCGGGCGTTCCTGCACTCGCACAGCTACACCGGCAACGCGCTCGGCTGCCGCGCGGCCCTGGCGAGCCTGGACATCTTCGAGCAGGACGACGTGTGCGCGCACAATCGGGAGCTGTCCCGGGAGATGGCGCAGGCGGTCGCGCCCCTCGCGGAGCACCCCCACGTGGGCGAGGTGCGCCAGCACGGGATGATCCTCGCCGTGGAGCTGGTGCGGGACCGGAAGACCCGGGAGCCGTACGCGTGGCAGGAGCGCCGCGGGCTCCGGGTCTACCGCCACGCCCTCGGGCGAGGGGTGCTGCTGCGGCCCCTCGGCGACGTCGTCTATTTCATGCCGCCCTACGTCATCACACCCGAGCAGATCCACCGGCTCGCGCAGGTGGCGCGGGAGGGCATCGAGCTCGCCACGGCGGACTCCGGAGCCCCCTGAATTGCGAGTCAGCCGCCTCTTCCTGGACGCGGACCTCTCGCCCGGGCGGGTCGTCGAGCTGCCGCCCGAGGCGGCGAGCTACGTGGGCCGGGTCCTGCGCCTGCGCACCGGGGACCCCGTCACGCTGTTCAACGGCCGTGGCGGGGAGTGGGAGGCCCGGGTGGGGGAGGGCAGCCGCGGGCGCTTCCTGGTGGAGGTGGGCGAGCACCGCGCGCGCGATCGCGAATCGCCGCTCGCCGTGACCCTGGGGCTCGGCATCTCTCGGGGCGAGCGGATGGACTTCGGGCTCCAGAAGGCGGTGGAGCTCGGGGTCGCGGAAGTCGTGCCGCTCGTCACCGAGCGCTGCGTGGTGCAGCTCGACTCGGAGAGGGCCCTGTCGAGGCGAGTCCACTGGCACCGAGTGATGGCCAGTGCCTGCGAGCAGTGCGGCCGCAACCGCCTGCCCCGCCTGGGGGAGGTGGCCGGGGTCGCCGACTGGCTCGCCGCCGCGAGTTCGGGGGCGCGCCTGGTGCTCTCGCCGGTGGCCGAGGCCGCGCTGAGCGACCTGCCACGCCCCCAGGGAGCGGTGACGCTTCTCATCGGCCCCGAGGGGGGGCTCGCGCCCGCGGAGCTCGCCCTGGCGGCTCACCGGGGCTTCACCCCCCTGCGCCTGGGCCCCCGCATCCTGCGCACGGAGACCGCGGTGGTGGCGGCACTCGCGGCCATCCAGGCGTGCTGGGGCGACCTCGCAGACCGCTGAGGGAGACCGAAGGCCCACCGTGGGCCGGTCCTCGTCCCCGGGCGATGAACGTTGCTCACCGCCCCCGTAGCCGCTCGCGCACCCCGGCCAGCAGGCGCCGGCTGACGGCGGGGGCCAGCCCGACGCCCCGGAGCCGAACGTGGTACAGGCCGTCGTCGCCCCGCTCGACGGCCTCGGCGTGGGCGGGCGCGACGAGCGCGTTGCGGTGCACCCGCAGGAATCTCGCCCCGAGCTCGGCCTCGAGCTGGCGCAGCGATTCCTCGAGCAGCAGCTCCCCGCCCGGAAAGCCTGCCGCGACGTACTTCTGGCCGGCCACCAGGTAGCGCACTTCGGTGACCGGGACCAGGCGGAGGCGGCCTTGCTGCGTGGCGCTCACGTGGGTGCGGACTCCCCCGGGCAGCGCGGTGAGCGCCTCGGCCCGATGGGGGGCGAGTTGGCGCGCGCGCAGGAGTGCCTCGGCCAGCCGCTCTCGCCGGATGGGTTTCAGGAGGTAGTCGATCGCCCGGACCTCGAAGGCGGACAGGGCGTGCACCTCGTAGGCCGTGGTGAAGACCACCGCGGGGGGGCAGGGCAGGCGCGCCAGGTGGCGGGCCGTCTCGACCCCGTCCATCCCGGGCATGCGCACGTCGAGCAGCACGACCTCGGGCCCGCTCGCCTGGGCCATCTCGAGCGCCTGCAGCCCGTTGGCCGCCTCGCCCACCACCGTCGCGCCCCCGATCTCGGCCACCAGCGCGGCGAGGCGCGCACGCGCGAGCGGCTCGTCATCGACGACGAGGACCTTCACGGCGTCCGCTCCCGCCAGGGGAAGCGCAGGGTGGCGACGTAGCGTCCGCCCCCGGGGCCCGCCTCGAGCCCGGCGGCCCCGCCGAAGAAGGCCTCCAGCCGTTGGCGGACGTTGTCCTGGGCGACACGGTTGCCCCCGCGGTCCGGGGCGCCGGGGGGCGGCAGGGGGTTTTCCACCCGCACCTCCAGCACGCCTTCCACGACCCGCCCCGTGATGCTCACCAGTCCCCCCGTGGGCGACGGCTCGATGCCGTGGGAGACGGCGTTCTCGAGAAGCGGCTGCACCGTCAGGGCAGGCAGGAGGGCGCCACCCGGCAGGCTGGCGACCTCCCAGCGAGTCTGGAGGCGGTCCCCAAGCCGCAGCGCCTCGATCTCCAGGTAGCGTCGCGACACCTCCAGTTCCCGCTCCAGCGTCGCCGGCGCCCGGGCGTCGCCGAGGCTCACGCGGAACAGCTCGGCCAGGTCCTCGACCACCCGCTCCGCCAGGGCGGGGTCGGTGCGGGTCAGGCTCGCGATGGTGTTCATGCTGTTGAACAGGAAGTGCGGCCGGATCCGGGACTGCAGGGCCTGCACCCGCGCGCTGGCCTCCCGCGCCAGGTTCAGCCGCCACTGGTGCTGGACGAAGAGATAACGCAGGGTGACGGCGCCCACCAGCCCCCCGACGGCGACGTTGCGGGCGAGGAAGGCCCAGGCCTCGCCACCCAGGCGGGGCGCCTGCGGCCCTTCGTCGAACAGCCAGACCGCGACCAGGCTGAGCACGGCGGTGAGCCCCACCACGAGCCCGAGGACCGCGAAGGACGCGGCGGCCGGAGGCAGCCGCGCGAGGTGCCGGCCCCCGGCGCAGAGCAGTGCCGCGGCGCTCAGGCCGACCCACTGCACGAACAGCGACGTGCTCCCCAGCACCGGCCAGAACTCCAGCGCTGGCACGCTCATCAGCGCCAGCACGAGCGCCAGGAGCTCGCCGGTCAGGACGACGGCGAACACGGCCCGGATGTCGCAGAAATCGGGGAGGAAGGGGGTGTCCTGGCTGCGGGGTGCGCTGGCTCCCATGGGCTGGCCCGGGTCGCGAGGTATACTCTGGGCCCCGCGCACAATGCGCCAGGAGCCCCGCCATGCCGGTCGAGGGTCAGGACAAGAAGCCCTGGGGCGGGCGTTTCACCGCCCCGACCGACGCCTTCGTCGAGGCCTTCACCGCTTCGGTGGACTTCGATCGGCGACTGTACCGGCACGACATCGCCGGGTCCATCGCCCACGCGCGGATGCTCGCACGGGTGGGCGTGCTGACGGAAGCCGAGTGCCAGGCGATCGTCGCGGGGCTCGAGGCCGTGCGCGCGGACATCGAGGCCGGGCGCCTCGCCTGGTCCACGGCCCTCGAAGACGTCCACATGCACGTGGAGTCGGCCCTCACCGCGCGCATCGGGGCGACCGGCAAGAAGCTGCACACGGCGCGCTCGCGCAACGACCAGGTCGCCACCGACCTGCGGCTGTACCTGCGGGACGCCGTGGACGCCGCCGTGTCCGAGCTGCGCCGGTTGCAGGCCGCCCTCGTGGACCTCGCCGAACGCGAGGCCGACACGCTGATGCCAGGCTTCACCCATCTGCAGACCGCCCAGCCCGTGACCTTCGGTCACCACCTGATGGCCTGGTACGAGATGCTGGCGCGCGACGAGGAGCGTCTCGCCGACACCCGGCGCAGGCTCAACCGCTCCCCGCTCGGCGCGGCCGCCCTCGCCGGAACGACCTTCCCCGTCGACCGGCCCTACGCCGCTGCGCTGCTCGGCTTCGACGGGGTCTGCGGCAACTCCCTCGATGCGGTGAGCGACCGCGACTTCGTGGTGGAGCTCGCCGCCGCGGCCTCGATCCTGATGATGCACCTGTCGCGGATGGCCGAGGAGCTGGTGCTCTGGTCCTCGGCGCAGTTCGACTTCGTGGACCTCGGCGACGCCTTCTGCACCGGCTCCTCGATCATGCCCCAGAAGAAGAACCCGGACGTGCCGGAGCTGGTGCGGGGCAAGACCGGCCGGGTGTTCGGTCACCTGATGGCGCTGCTGACGCTGATGAAGGCCCAGCCGCTCGCCTACAACAAGGACAACCAGGAGGACAAGGAGGCGATCTTCGACACGGTGGACACCGTGCACGCCTCGCTGCGCGTGTTCGCGGACATGGTTCCCGGGATGCGGGTCAAGCGCGACCGGATGCGCGAGGCCGCCCGGCGGGGCTACGCGACCGCCACCGACCTCGCCGACTACCTGGTGCGCCGGGGCGTGCCCTTCCGCGACGCCCACGAGGTGGTGGGCAAGGCAGTGCGCCACGGCATCGAGACCGGGCGGGACCTGGCGGAGCTGACCCTGGAGGAGCTGCGGGGGTTCTCGCCCGCGATCGAGCCCGACGTGTTCCAGGTGCTGACGCTGGAGGGCTCGGTGGCCGCGCGGGACCACGTGGGCGGCACCGCGCCGGCCCAGGTGCGGGCCGCGGTCGCCCGGGCCCGGATAAGGCTGGAGGCGGCATGAGCGAGGCGCTGCTCATCTTCGGGTACGGCAACCCCAGCCGGGGCGACGATGCGCTCGGGCCCGAGCTCCTGGGGCTCCTGGAGGGCGAGCGCGAGCGCCGGCCCGGCTGGGAGACGATCGAGACCCAGACCGATTTCCAGCTCCAGATCGAGCACGCCCTCGACCTGGAAGGGCGGGGCCTCGCGCTCTTCATCGACGCGAGCGTGTCGGGTCCGGGCCCGTTCGCCTTTGTCCGCGTGTTGCCGGAGGAGGACCGCACCTACTCGAGCCACGCCCTCTCGCCGGCGGCGGTCCTGCAGGTGTGGGAGCAGGTGAAGGGCGTGCCCGCGCCGCCCGCGTACCTGCTCACCGTCCGGGGCTACGAATTCGAGCTCGGCGAGCCCATCGGAGAGGCCGCCCGCGCCAACCTGGAGGCGGCCTTCCGCTTCGCCATCGCGCTCTGCGAGGACCGCTCGCCCGAGTCCTGGGCGCGCGCCGCCGGGCGCTGACCGGCCAGGCCCGGAACCTGGCCGGTCCTCACTCCGGCACCAGCCAATCCACCGACTCGCCGCCCTGCCCCTGGGGTGCGAGTTGCCGGCGGAGCCAGGGCAGCCACTGGGCGAGTTCCTCGTCGAGCCGCCACGGCGGGTTGACCAGCAGCAGCCCCGAGCCGTTCATCCCCGCGGGGCTGTCGGCAGGCCGGACCCGCAACTCGACCCGCAGGACCTTGCGCAGGCCCGCCTCCTCGACGCTCCGGTGCAGGCGGGCCTCGGCTCCGTGGGCGAGCAGGGGATACCACAGGGCGAGCCCGCCCGTGGGCCAGCGCCGCCATGCCGTCACGAGCCCCTCCGCGGCCCTTTCCCACTCCCCGGGGAACTCGTAGGCCGGGTCGAGCAGGACCAGACCGCGGCGCTCGGCCGGGGGCAGGAAGGCCCTGAGGGCCTCGTAGCCGTCCCGATGGTGGACGGCGACCTGCCGATCACCCGCAAAGCGCTCCCGGAGCGCCGGGTGGTCGGCGGGGTGCAACTCGCAGAGCACCATCCGGTCGCCCGGGCGCAGCAGCCGGCGAACGAGCCAGGGCGAGCCGGGGTAGCGGCGCGGACGGCTTGCCGCCGGGTCCGTCTGGGCCTCGCGCACCAGGCGCAGGTAGCCGGAGAGGGGTGCGGGCACGGCGCTCGCATCCCACAGCCTCCCGACCCCTTCGCGCCACTCCCGCAGCCTGCTCGCGCGGGTGTCCTCGAGGTCGTAGAGTCCCGCCCCCGCGTGCGTGTCGAGGTAGAAGAAGGGTGCCTCCTTGCCCGCCAGCGACCCGATCAGGCGGATCAGGATCGTGTGCTTGAGGACGTCGGCGAAGTTTCCGGCGTGGAACGCGTGGCGGTAGCTGAGCACGATACGGGAACCGGGGTGTCGTGGGGTGGCGCCGGGCAGAGTATCACCCCGCGGACCCGCGGCAACGCGCCCGGGCGGGCCGGATTTCGCCCGGTTTCGGCAGCCGGCGCGAGGACTTGCCACCGTCCCGGCAATGGCAGAGTATGCTCTGCGCTGTTCACAAAAGGTCCGGCCGCGGGGCGCACGAGGGTGTCGCACGCGACCGGCCATCACCCCAGGGAGAGAAGGAGCAAACCATGAGCCCCATCGACCGTGATGAGTCGTCTCGTTTCGTCGGCCGCCGTCATTTCCTGCTCGGTGCGGCCGGTCTGGCCGTGGCCACGGGTCTCGGTGGTCTGTCGCGCGTGGCCCGGGCGCAGGCCGCCCCTGCGGCGGGGCCGTTCAGCCTGATGAAGCTGCCCTATGCCGACAACGCGCTGGACCCGGTGATCTCCTCCAACACCATCGGCTTCCACTACGGCAAGCACCACAAGGGCTACGTGGACAACCTGAACAAGCTGGTCGCGGGCACCGACCTCGCCGACAAGTCGCTCGCCAAGGTCGTGGCCGCCACCGCGGGCAACGCCGAGAAGGTCGCCATCTTCAACAACGCGGCCCAGGTCTGGAACCACGACTTCTACTGGATGAGCCTGAAGCCCGGCGGCGGTGGCGAGCCGCCCGCGGAGCTGGCGAAGCTCATGGAGGCGTCGTTCGGCAGCGTGGCCGCGTGCAAGGACGAGCTCAAGAAGGCCGCGCTCGGCCAGTTCGGCAGCGGCTGGGCCTGGCTCGCGATGGACGGTGGCAAGCTCGTCGTGGTGAAGACCGGCAACGCCGACAACCCCACCACCAAGGGCATGAAGCCGCTCCTCACCATCGACGTGTGGGAGCACGCCTACTATCTGGACTACCAGAACAAGCGGGCGGACTACGTCCAGGCGGTCCTGGACAAGCTCGTCAACTGGGGCTTCGCGGCGAAGAACCTGGCGTAACCGACCTGGCGCCCCGGGGGGATGCGCACCCCCCGGGCGCAATCCCGGAGGCAGGGACGATGGAGATGCAACCGGCGCCCACGGCGTCCACGGCACCCGCAGCACCCGCAGCACCCGCAGCACCCGCGGAGCCGGGGGGCAGGATGGGCTGGGGCAAGCTTCTCCTGCTCATCCTCCTCGTCGTCGTCCTGACCGCCGGGGCCACCGTCTGGGTCATGACGCACTATGTGTTCCCGAGGGAGTTCAAACCGGTGCAGCTCAGCGCCAGGGAAGAGGTGGCGCTGAACCAGAAGCTGGACCGGCTGGACCCCGCGGGGCACGGCCCCCGGGTGGGGCCGGCCGCCGAAAAGGCCACGGAGGCGGAGAAGGTCGCGGGGTCCGACGGCACGAAGGCCGAATCGGCGGAGGGGGCGGCGCGTCTGGAGCCGGAGCGCTACAGCGAAGCGGGGGCCAAGCGCGAGGTCAGCTTCAGCACCCGGGAGCTGAACGCGCTCCTCGCCAGCAACACCGACATGGCCCAGCGGCTCGCCATCGACCTCTCCCAGGACATGGCGAGCGTCAAGCTGCTGGTGCCGGTGGACCCGGAGTTTCCCGTCCTCGGGGGAAAGACCATCAAGCTCAACGCCGGCCTGGAGTTGCGCTACGCGGGCAACAAGCCGGTGGTCGCGCTGACGGGGGTGAGCCTCTGGGGGGTGCCCATCCCCAACGCGTGGCTGGGCGGCCTGAAGCACGTGGACCTGGTGGGCGAGTTCGGCGGCGACCAGGGCTTCTGGAGCGCCTTTGCCGCAGGCATCGAGCACATCAGCGTCACCGACGGTCAGCTCACCATCAAGCTGAAGGAGTGACGCACCGCTCCCCGGCGCGCCCCGCCCGGGGAACGGCACCTACAGCGCGCGGATGCGGGCGAGCTGGCCCTCCAGCTTCTCGATTGCTCCGCGCAACTCCGTGACCCGGTCCTTCTCCTTCAGGACCACATCCGCCGGCGCGCGGTCCACGAAGCTCGGGTTGGCGAGCTTGGCCTCGGCGCGCTCGAGCTCCCGGCGCAGGCGGTCGGTCTCCTTGCCGAGCCGCGCGCTCTCCGCCGCCTTGTCGATGAGGCCGGCCAGGGGGATCAACACCTGCATCTCCCCGACCAGGGCGGTCGCGGACTCGGGCGCGACGTCCTTCGGCTCGAGCCAGGTCACCGACTCCAGCCGAGCGAGGTTCTCCACGAAGCGCCGGTGGCGCTCCAGGTACGCCCGGTCGCGGTCCCCCCCGTGGTGCAGCAGGACGGGCAGGGGCTTCGAGGGCGCGATGTTCATCTCGCCCCGGATCCGGCGTACGCCGAGGATGACGTCCATCACCCAGCGCATTTCCGCCTCCGCGTCCTCGTCGACCCGTGCCGGGTCGTGGACGGGATAGGGGGCGAGCATGACGGTGGGGTCCGTCTCCCCCCGCCCCGCGCCGGCCAGAGGGGCCACCCGCTGCCAGACTTCCTCGGTGAGGAAGGGCATCAGGGGGTGAGCCAGGCGCAACAGGGTCTCGAGCACCCGCACCAGCGTGCCCCGGGTCCCGCGACGCTCGGCGTCGCTGCTCGCGCTCGCGGTGAGCACGGGCTTGGACAACTCCAGGTACCAGTCGCAGTACTCGTTCCAGGTGAATTCGTAGAGGGCCTGGGCGGCCTGATCGAAGCGGTAGCCGTCGAAGCCCTCGCGCACCGCCCGGACGGTCTTCTGCAGCCGGGACAGGATCCAGCGGTCCGCCGTGGACAGCACGAGCGCCCCGCCGTCCTGGCCGCAGTCCTGGCCTTCCGTGTTCATCAGGACGTAGCGCGCCGCGTTCCACAGCTTGTTGCAGAAGTTGCGGTACCCGGCGACCCGGCCGAGGTCGAAGCGCACGTCGCGCCCCTGGGTGGCGAGCGCGGCGAAGGTGAAGCGCAGGGCGTCGGTGCCGTAGGCGGGGATCCCGTCGGGGAACTGCTGGCGGGTCGCCTTTTCGATGGCCTTCGCCATCTGCGGCTGCATCAGGTCCCGGGTGCGCTTGGCGACCAGGGTCTCGAGGTCGATGCCGTCGATCAGGTCGAGCGGGTCCAGGACGTTGCCCTTGGACTTCGACATCTTCTGGCCCTCGGCGTCGCGCACCAGGCCGTGGATGTAGACCTCGCGGAACGGAACGTCGCCCATGAACTTCAGGCCCATCATGATCATCCGGGCAACCCAGAAGAAGATGATGTCGAAGCCCGTGACGAGGACGCTGGTGGGGTAGAAGGCCCGCAGGCGCTCGGTGGACTCCGGCCAGCCAAGCGTGGAGAAGGGCCAGAGCGCCGAGGAGAACCAGGTGTCGAGGACGTCCGGGTCCTGGGTGAGCGTCACGCCCTCGCCGAGCCCGTGGGTGGCGCGCACCTCCGCCTCGCTGCGGCCCACGTAGACCTCGCCCTCGTGGTCGTACCAGGCGGGGATGCGGTGCCCCCACCAGATCTGGCGGCTGATGCACCAGTCCTGGATGTGGCGCATCCAGTCGTAATAGGTCCGGGACCAGTTCTCGGGCACGAACCGGATGCGGCCTTCCTCCACTGCGCCCACCGCGGCGTCGGCGAGCGGCCCCGCCTTCACGAACCACTGGTCGGTCAGGTAGGGCTCGATGACCGCGTGGGAGCGGTCGCCCCGGGGCACCATGAGGCGGTGGGGCTCGATCTTCTCGAGCAGCCCCAGGGCCTCCAGGTCCGCGACGATCCGCGCCCGTGCCTCGTAGCGGTCCAGCCCCCGATAGGCGGGGGGCATCAGCTCCGCGGTGGGGGGACCGGAGACGCCCTCGGCGTCGGACGGCACGACCCCGGCGGTATCGGGCGCCCGGTGCCCCCAGGCCCGGTCCTCGAGGGGCGAGCCCTTGATCCGGGCGTCCACCGTGAAGATGTTGATGAGGCCGTTCTGGGGCACCTCCCGCAGGGCGGTGGTGTCCCGGTGCCGCAGCCACACCTGGTAGTCGTTGAAGTCGTGGGCAGGGGTGATCTTGACCACCCCGGAGCCGAACTCCGGGTCCACGTACTCGTCGGCGATGATGGGGATGTGACGGCCGGTCAGGGGGAGCTCGACGTGCTGGCCGATCAGGTGTCCGTAGCGCTCGTCGCCGGGGTGAACGGCCACCGCCGCGTCCCCCAGCATCGTCTCGGGGCGGGTGGTGGCGACCGTGAGGTGCCCCGACCCGTCCACGAGCGGATAGCGCATGTGCCACATGGAGCCCTCCTCCTCCTCGGATACCACCTCGAGGTCGGAGACGGCCGTGTGCAGCACCGGGTCCCAGTTGACGAGCCGCTTGCCACGGTAGAGCAGCCCCTCCTCGTAGAGCTGGACGAAGACCTCCGTCACCGCCCGCGAGAGGCCCTCGTCCATGGTGAAGCGCTCGGTTTCCCAGTCGAGCGAGGCACCCATGCGCCGCAGTTGCCGGGTGATGGTCCCGCCCGATTGGGCGCGCCACTCCCAGACCCGCGCGAGGAAGGCCTCGCGCCCCAGGTCGTGGCGGGTGCGGCCCGCGGCGTTCAGCTGACGCTCCACCACCATCTGGGTGGCGATCCCCGCGTGGTCGGTGCCCGCCTGCCAGAGGGTCGCGTGCCCCTGCATCCGGTGGTAGCGCACGAGCGCGTCCATGATGGTGTCCTGGAACGCGTGGCCCATGTGCAGCGTCCCGGTCACGTTGGGCGGCGGGATCATGATGCAGTAGGCGGGGCCGTCACCCCGGGGCGCGAAATGGCCGCGGGACTCCCAGGTCTCGTACCAGCGCTGCTCGATCGCGTGGGGGTCGTAGGTCTTGTCCATGGGGTTCCAGTTCAGGGGCCGCGGCGGGTCCGGCTCATCAGCTCCTCGAGCACCTCCGGGAGCACGATGTCCAGGTGCTGCTTCACGCGGGAGCGGATTTCCTTGCGCAGCCGCGCGAGTGCCTCGGAGAGGGTTTCTTCGATGATGACCTCGACCTCGCTCGTCAGCCGCTTCAGCAGGTCATCGTGGGCGGGCAGGGCAGGGGGAGGGGTTGGCCAGGGGCGCTCGGGCGCGGGCTCCCGGGCGGGAGGCGGCGCCGGTCTCGCACCCCGGGCGCCCGCCCCCGGGATCACCACCTGATCGAGGACCGGCAGGTCCTCGGCCAGGTCGGCCCCTTCGGGGTCGTCGCCCGGCGGGACCACGCGCTGGCGCTCGAGCATGCCCTGCAGGGCGTCGAGGGCCCCGTCCAGGGCTGCCACGGGCTCCCGAGGCGGCGGCCGTTGCGTCGAGCTGTCGCGATTGTCCGTTCCCATCTGCTTGCCTCAGGGTGCGGTGCTGTGCGGGCTCCGGTGGGGATGCCCCTCGCGGGGCCTACCCCGCGGCGACTCCCGGCCCCGGGGACGCGGGGTGTTCCGCCAACCGGCAAGGCGTCATACGTTGTGGCTCTGCAGAGGATACCCTTCCTGGCTGTAGAACCGATATCGGGCGCGGCCCGCCTCCCGGGCCTCCGGGTCTGCGGCGACGATCTCGAGCACCCGCTCGAAGCGCGCGTGGAAAGGCGGCACCTCCCGGGTCAGGTTGACCAGGACCTCGCCGAAGCCTTCGGGGTCGCCGCCCGAGCCCACCAGGACGGGCAGTCCCTCCCGCGCCTGCTCCGGATACCGCCCGTGGGGGACGAAGCTGTCCTGGCGGAAGGTCCAGAGGGTGTCGTCCACTCTCGCCGCCTCGGCCGCGCCGGCCGCGTGCAGGTAGACCCGGTGGCCGGCGAGCCAGGCCTTCTCGGCCAGGCGGCAGGCCAGCAGGGTCGCGGCTCCGGGGGCGGAGTCGGCGACGACGTAGAAGTCGACCCTCGGCACGCGGCGCCCGCCTCCTCAGCCCCGGGGCGGCCGGTCCAGGAGGTACTGGGTCAGGAGCGGCACCGGCCGGCCCGTGGCGCCCTTTTCCTTGCCGGTGAGCCAGGCCGTGCCCGCGATGTCCAGGTGCGCCCAGTGGTACTTGCGGGTGAACCGTGCGAGAAAGGTCGCCGCCGTGACCGCCCCGGCCTCTGGCCCCCCGATGTTCGCCACGTCGGCGAAGTTGCTCTTGAGGAGTTCCCGGTACTCCTCCCACAGGGGCAGTTCCCACACCCGGTCGCCGCTGGCCTCGCCGGCGGCCAGGAGGGCGCGCGCGAGCGGCGCGTGGTTCGCGAACAGCCCGCTCGGCACCCGGCCGAGTGCCACGACGCAGGCCCCGGTGAGGGTCGCCACGTCGATCACCACGGCGGGGTCGTAGCGGTCCACGTACGTGAGGGCGTCGCAGAGGATGAGGCGTCCCTCGGCGTCGGTGTTGAGCACCTCGATGGTCTGCCCCGAGAGGCTCGTGACGATGTCCCCCGGCTTGATGGCGTTGCCGTCCGGCAGGTTCTCGGTGGCGGGCATCACCCCCACGACGCGCAGCGGCAGGGCGAGGGACGCCACGGCGTGCAGCACCCCGAGCACCGCGGCGGCCCCGCTCATGTCGAACTTCATCTCGTCCATGCCCTGCCCCGGCTTCAGGGAGATCCCGCCGGCGTCGAAGGTCACCCCCTTGCCCACCAGCACGACGGGGCGGGCCTCCCTCTCGGTGCCGCGGTACTCGAGCACGATGAGGCGCGGGGGTTGCCGCGAGCCCCGGGCGACCGCGAGGAGCGCCCCCATGCCGAGCTTCTCCATGTCCCGCTCGTCCAGGACTTCGACGTGCAGGGCAGGGTGCTTCCCGGCCAGCGCGCGCGCCTGCTCGGCCAGGAACTCGGGGGTACAGACGTTGGCGGGCAGATTGGCGAGGTCCCGGGCGCGCTCCACGCCGTCGGCGATGGCGACCCCCTCGCGCAGTCCCCGCTGCCCTGCCTCCAGGTCCCTGCGCCGGCCGAGCGCCAGCGTGAGGCGGCGCAGCGCCCGCGCCGGCCCCTCCTTCTCGCTCTTCATCCGGTCGAACCGGTAGGTGGCGCCGCGGGTCGCGACGACCGTCTCCCGAACCCTCCAGGCGAGGTCCCGTTCGCGCACGCCGAGACCGGGCAACAGGCTCACCGCGTCGGTCGCGGCGGTCGCGGCGATGGCCCTGGCCGCGCTCGCGGCGGCTCTGGCGAACGGGCCGGCCGTGAGGTCCCGCTCGCGTCCGCAGCCGACCAGCAGCACGCGCTCGGCGGCGATCCCCGGGACACGCTGCAGCAGCAGCGTCTGCCCGACCTTGCCCTCCAGGTCGCCCCGGCGGAGCACGTCGGCCAGGTAGCCCTCGGAGGCGCCGTTCAGGGACTCGGCGGCCGGCGAGAGCCTGCGCCTCTCGAACACGCCCACGGAGAGGAGGCCGGTCTTCATGCGCTCGGGTGCGCCGGTCCTGAGGCCGAAGTCGATCCGCTCGCTCATGGGCTTCTCGCTGTCGGGGGTGGTATCCGCTTCTGCTAGGATTCGCCGATGCCCTGCGGGAGCGGCCGGGGCGCCGGCGAGTGGGCGCGCGGCAAGTGTAGACAGACCCGACCCGTGGCGCAAAACGCGAGCGGCGAGGCGGCCCGATGATCGTGCGGCGTTATCTGCAGCGAGAGGTCGCGGGCGCCTTCGCCGGTGTCCTCGCGGTGCTCGTGCTGGTCTGGGTCAGCCACCGGTTCGTGCGCTACCTGGGACTCGCCGCCGCGGGCCAGCTCGCGGGCGAGATGCTCTTCCAGCTGGTGGGGCTCAAGCTCGCCGCGAACGTCTCCCTCCTCCTGCCTCCGGCACTGTTCTTCGCCGTACTGCTCGCGGTGGGGCGGCTCTATCGGGACAGCGAGGTGACGGCGCTGGCCGCGGCCGGGGTCGGACCCGGCACCCTGGCGCGGGCGGTGCTCGGCCTGTCGGTCCCCTACGCCCTGGCGGCCGCCGCTCTGACCCTGTTCCTCGCGCCGCCGGCCGCGAGGGTCGCCGACGAGGTCGAAGGCCGGGCCGAGGACCGTGCGGACTTCTCCAACCTCCTGGCCGGGCGTTTCCGGGACCTCTCCGGCGGCGACCGGGTGTTGTTCGCCGAGGGGGCTCGGGACGGGGGCAAGACCCTGGTGGGTGTCTTCGCCCAGGTTCGAACCGCGCACGACCTCTACATCCTGGCCGCGGAGACCGCCTTCCAGAGGCGCGACGGGGAGACCGGTGACCGTTTCCTCGTGCTGCTGGACGGCCACCGGTACCAGGGGGAACCGGGCTCGCTCGACTACGTGGTGACGAGCTATCGCGAGCACGCGGTGCGCATCGAGGACTCGCACCGGTCGCCCGCCTCCCAGCGGGTGCAGGGCATCCCCACGAGCACGCTCTTCGGGGCCGCGAGTCCGGGCCGGCAGGCCGAGCTCCAGTGGCGCATCGCCCTGCCGGTCTCCTGCGTCGTGCTCGCCGTGCTCGCACTGCTGCTCGCCCGGACCTCCCCGCGCCAGGGGCGCTACGGGGGGCTCTTCAACGGCGTCCTCGTGTATTTCCTCTACTCCAATCTGCTCGGTGCGGGGCGGGGGCTGATCGAGCAGGGCCGCGTCCCGGCCGTGCTCGGGCTCTGGCCGGCCCACGCGGTGCCGCTCGCGCTGGCGCTGGTCGTGGCCGCCGCCCAGTCGCCCCGAGGCGCAAGTCTCCTTGCGGCGCTCCGCGCCCGGGTGCGCGCGGGGGGGCGGTCTTGAGGCTGCTCGACCGCTACGTGGGGCGCTGGGTGCTGGGGGGCACGCTCCTCGCCCTCGCTGTGCTCCTCGCGCTGGTGACCGTGCTCGGGCTGATGGACCAGCTCGAGGACGTGGGGAAGGGCGACTACACGCTGCCCGCCATGCTGCAGTACCTCGTCCTCACGACCCCGCGGCGCGCGTACGAGCTCGTTCCGGTGGCCGTCCTCCTGGGCACCCTGCTCGGGCTGGGGGTCCTCGCCAGCCACTCCGAGCTCACCGTGATCCGCTCCGCGGGCGTGTCCACCTGGCGGATCGGCGGGTCGGCCCTGAGGGCGGCGGCCCTGCCGGTGGTGGCCGGGGTGCTGGTGGGGGAACTGGTGGCCCCCCCTGCCGACGACCTGGCGGAGGCGCGCCGCTCCATCGCCATCCAGTCCCAAGTCGCGCTGAAGACCCGGACCGGCTTCTGGGTGCGGGACGGGCGGCGCTTCGTCAACCTCCGGGAGGTCCTGCCCGACCGCCGCCTCGCCGGGGTGTACGTGTACGACTTCGACGACGGCCGCCGCCTGCGTGCGGCGACGCGGGCGGAGCGGGCGCGCCCGGAGGGCGAGGGCTGGGTCCTGGAGGGGGTGCGCGAGAGCCGCGTCTCGCCCGGTTCGGTGGAGCGAAGGGAGGAGACGGAGCGCCCCTGGGACGTCTCCCTCGCCACGGACCTGGTGGGCCTCGCCGTGGTGCGCGCCGACCGCGCGTCCTCCGCGGACCTCCGCCGTTACGTGCGGTTCCTGCGGGAGAACGGCCAGGACCCGTCGCTCTACGAGCTGGCGCTCTGGGTCCGGTCGTCGATGCCTCTCACGGCGGCGGCGATGGTGCTCCTGGCGGTCCCGTTCGTGTTCGGCCCCCTGCGCAGCGTGGGGGTCGGTCAACGGGTCCTGGCCGGGGCCCTGCTGGGCGTGGCCTTCCACATCGTGAGCCAGGCGACCGCCCAGTTGGGTCTCGTCTACGGCCTGCCGCCGCCCCTCGGGGCGCTCGGCCCCACCGTGCTCGTCCTGGCGACCGGCCTCTGGCTGACGCGCCGCGCCGCCTAGCTGCCCTCGGCAGAGGGGTCAGGCCCTGGGGAGCGTCACTCCCCGCTGCCCCTGATACTTGCCGGCCCGGTCCCGGTAGGAGGTCTCGCACTCCTCGTCGGACTCGAAGAAGAGGACCTGGGCGACGCCCTCGTTGGCGTAGATCTTCGCCGGCAGCGGCGTCGTGTTGGAGAACTCGAGCGTCACGTGTCCTTCCCACTCCGGCTCGAGCGGGGTCACGTTGACGATGATGCCGCAGCGCGCATACGTGCTTTTTCCGAGACAGATGGTCAGCACGTTCCTCGGGATGCGGAGATATTCGACGGTGCGCGCGAGGGCGAAGGAATTGGGAGGGATGATGCAAACGTCCGCGACCAGATCGACGAAGCTGTTGGAGTCGAAGTTCTTCGGATCGACGATGGCGGAATTGATGTTGGTGAAGATCTTGAATTCGTTCGCGCAGCGGATGTCGTAGCCGTAGCTCGACGTGCCGTAGGAGACCACGCGGCCGGTCGCGTTCTGGCGCACCTGGTGCGGCTCGAACGGCTCGATCATCCGGTGCTCCGCTGCCATGCGCCGGATCCACTTGTCGGACTTGATGGACATGTCTCGCCGCTTCGCTGAGAGGTTGGCCCCTGGCGGGTGCGCGGCGGCGGGTCACGCCACCGCGGGACGCCTCCTCAGTCGTTCTTCACGACGATGCTCGGAAACTTCACGCTGTAGTCCTTGCTCTTCAGCGAGAGCTTCGCCGCCGCGCGCCGCGCGATGTCGCGGTAGATCTGGGCGACCCGCCCGTCGGGGTCCCGGACCACGGTCGGGCTGCCGAGGTCGGTGTCCTCGCGGATACGGGAGTCGAGCGGGATACCACCGAGGAAGTCCACGCCGTACTGCTGGGCCATGCGCAGCCCGCCGCCCTGGCCGAAGATGGGCTCCTCGTGCCCGCAGTGGCTGCAGATGTGGACGCTCATGTTCTCCACCACGCCGAGCACGGGGACGTGCACCTTCTCGAACATCTTGAGGCCCTTGCGGGCGTCGAGCAGGGCGATGTCCTGGGGCGTGGTGACGATGACCGCGCCCGAGACGGGGATCTTCTGCGCGAGCGTCAGCTGGATGTCACCGGTGCCCGGGGGCAGGTCGATGATCAGGTAATCCAGGTCTCTCCAGTGGGTGTCCTTCAGGAGTTGCTCGAGGGCCTGCGTGACCATGGGGCCACGCCAGATCATGGGCGTCTCCTCGTCGATCAGGTACCCGATCGACATGGACTGGACCTGGTAGCTGACGATCGGCTCGAGGCTCTTGCCGTCCTTCGACTCGGGCTTCTGGTGCATGCCCAGCATGCGCGGCTGGCTCGGCCCGTAGATGTCCGCGTCCAGGATCCCGACCCGCGCCCCTTCCTGGGAGAGGGCGAGCGCGAGGTTGACGGCGACCGTGGACTTGCCCACACCGCCCTTGCCGGAGGCCACGGCGATGATGTTCTTCACGTCCTTCATCGGCTGCACGCCCTTCTGCACGGCGTGCGAGACGACCTTGCTGGTCACCTCGACGGCGACCGAGGAGACACCCGGGAGGGCGGCCACGCGCGCCTTCACCAGCTCGGCGAGGGCGTCGAAGTGGCTCTTCGCGGGGTAGCCCAGCAGGACCCGGACGGTCACTTTGCCGTCGGCGACCTCGATGTCCTTCACGCTCCGGCTGGATACCAGGTCCGTTTCGAGGAAGGGGTCGACGACGTCCCGGAGGGCCCCCTCCACCTGCTCGCGCGTGACTGCTGGCATGGCTTTGCCTCCCTAGAATACCCGTCCGATTGGCCGGCCATTCTATACCAGGCGGTGGCCGCCCCGCCTTCCCCGGGGGCCCGGCGGGCGTGGCCGCGGGGGCCCGGTGCAGGCGGCGGAGCACGGTGGTAACGTAGTCGCGAGCCCCCGGAGCCGCCCCATGCCCAGCGCCGAACGCACCATCCTCGTCACCAGCGCCCTGCCGTACGCCAACGGCCCCATCCACATCGGCCACCTGGTCGAATACATCCAGACCGACATCTGGGTGCGCTTCCAGCGCATGCGCGGACACCGGTGCCTGTACGTGTGCGCGGACGACGCGCACGGCACGCCCATCATGCTGAAGGCCCAGCAGGAGGGCGTGACCCCGGAGGCGTTGATTGCCCGGGTGGGCGCGGAACACCGGGCGGATTTCGCCGACTTCGCCATCGGCTTCGACAATTACTACACCACGCACTCGCCGGAGAACCGGGCGTTCGCGAACCGCATCTACGAAGGCCTGCGGGCCGGGGGGCACATCGTGACCCGCGCCATCCGCCAGGCCTACGACCCGGTGAAGGAGATGTTCCTGCCGGACCGGTTCATCCGTGGCGAGTGCCCGCGCTGCGGCGCGCAGGACCAGTACGGCGACAGCTGCGAGGTGTGCGGCGCGACCTATAGCCCCACGGACCTGAAGAATCCGGTGTCGGCCCTCTCCGGCGCGACCCCGGTCGAGCGGGCGACCGAGCACGACTTCGTGCGGCTCGCGGACTTCGAGCCGATGCTGCGGGAGTGGACCGGGAGTGGGGCGCTGCAGCCCGAGATCGTCCACAAGCTCGACGAGTGGTTCCAGGCCGGGCTGCAGGACTGGGACATCACGCGCGACGCCCCGTACTTCGGATTCGAGATGCCGGGCAAGCCCGACAAGTATTTCTACGTCTGGCTCGACGCCCCCGTCGGCTACCTCGCGAGCTTCCGCAACCTCTGTGATCGGCGCCCGGACCTCGACTTCGACGCCTTCTGGGCCCCGGAGAGCACCGCCGAGGTCTACCACTTCATCGGCAAGGACATCGCCTACTTCCACACCCTCTTCTGGCCCGCCGAGCTCACGGGCGGTGGCTTCCGCAGGCCGAGCGCCGTCCACTGCCACGGCTTCCTCACCGTCAACGGCCAGAAGATGTCGAAGTCGCGTGGCACCTTCATCAGTGCCCGGACCTACCTCGAACACCTGGACCCGGAGTACCTGCGCTACTATTTCGCGGCCAAGCTCGGGGCGGGCATCGACGACATCGACCTCAGCCTGGAGGACTTCGTCCAGCGGGTGAACGCGGACCTCGTGGGCAAGGTGGTCAACATCGCCTCGCGCTGCGCGGGGTTCATCCACAAGCGCTTCGAGGGCCGGCTGGCCGACCGCCTCGCCGACCCGGGCCTGTTCTCCGCCTTCGTGGAGCGCGGTGAGGCCATCGCGGAGCTCTTCGAGGGTCGCGAGTACGGCCGGGCCATGCGCGAGGTGATGCAGCTCGCAGACCAGGCCAACGCCTGGATCGACGAGCGCAAGCCCTGGCAGGTGGCGAAGGAGCCCGGGCGGGAGGCGGAGCTCCAGGCGATCTGCAGCCTCGGGCTCGAGCTCTTCCGGGTGCTGGCGATCTACCTGAAGCCGGTGCTGCCCCGCGTGGCCGAGAGGGTGGAGTCGTTCCTGGACGTCCCACCGCTCGCCTGGGCCGACCTCGACCGCCCCCTGCTGGGGCACCGGGTCCGGCCCTTCACCCCGCTGATGACGAGGGTCGAGCGCGAGCGGGTCGATGCGATGGTGGACGCCGCGAAGCCCCGGACCGCCCCGGCGGAGTCTGCCACTCCCGTGACCGGGTCCGTGGTCGGGATCGATGAGTTCGCAAAGGTCGACCTCCGGGTCGCGCGGGTCCTCGCCGCGGAGACCGTGGAGGGTGCGGACAAACTGCTCCGCCTGACGCTGGACCTGGGAGGGGAGACCCGCACGGTGTTCGCCGGGATCCGGTCGGCCTACGACGCGGCGGCGCTGGTGGGACGGCTCACGGTGGTGGTGGCGAACCTCGCTCCCCGCAAGATGCGGTTCGGGGTTTCCGAGGGCATGGTGCTGGCCGCCGGACCGGGCGGGAAGGACATCTTCCTGCTGGCCCCCGACGAGGGCGCCGAGCCGGGGATGCGCGTCAAGTAGCGCCGATGCCCCCCAGAATTCCGTTAGGATTCCGTGACCTGATATATGTTTCTTGTCGGTCCTTCTAGCCCATTCGTGGTATTCCCCCGGTCCGCCCGCGTGTGGAGTATCTGAGCGATGCGCGAGTACCTCCTCCTCCTCGTGGGCACGGTGTTGGTCAACAACTTCGT
>CALMKJ010000203.1 GCA_937867305.1 uncultured Ectothiorhodospiraceae bacterium | reverse complement strand
CCGGGGACCGGGGACCGGGGACCGGGGACCGGGGACCGGGGACCGGAGGCCAACGGCCAACCCCATCGCGGCGAGCCCCTCGGACGCCGGGATCATCCTTCCGGCCCAGGCTGGAATCCAGCGTCAACTTCAAACGCTACCCGCCTGGTCGGCGTGTTCCAACGCCGGCCCCGGGGGGTGAGGAAAGCGAGCATGACTGACGAGACCCTGCGCCACGACTGGTCCCTGGAAGAGGCCCTCGCGATCTACCGCACGCCCCTGTCGAGCCTCCTTCACAGGGCCCAGACGGTGCACCGCCGCCACTTCGACCCCGAGGAAATCCAGCTGAGCACCCTGCTCAGCATCAAGACGGGAGGCTGCACCGAGGACTGCGCCTACTGCTCCCAGAGCGTCCACCACCACACGGACCTCGCGCCCGCGGCCCTGCTGAAACCCGAGACCGTCGTCGCCGAAGCGGCGCGGGCGCGCTCCCAGGGGGCAACGCGCTTCTGCATGGGCGCTGCCTGGCGCGAGCCCCGGGACCGCGACATCCCCGTTCTGGCGGAGATGGTTCGCGGCGTCAAAGCCCTGGGAATGGAGACCTGCCTGACCCTCGGCATGCTCTCGGAGTCCCAGGCGCGGGCCCTCAAGGAGGCCGGGCTGGACTACTACAACCACAACCTCGATACGTCCCCGGGTTTCTACGACCAGATCGTCACCACCCGGACCTACGCGGACCGGCTGGAGACCCTCGAGAACGCCCGCGCGGCAGGTCTCTCCCTCTGCTCCGGCGGCATCCTGGGCCTCGGCGAAAGCCAGGAGGACCGGGTCGAGCTCGTCCGTCAACTCGCGAACCTGCCCGTCCACCCGGAGAGTGTGCCCATCAACCTGTTGGTACAGGTGGAAGGCACGCCGCTCCACGGGACCGCCCCCCTGCATCCCTTCGAGCTGGTGCGCACGATTGCGCTCGCGCGCATCCTGATGCCGCGCTCCAGCATTCGGCTCTCGGCGGGGCGCGCAGGCATGAGTGACGAGCTCCACGCGCTCGCGTTCCTGGCTGGCGCGAACTCGATCTTCTCCGGCGAGAATCTCCTGACCACGGGGAACGCCGGCGACGCGCGGGACCGGGACCTCCTCGCCCGCCTCGGCCTGCACGCACGCTCCCAGCCGGCCCCGGTCCAGACCTCGGCCCGGACTCCGTCTCCGGCCCCGCCCGCAGCCCCCGGCGCCGCTGCGGCTGCGGCGGCGCGGTAGGCCCGCGAGCCTCCAGTCCCCCGTCACACCCATGGGAATGCGGAGCCTCGAGGAGGTTGCCCGGGAGCGCCTGGCGGCCCGCGCGGCCGACGGGCTTCTGCGGACCCGCACGCTCCTCGACGGGGCCCAGGGCGTCCATCCCGTCGTCGACGGGCGCAGGGTCCTCAGCTTCGCCAGCAACGATTATCTGGGCCTCGCTGCCCACCCCCTTGTCGTGGACGCCCTGCGCAAAGCCGCCCGGGAGTACGGTGTCGGTAGTGGCGCCTCACACCTTCTCACCGGCCACTCCCGGCCTCACCGGGACCTGGAGCAGGCCCTGGCCGAGTACACGGGCCGCCCCCGCGCCGTGCTGTTCTCCACGGGCTACATGGCCAACCTGGCGGTCGTGAGCGCGCTCCTGGACCGCCACGACGCGGTGTTCGAGGACCGGTACAACCACGCCTCGCTGGTGGATGCGGGGCTGCTATCCCGCGCCCGTCTGCGCCGTTACCCCCACGCCGACGCCGCCTCGCTCGGCAGGCAACTCTCCCTCTCGTCCGAGCGGCACCGAATGGTCGTGACGGACGGCGTATTCAGCATGGACGGTGACCTGGCCCCCCTGCGCGAGCTGCGGGCGCAGGCGGAGGGGGCGGGCGGCGCGTGGCTCTGCGTGGACGACGCCCACGGGCTCGGGGTCGTCGGGCCCACAGGCCGAGGCACGCTGGAGGTGGAGGGCCTGGGCCTGCAGGACGTGCCGGTTCTGGTGGGCACGCTCGGCAAGGCCTTCGGCACCTTCGGCGCCTTCGTCGCAGGGAGCGAGGCGCTCGTGGAGGCCCTCGTCCAGTTCGCGCGCAGCTACATCTACACCACGGCGCTGCCCCCGGCGCTCGCTGCGGCCACGCTCGAGAGCGTGCGTGTCGCTGCGCAGGGTGAGGCCCGCGATCGCCTGCACGCGGCCATGGGCCGTTTCCGCGACGGCGCGGCGCAACGGGGCCTTCCCGTCATCCCCACACCATCGCCCATCCACCCGCTCATCCTGGGCGGGAGCGGGCGCGCGGTGGCCGCCAGTCGCGCACTCCTGGAGCGGGGCATCCTGGTTCCCGCGATCCGCCCACCGACGGTGCCCCAGGGCGCGGCCCGCCTCCGGATCAGCTTCTCTGCGGCCCACAGCACGGCCGACGTGGACCGTCTGCTGGACGCCCTGACGGCGGTGCTCTCGTGAGTCCGATAGGGACCGAACGGCGCGGCGGCGAAGGCCCCCCGCTGGTCCTCCTCCACGGCTGGGGCTCCCAGTCCGCCGTCTGGGACTCCGTCGTCCGGGAGCTCGAACGGCACTTCTCCCTCTACCTCGTGGACCTTCCCGGCCACGGGACGAGCGCCGACCCCGGAGAGGACGACCCCCTCGAGAAGGTCGCGCAGGAGGTCCTCCCCCTTGTCCCGCCGGACGCGACCTGGGTCGGGTGGTCGCTGGGCGGACTCCTGGCCCTCAGCGCCGCCGGTGCGGCCCGCGGGCGGATCGGGCGGCTCGTGCTCGTGGCCAGCACGCCCCGGTTCGTGTCGGGTCCGGACTGGCCCCACGGCGTCCCCGTCGCCACGCTCGAGCGCTTCGCCGGGGACCTGGAGCGCGACCTCGAGGGAACCCTGGCGCGCTTCGTCGCGCTGCAGACGCGGGGCTCGAAGCGTGCCGCACAGGTCGCCCGCGCCCTGCGCCAGAGGCTCCGGGGTGGGCCGGCGCCGAGCCGGGCCGGCCTGCGGTGGGGTCTGCACCAGCTTCGGGAAAGCGACCTGCGGGACGCGCTGTGCCGCGCCGCGTGCCCGGTGCACGTCCTGCTGGGGGAGCGGGACACGCTCGTGCCGCCCGAGTGCCTGGCGGACATGCTGGCGCTCCGGCCGGACCTCCAGGGCACGGTACTCCCGGGGAATGGGCACGCGCCCTTCCTGTCGGACCCCCTGGGCTTTTCCCATTTCCTCTTGCGGGAGTCCCTGCGTGTCGCCTGAAGAGATCCTGGACCGGCGGTGGATGCGGGCCGCGTTCGAGCGGGCGGCGCCAGGGTACGACCGCGTGGCCGACCTCCAGCGGGAGGTCGCAGACCGGACACTGGAGCGGCTCGATTTCGTCCGGCTCGACCCTCCCCGGGTCCTCGACCTCGGTGCCGGGACGGGATACGGGATGCGTGCCCTCGGGGCCCGGTACCCGCGCGCCGAGGTGCACGGCCTGGACATCGCCCAAGGGATGCTGCGTGAGGCCCGCCGCCAGGCCCTCCCCGGCATACTCGAACGTTCCCTCTACGTCTGTGGCGACGCCCTCCGGCTGCCCCTGGGGAACGACGCGTTCCCTCTCGTCTTCTCCAGTCTCACCCTGCAGTGGTGCGAGGACCTGCCCTCCGCGCTCGCGGAAATCTGGCGCGTGTGCGCCCCGGGCGGCCTGGTGCTCTTCTCGTCCCTGGGGCCGGACACGCTCGGAGAGCTCCGGGATGCCTGGGCGGGGGCCGACGGGGGCTCTCACGTGAACCGCTTCCTGGACATGCACCTCGTGGGCGACGCCCTGATGGCGACGGGGTTCCGGGACGTGGTGACGGACGTGGACCGGATGACCTGGTTCTACCCCGGCGTCGTCGGGCTCATGCAGAGCCTGAAATCCCTCGGGGCCCACAACGTGAGGCGCGACCGGCCGAGGCACCTGACGCCACCCTCACGGCTCGAGAGCGTCCAGCGGCGTTACGAGGCGCTCCGACGGCCCGAGGGGCTCCCGGCCACGTACGAGGTGGTGTACGCGCACGCCTGGAAGCCTGCGGTCCCCGTCCCTGGCGTCGCGCCCGCCTTCGGAGGTGCTCCTCCATGAGCGTCCCCCACGCGTTCTTCGTCACCGGCACGGACACGGGTGTCGGCAAGACCCGCGCCTGCACGGGGTTCCTGGCACGCGGCCGGCAGGAGGGCCGGTCCTGCGCCGGCCTGAAGCCTGTTGCCTCGGGCTGTGCTTCCGGCCCCGAGGGCCTGCGCAGCGCGGACGCCCTGGCGTTGATGGCCGCTGCGACGGCGTCACTGCCCTACGCGGTCGTCAACCCCTGGGCGTTCGAGCCCGCCATCGCGCCGCACGTGGCGGCCGATCGCGCCGGGACGCCCATGGACTTCTCGGTGGTCCGGCAGTCCCTGGACCGGGCGCGGGGGCTCGCCGACCTCGTGGTGGTGGAAGGTGTCGGTGGCTGGCTCGTTCCCCTGTCCGGAGAGCTGACCGCGGCCGACCTGGCCGTGGACCTCGGTCTCCCCGTGGTCCTCGTGGTGGGACTGAGGCTCGGATGCCTGAGCCACGCCCTGCTCACGGTGGAGAGCATCGCGGCCCACGGATCGCGGCTCGTCGGCTGGGTCGCGAGTGTGCTCGACCCGGCGATGCCCGCGCTCGAGGCGAACCTCCGCACGCTGGAGCTCCGCATCCCCGCGCCCCTCCTGGGTTGCCTCCCCTTTGCCCCCTCCGCGGGCCCAGCGGAGGTGGCGCTCGGCCTGAGGCTTCCGGACGCCGGCTGAGTCTCGGGGTTCTGTGCGAGAATCGCTCGCGACGGGCGCCCCGCCCCGCTTCGAGAGCCCATGGCGACCGCCGACGTCGAGACCTGCTTTCACTGCGGACTGCCGGTGCCGGTGGGGGGCCACTGGGTCGTGCGCATCGACGGCCAGGAGCGGCCCATGTGCTGCCCGGGCTGCCGGGCCGTCGCCGAGGCGATCGTGGACGCCGGCCTGTCCGATTACTACCGGCACCGCACCAGCCCGGCCCTCACGGCCCAGGAACTGGTGCCGGCGGTCCTGGACCAGCTGACTCTCTACGACCGGGAAGACCTGCAGGGGCGGTTCGTGCAGGTCGACGCGGAAAACGAGCGGGAGGCAGCGTTGATCCTGGAGGGGATCACCTGTGCCGCCTGCGTCTGGCTCAACGAGCGGCACGTGGGACGCCTGCCGGGCGTGATCGAGTTCCGCGTCAACTACGCCACCCAGCGGGCGCGCGTGCGGTGGGACCGCACGAAGATCCAGTTGAGCGAGATCCTGAAGGCCATCGCCGCCATCGGGTACCTGGCGCACCCCTACGACCCGAGCCGCCAGCAGGACGTGGCCGACCGGGAGCGGAAGCTGGCGCTGCGCAGGCTGGTCGTCGCGGGCTTCGGGGCGATGCAGGTCATGATGTTCGCCATCGGCCTCTACATCGGGGCCTGGTCGGGCATCGACCCGGACATGGAGCGGTTCCTGCGCTGGGTCTCCATGGTGGTCACCGTGCCGGTGGTCGTGTACTCCGCCCGCCCGTTCTTCTCCTCCGCCTGGGGCGAGCTGAAGCGGGGCCAGCTCGGCATGGACGTCCCGGTGTCCCTGGCCATCGGCGCGGCCTTCCTGGCCAGTGTCTGGGCGACCGTGCGCAACGAGGGCGACATCTACTTCGACTCGGTGAGCATGTTCACCTTCTTCCTCCTGACCGGCCGGTACCTCGAGATGGCGGCGCGGCACCGGGCGGCGGCCACGGGTGAATCGCTGGTCAAGCTCCTCCCCATGACCGCGCACCGGCTCCAGGGCGACGGGGAGGAGCAGGTGCCGGCCTCGGACCTGCAGCCCGGGGACCGGGTGCGCGTGCGCCCCGGGGAGACCGTCCCCACCGACGGGCGCGTGACCGAGGGTTTGAGCACCATCGACGAATCCCTGGTGACCGGGGAGAGCCTGCCGGTGGCGAAGCGCCAGGGCGACCGGGTCATCGGGGGCACGGTCAACGTGGAGAGTCCCCTCGTGGTCACTGTCGAGCGGGTCGGGGAGGACACGGTCGTCGCATCGATCGTCCGCCTGTTGGACCGGGCCCAGACGGAGAAGCCGAGGATCGCCCTGCTCGCGGACCGAGCCTCCGCGTGGTTCGTCGGCCTCCTCCTCCTGGTGGCCGCCGCGGTCTACGCCTACTGGTACGGCCACGCCCCGGAGGACGCCTTCTGGGTCACGCTCTCCGTGCTGGTGGTGACCTGCCCCTGTGCGCTCGGACTCGCGACGCCTGCGGCCGTCACCGCCGCGAGCGGCGCCCTCACCCGGCGCGGGCTCCTGCCGACCCGGGGCCACTCCCTGGAAGCGCTGGCCCGGTCGACCCACGTGGTCTTCGACAAGACGGGGACGCTGACGCGGGGGCGGCCGGAGCTCCGCGAGAGCACGTTGCTCCGCGAAGGGGACCCGGCGACCGCGCTGCGCATCGCGGCGGGTCTCGAGGCGGGCTCGGAGCATCCCCTGGCCCTGGCCCTGACGCGTGCCGCAGGAGGCGCCGCGGTGGCCGAGGCGGTGGTGGCCACGCCGGGCCTCGGCGTGGAGGGCCTCGTCGACGGCCGACGCTATCGGGTGGGGCGTCCCGACTACGTGGCCCGGTTGAGCGGGGGCGATGCGGATCCAGCCGGGTCAGGAGCGGACGCGGGTACCACGACCGTGGCGCTCGGCGACGAGCGGGGCCTGCTCGCGCTCTTCGAACTCTCGGACAGCCTGCGGCCCGACGCGGCGCTCGCGGTCGCAGCGCTCGAACGCCTGGGCCTCGAGGTCTGGCTCCTGTCCGGAGACTCGGAGGCGGCGGTCGCCCGCACGGCCCGGGAGCTCGGGATCCGGGTGGCGCGGGCGCGGTTGCGCCCCCAGGACAAGCTCGACGCCGTGCGCGCCCTGCAGGCGACCGGGGCGGTGGTCACCATGGTCGGCGACGGGGTCAACGATGCCCCCGTCCTCGCCGGTGCCTCCGTGTCCATCGCGATGGGGCGGGCGACGGAGCTGGCCCAGGCGAGCGCGGACATGGTGCTCCTCTCCGAACACCTGCCCCACGTCGCGGAGGGTGTGGCGACGGCGAGGCGGATGCTCGGCGTCATCCGGCAGAACCTCGCGTGGGCGCTGTTCTACAATCTGGTCGCGGTACCCCTCGCGGCGGCGGGTCTGGTGCTTCCCTGGATGGCGGCCATCGGGATGTCGTTCAGCTCGCTCCTGGTGGTCCTGAACGCGCTCAGGCTGAAGCGCATCGTGCCCCTGCCGGAGACGAGGGCCCCGTAGGACTCTCGCGCCCGGACAGACAGGGTGCCTCAGGGGCGGAGCATGGAAATCCTCTATCTGCTGATCCCGGTGAGCCTGGTGATCGCCGCCCTGGCGGTCGGCATCTTCTTCTGGGCGGTGAAGTCCGGTCAGTACGACGACCTGGAAGGCCCTGCCTGGCGCATCCTCTTTGACGACGAGCCGAGAGCCCGGACCGGGGACGAAGGCGAGCCGGTGAACGTGGACGAGGGCTCGACGGGCGGAAAGGATTCCCCGGAGTCAGGGGCGGCACCGCCATCGGGGACATCCACGGGGCACGGACCCGAGCGGGACGGACTCTGAGGGCATGCGGGGAAGCACCAAGCCCACCCCGGATCGGGTGGGTTGGTCATCTATCAGAGAGTGGACCGTCCCGGCTGCGCGAACGCCCGCTCGTGGACCTCCTGGCACGTGACGCAGCGGGCGGCCGTCGGCTCGGTGAGCAGGCGCTCGTAGCCGATCCGCGTCCCGCAGTCGACACAGGTGCCGTAGGTGCCCGTACGCAGCCGCAGGAGCGCGGCTTCGGTTTCCCGTATCGCCTCGACGTGACGGTCCACCACCGCGAGGCCCACGTCCACCAGCAGGTCCGCCACGGACTCGTCACCCGGGTCGTGCACACGCCCCGCGAGGTCCAGGAAACCCTCACTGTCCGCCTCGAGCAGCTCGCGCCGCACCTCTGTCCGCAACTCCTCGTAGCGCTGGCCGAGCCGCTGCTTCAGGGTGGCCAGACGCTCGCCAGACAGGTCGCTCGCCATGGGGCCTCTCTCCTCAGAACGCCAGTTCCGCCTTGAGCTTGCGCATGGCGTTGGCCTCGAGCTGCCGGATGCGCTCGGCCGAGACGTTGTAGCGGTCGGCCAGCTCCTGCAGCGTGACCCGCTCGTCGGCAAGCCACCGATGTTCCAGGATGTCGCGGCTGCGGCCGTCGAGCTTCGTCAGCGCCTCGCGCAGACGGGCCGCGCCCCGGGTCTCCCACTCCTCTTCCTCCACGCGGGTCGCGGGGTCGAACCGCATGTCCTCGAGGTAAGCGACGGGGGCGCGCCCCTCGTGCTCGTCGCTCCCCTCCCCGGGGCCGTCGAGGCCCGGATCGGTCGCGCTGAGCCGCTGCTCCATCTCGATCACCGCCTCGGGCGGGACGTCCAGATCGCGCGCGACGGCCTCGACCTCCTGGCGGTTCATCCAGCCGAGCCGCTTCTTGGCGCTGCGCAGGTTGAAGAACAGCTTGCGCTGCGCCTTGGTCGTCGCGACCTTCACGATCCGCCAGTTGCGCAGGATGTACTCGTGGATCTCGGCCCGGATCCAGTGCACGGCGAACGACACGAGGCGCACGCCCAGGGAGGGGTCGAAGCGCTTGACGGCCTTCATGAGGCCCACGTTCCCTTCCTGGACCAGATCGGCCTGGGGCAGCCCGTACCCCTTGTAGCCCCGGGCCACGTGGACCACGAAACGGAGGTGCGACAGGACGAGCGCCCGCGCCGCGTCCAGGTCCTGGTCCCGCTGGTAGCGCTCGGCGAGGTCCCGCTCCTCCTCCGCGCTGAGCATCGGAAAGCGGGCGACGGCCTGCTCGTAGCTTTCCGGGCTACCGAGCGGCAGTGCCATCGCGAGCGTGAGAGCCTTGGTCATCGCGTCCCTGTCCCCATCGAGAAGTCTGGAACAAATTTAGCAGTCACTGCTTTAGAGTGCCAGGGCCCCTGGGAGTTTCGCCTGGCGCGGGGCGGCCGGTCAGGGCTTGACGGCGCGCAGGTAGCGGCTGACGGCGAGCCAGGCGCCGAGCAGTCCGAGGAGCCCACCCCCGAGCACGAGGGCCGCTCCCACGCCGGCCCCCATGCCCTGCAGGCGAAAGTCGCTGCCGTACAGCGCCGCGAGGCGGGCCACCGGCCCTCCGAGGGCGAGCCCGACGGCCCCGAGGCAGAGCCAGGCGGCGATGCCGCCCAGCACCCCGTACCAGAGGCCGGTGTAGAGGAAGGGCCGGCGCACGAAGGCGTCCGTCGCCCCGAACAGCTTGCTGATCTCGATCTCGTCTCGCCGCCCCTGGATGGTCATGCGGGTGGTGTTCGCGATCACGAGGAGGACCGCGAGTCCCAGCGCCCCCGCGAGCACCGTGGCGGTGCGCTCCCCCAGCCCGGCGATGGCTTGCAGGCGGCGGACCCACTCGAGATCGAACTGGGCGCCGTCCGCCTCCGGCAGCGCGGCGAGACGGTCCACGAGTGCCCCGGGAGCCCCAGGGGTCCCGGGACTCCCACTCCCCGGGGTCGGCCCCGGATGGGGTTGGACCAGCAACACGGCCGGGAGCGGGTTGGCGTCCAGGCTGTCCACCAGCTCACCCATGCCGGAGAAGGTGCGGTATTCGGCGAGGGCCTCGGCGCGGGTGAGCACGTGGACCGCGTCCACCTCGGGCCAGCGGGACACCGCCTCTCCCAGGGCCGCCGCCTTGCGGTCGTCCACCTCCGTCTTCAGGAAGACCGAGACCTGGGTGGAGCGGTCCCAGGCGGCCATCACCGCGCGCACGCTCTCGACGGACACGTGGAGCGAGGCCGGCAGCGCCAGCGCGATCCCGATGAGCAGCGTCGTCATCGAGGTCGCCCCGGGGGTCCGGGTCAGCTGCCCGAGGCTCGACACCGCCACCTGGGCGTGCCGGGTCAGCCAGGCGGAAAAGTGCTCCAGCAGACCCCGGGCCGGTGCCCGGGCGCGTGCGGGGCGTGCCCGGCGGGTCATGGCAGCGGCTGCCCGGAGTCCGTCGCCAGGCGACCGGACTGCAGGGACAGGATGCGCTTGCCCATCTGCCGGATCAGGTCCAGGTGGTGGCTCGCGATGAGCACCGTGACCCCGACCTGCTGGAAGCGCACGAAGAGCCGCATGACCTCGCGCGAGAGTTCGGGGTCGAGGTTGCCCGTGGGCTCGTCGGCGAGCAGCACCGCCGGCCGGTTCACCACCGCGCGCGCGATGCCGACCCGCTGCTGCTCCCCACCGGAGAGCGACTCGGGGAGGTGGCGCTCCTTGCCGAGGAGCCCCACGTGGTCCAGGGCCGCGCGCACCCGGCGCCCGGTCTCCCGATGGCTGTAGCCCGCGATCACCAGCGGCAGGGCCACGTTGTCGAACACGGTGCGGTCCGTCAGCAGCCGGTGGTCCTGGAAGGTGATCCCGACCCTGCGCCGGTAATAGGGCACGCGGCGGGGAGAGAGCTTGCCCAGGTTCTGCCCCCCCACGATCACCTGCCCCTGGGTGCTGCGCTCGATGAGGCCCACGAGCCGCAAGAGCGTGCTCTTGCCCGCACCCGAGTGCCCTGTCACGAAGATCATCTCGCCCGCGTCCACGTGCAGGCTCACGTGGGACAGGGCCTGGTGTCCGTTGGGGTAGCTCTTGCTGACGTCGTCGAAGGTGATCACGAGCAGAGGCGCAGCTCAGTGCTCCAGCAGTGCGTCCACGAAGGCCTCGGCGTCGAACGGCCGGAGGTCCTCGACGCCCTCGCCGATCCCGATGAAGTGGATGGGTAGTCCCAGCTCCCGGGCGATGGCGAATACGATGCCGCCCTTCGCGGTCCCGTCCAGCTTGGTGAGGGCGAGGCCCGTCACCTGTACCGCGCTCTGGAAGTGGCGCGCCTGGGACAGGGCGTTCTGGCCGGTGCCGGCGTCCAGGACCAGGAGGACCTCGTGGGGCGCCGTCGGGTCGACCTTGGCCAGGACCCGGCGGACCTTCTTCAGCTCCTCCATCAGGGGCTCCCGCGTGTGCAGGCGCCCCGCGGTGTCCGCCAGCAGCACGTCGACGCGCCGGGCCCGGGCGGCCTGGAGCGCGTCGTACACGACCGAAGCGGAATCGGCCCCGGTCTGCTGGGCGATGACCGGCGCCTGCACGCGCTCGCCCCAGCGCTGGAGTTGCTCCACGGCGGCGGCCCGGAAGGTGTCCCCGGCCGCCATCATCACCGAGCGGCCCTCGGCCCGCAGCCGGTGGGCCAGCTTGCCGATGGTGGTGGTCTTGCCGGCGCCGTTCACCCCCACGACCAGGATGACGTGGGTACCCTCACCCGGCGCAGGGACCGTGAGGGGTATCGCGGCGGGCCGCAGGACGGCGATCATGTCCTCGCGCAGGGCGCGGTACAGGGCCTCGGCATCACCGAGCTCGCGGCGCGCGACCTGAGCGGTGAGACGTGCGAGGATGTCGCGGGTCGCCTCGACGCCCACGTCGGCCGTCAGCAGCACCGTCTCGATCTCCTCCAGGAGCTCGGCGTCGATGGCCCGGCGCCCGAGCACCAGGGCGGAGAGCTTCTCGGTGAGTCCGGCGCGGGTCCGCTCGAGCCCCCGGCGCAGGCGGGAAAGCAGGCCGGAACGGCCGGAATCTCCGTTCGGGGCGGCGGGATCTCGACGGGACAGGAACATGGGGCCTCGCGCGCGGTCTCAGTGCGGGTCAATGCTAGCACCTCCGGGTGAACGGAGCGGACGATGGGCAGGCGGGTGGGCGGCTGGACGTGGGTGATCTTGCTGGTGGGCGCGGTCCTGGCGGTGCCGGCCGGCGCCGGGGGACGGGTGCACGAGTACGTGCTGGACAACGGGCTCCGGGTGCTGGTCAAGCCGGACCGGCGGGCGCCGGTGGTGGTCTCCCAGGTCTGGTACCGGGTGGGCTCCAGCTACGAGCACGACGGAATCACCGGCATAAGTCATATGCTGGAGCATATGATGTTCAAGGGGACCGAGACCTACGGCCCCGGGGAGTTCTCCCGCCTGATCGCGGCCGAGGGGGGCCGGGAGAACGCCTTCACCGGGCAGGACTACACGGCGTACTTCCAGAACCTCGCCTCCGACCGCCTGGAGGTGAGCTTCCGGCTGGAGGCGGACCGCATGGCGGGTCTCCGGCTGCGGGAGGAGGACTTCCTGAAGGAGCGGGCGGTCGTCTCCGAAGAGCGTCGGTTGCGCACGGAGGACGAGCCCGAGTCCCTCACCTACGAGGTGTTCCAGGCGACCGCGTACCAGACGAGCCCGTACCGCCACCCGGTCATCGGCTGGATGGCGGACATCGAGGCCTACACGCTCCAGGACCTGAAGGACTGGTACCGGCGCTGGTACGCCCCCAACAACGCCACACTGGTGGTGGTGGGCGACGTGGAGCCCGAGGCGGTGCTGGCGCTCGCGCGCGAGCACTTCGGGCCGCTGCCGCCGGCCGAGGTGCGGCCGCCGAAGCCGCGCCCGGAGGTGGAGCAGACGGGGCTGCGGCGGGTCGTCGTGTCGGCCCCGGCGGAGCTGCCCTACCTGGTGCTGGGCTACAAGGCGCCCACCGTCAAGGAAGCGCGGGAGGACTGGGAGCCCTATGCCCTGGCCGTGCTGGCGGCGGTGCTCGGGGGCGACGAGAGCGCGCGCCTGCAGCGTCGGCTGGTGCGGGGGGAGGAGATCGCGGCCGACGCGGGCGCCTCCTATGACCCCTTCGACCGCATGACGACCCTGTTCACGGTCGCGGCGACGCCGGCGGGGGGGCGCACCGTCGGGGAGGTCGAGGCGAAGCTCCGCGAGGAGGTGAGCCGCCTGCGGGAGGCCCCCGTCGACCCGGCGGAGCTGGAGAAGGTGAAGACCCAGGTGGTCGCCTCCGACGTCTACCAGCTGGACTCCGTGATGGCCCAGGCCATGCGCCTCGGCCGACTGGAGACCGTGGGGGCGGGGTGGCGGATCGGCGAGGAGTACGTGGACCGCATCCGGGCGGTGACGCCCGAGCAGGTCCACGCGGTGGCCCGCAAGTACCTGGTGGACGCCTCGCTCACCGTCGCTCACCTGGAGCCCCGGCCGGCCGGGCGCACCACCCACAGTGCCGGCGGTACCACGCCGGCGGGGAGGTCCCATGGGCGCTAGGCCCCTTGCGCTCCTCGCCCTGGTGGCCCTCGCCGCCCTGAGCCTGTCCGTTCAGGCCCTGCCCACCATCACCTCCTGGCGGACGGCCAACGGGGCCCGGGTGCTGTTCGTGGAGGCCCGCGAGCTGCCCATCGTGGACGTGAGCGTCCTCTTCGACGCGGCCGGTTCCCGCGACGGGGACCGCCCGGGGCTCGCGCGCCTGACCAATGGCCTGCTCGCCGAGGGCGCGGGAGGGCTCTCGGCGGACGCCATCGCCGAGCGTTTCGCCGCGCTCGGTGCCAACTTCGCGACGGCCTCCCAGCGCGACATGGCCAGCGCGGAGCTCCGGACCCTGAGCGACGCCCCCACGCTGGAGGCCGCCCTCGAGCTCGCAGCGAACGTCGTCACCCGCCCGGACTTCGCGGCCGACGCGTTCGAGCGGGTGCGCGCCCAGATGCTGGTGGCGCTGCGGCAGGTGGAGCAGTCCCCCGACGACCGGGTCGAGCGCGAGTTCTTCCGCGCCCTCTATGGCGGTCACCCCTATGCCTCGCCCCCGGAGGGGACCGTGGAGGGGTTGCGGGGCCTTACCCGGGAGGAGGTTCGGGCCTTTCACGCGCGCCACTACGTGGGGCGCAACGCGGTCGTGTCCATCGTGGGCGACCTGGACCGGGCCGGTGCCGAGCGGCTCGCCGAGCGCCTGGTGGGGGGGCTGCCGGCGGGGGAGCCGCCCCCGCCCCTGCCGTCCGCGGGGCGCATCGGGGAGGCGCGGACCCTGCGGGTGGACCACCCCTCGAGCCAGACCCACGTGCGCCTCGGGGACGCCACCGTCACGCGGGCCGACCCGGACTACTTCGCGCTCTACGTGGGCAACCACGCGCTCGGCGGCAGCGGCCTCGTCTCCCTCCTCGCCGAGGAGGTGCGGGAGAAGCGCGGGCTCTCCTACAGCGTCTACAGCGCCATCGCGCCCATGCGGGTGCCGGGGCCCTTCCTGATCGGCCTGCAGACCCGGAACGAGCAGGCGGGCGAGGCCCTCTCCGTGGCCCTCGGCACCCTGCGCCGCTTCATCGCGGAGGGACCGACGGAGGACGAGCTCGACGCCGCCCGGCGCAACATCACCGGCGGCTTCGCCCTGCGGGTCGACAGCAACAAGAAGGTTCTCGGGCAGATCGCCTCCATCGGTTTCTACGGTCTCCCCCTCGACTACCTTGCCACCTTCACCGACCGGGTGCGGGCGGTCACGCGCGAGGCGGTCCGGGACGCCTTCCGGCGTCACGTGGACCCGGACCGCATGCTCACGGTGCTGGTGGGCAAGCCCGGGGAGGCGGCCCAGGGCGCGGCGGCCGGGGCGCCGTGACTCCCGCCGCCCCGGGGCGAGTCCGGGTCATCGGTGGGCGCTGGCGGGGCCGCCGGCTGCCCGTGCCGGACCTGCCCGGCCTTCGCCCGACCCCGGACCGGGTCCGGGAGACCCTCTTCAACTGGCTGGCACCGGTCATCGAGGGGGCGGTGTGCCTGGACCTCTTCGCCGGCAGCGGGGCCCTCGGGTTCGAGGCCGCCTCCCGCGGCGCGGGGCGGGTCGTGATGGTCGAGGAGAACGAGCGGGCCGTGGCGGGGATCCGCGCGCTCGCGGCCGAGTGGGGTGCCGCCGGGCTCGGGGCCGCCGGGCTGGAGGTCCACCGGGCCGAGGCGCTCGCCTGGCTGCGCCGGGCGAGCGGGTCCTTCGACATCGTGTTCCTCGACCCCCCCTTCCAGAGGGGCCTGCTCGCGCCTGCCTGCGCGCTCCTGGAGTCCCGGGGCCTGCTCGTGCCCGGCGGCCACGTCTATCTGGAGTCCGAGGCGGCCGTCGACGAGGCCACGCTTCCCGCGGGCTGGGAGGTGGTGCGCAGCGGCAAGGCCGGTGAGGTGAGGTACCATCTGGCCCGGCGCCCCACCGCACCGCCCGCGCCGGCCTGAGGAGAGAGAACGATGCCGCTCACCGTCGTCTACCCGGGGACCTTCGACCCCATCACGAACGGGCACTGCGACCTGATCGAGCGGGCCTCGAGGCTCTTCGAGAAGGTCATCGTGGCGGTGGCGGCCAGCACGCACAAGCAGGCCTTCTTCCCCATCGAGGAGCGCCTGGCGCTCGCCGAGCAGGCGGTTCCCGCCCACTCGAACGTGGTGGTCCGCCGTCTGGACGGGCTTCTGGTCGACTTCGTGGTGGCCCAGGGGGCGTCGGTTATCCTGCGCGGCCTGCGGGCCGTGTCGGACTTCGAGTACGAGTTCCAGCTGGCCAGCATGAACCGGCGCCTGGTGCCCACCGTGGAGACGCTGTTCCTCACCCCTGCCGAGCAGTTCGGCTTCATCTCCTCGACCCTGGTCCGGGAGCTCGCGGCCCTCGGCGGCGACGTCAGCCCCTTCGTACCCCAGCCGGTGACTGCTGCCCTGGCGCGGCGTTTCGGTTATCCTAACGGCGTCAATCCATCAGAGAGGCGGTAACGCAATGGCCCTCGTGATCACCGAAGAGTGCATCAACTGCGACGTCTGCGAGCCCGAGTGCCCGAACGAGGCGATCTCCCAGGGCGACGACCACTACGTCATCAACCCGTCGCTCTGCACGGAGTGCGTGGGCTTCTTCGACGAGCCCCAGTGCGTCTCGGTCTGTCCCGTGGAGTGCATCCAGCCGGACCCCGCGCACCCGGAGACGAAGGAGCAGCTGCAGGAGAAGTTCAACCGCCTGAACGCCCAGTAGTCCGGGACAGTCGTTCGGGACCGGCGCGCCGGCCGGCCGTCAGTCGAGGCGGCCGTCAGTCGAGGCGGCCGGCATCCAGCCTTTCCAGCCAGGGGCGGTCGACCTCGTCGAAGCGCAGGATGCGTCGCCCCCGGTGGTCGCGCAGGAACTCCTCCGCGTCGGCCCGGGTGGCCAGCGGGACCAGCTCGTGGCCCATGGGGCCCAGCACGTCCGAGCCGACGACGTACCACGCGTCGCGGGCGTCGATCCGGGCGAGTCCGTAGTACTCGGTGACCGCGACGGCCCTCACGCCCTCGGGCGGTCGGTCGGGCTCGTAGCGCCGCAGGTCCAGCAGGTACTTGAAGAGGTCCTTCGCGCCGTCGAAGTGGGCAGCGTGGCCGTCCTGCCAGAGGACCGTCGCCACCCACTCGGGGTAGCGGGCCACGAACATCCCGCAGACCGGGCAGGTGTCCCGGGCGCCCGGCGCTGGCGTCTCCACCGGTCCCGCCCGCGGGACGGCCGGCACGGCCGCCAGCACCATCAGGGAAAGGGTGCCCAGTCCCCCCCGCAACCACCTCCTCCGGCTCGTCATCGCTCCACCGTCTCCCTCGCCTGCAGCAGGGGCTCGACCATCCCGAGGAAGGTCTCCGGGCTCGATTCTCCCACAATCCGGCCCCGCACCACCCCCGCGGGGTCCACCACCACGGTCACCGGCAGGCCCATCACCCCGTAGGCCCGGGTCACGGCGCCGTCGCCGTCGAGCAGCACCTCGGCACTGAGGTCCAGGTCCCGGGCGAAGCGCCCCACCGCGTCCCGGGGCTGCATCACGTTCACCGCGAGGAGGACGAGGCCCCGGTCCCGGATCCCCCGGTAGACCGGTTCCAGCGCGGTCATCTCCGGCCGGCAGTAGGGGCACCAGTCGGCCCAGAATCGGATGGCGACCACGCGCCCCGGGTAGTCGCCGGGGAAGGCAGCGGTTCCCCCCTGCAGCCGGGGCAGCGTGAAGGCGGGGGCCTGCATTCCGGTGCGGACCAGCAGGGGGGCCTGGTCACAACCGGCGGCGAGCGTGAGCGCGAGGCCGAGGACGAGCAGGAAGCGGCTCACGGAAAGAGCCCCAGGTGGGAGCGCAGCACCGCCCAGGTGGAGAGGAGGTAGAAGGCCCCGAGCAGGACGCTGGCCCAGCCCGCGCAGCGGGCTGCGCGGCGCGGTGCGGCGAGGGCCAGGCTCCGGACCCGGGCGAAGGGGCCCGAGACCGCGGCGGCGAGGGCGCAGGCCGTGCCGGCGAAGAGCGCGGAATACAGCGGGTAGCCCAGGTAGTCGTACCCCCCCTTCAGCAGGCAGAAGGGACAGTGGTGGTGAGGGCTTTCGTACACGTAGACGGAGAGGAAGGACACCACGCCCGCCAGGGCGGCCGCAAAGGCAGTCACGGCTGCCGCCCCCAGCGCGGCTCCCGCCCCCAACACGGCCCCGCCGCGGCCCGCCGTCCACCAGGTCCGGGCCGCGAGCGCCAGCACGAGGGCCCCGCTGAGGTAGAAGGCCGCCATCGCAGGGCCGGGCGGCAGCCCGGCGACCTCCGCGGCCACCCCCGCGCCCTCGACGCTGAAGAGCGACCCGCAGCAGGAGGTGATGACCTCGGGCGAGAGCCCCGCGAAGTGCAGGAACTGCAGCAGGGCCTCGGCGGCCGCAAGCGGCGCCAGGCCGACCAGGAGGGCGTACTTGCCCCGCACCAGGGGGTAGTCGTCGCCGTCCCGGTCAAGCCGGTCGAGGGCGAGCCAGACCGCGGCGCCGAAGAAGAGCGCCACCTTCAGGCCCAGGGCAGGGAAGCCGAAGGGGGTCGCGTTCAGGGTGCCCGTGGCGCACATGGCGCCCGTGATCTGGCTCGAGAGCGACTCGGCGGCGAAGACGAAGAGCCCGAGCGACAGGGCCTGGGCGGCCAGCACCAGCCCCAGCACCGCCGACACCAGGGAGGTCCCGCGCTCGAGCCGGACCTGCCGCTCGCTCCCGCTCGCCAGGTCCCAGTGGCGCACGACCCGGAGCGCGAACGGTACCCCGAGCGCCAGCCCCGCGGTCACCAGGGAGGAGACGACGAGCAGGGCCAGGACGGGCGGATGGAGCAGCATGGAGATGGCTCCGGAAGGGGATTCCCCGGTCAGGCGGCGCCTTCGACCCGCCCGTCCCGCAGGGGGACCACCCGGTCCACCAGGGGTGCCTCGCACACCAGGGGGTCGTGGCTCGTGAGGATCACCGTGCGCCCCTCGGCCTTGAGCCCCGCGACGATCTCGAGGAAGTCGCGCGAGCGCTCGGTGTCGAGGTTCGCGGTGGGCTCGTCGGCAATCAACACCTGGGGGTCGTTCACCAGGGCGCGCGCGATGGCGGCCCGCTGGGCCTCGCCCCCCGAGAGCCACTCCGACCGCGCCCCGGCGCGGTCGCTGATCCCGAGGCGCCCGAGGAGCCCCTCGGCCCTCGCCCGCAGCTCGGCGTAGGGTGGGGCCTCGGGGTAGGCCGGCAGCATGACGTTCTCGAGCACGCTGAGCCCCCGGACCAGGTGGAATTGCTGGAACACGAAGCCGAAGGTGCGCCGGCGCAGCTCGGCCAGGAACTTCTCCGGGAGGGCCGAGACCAGGCGGTCGCCCAGGCGCACGCGGCCGGAGGTCGGTCGGGCGAGGCACCCGACGAGCGACACCAGGCTCGTCTTTCCCGACCCGCTCGGCCCCCGGAACACCGTCACGGACCCCGGCTCGATGGTGAGCGTGACGCCCCGGACGGCCCAGACCTCGTTCGGGCTGCCCTGGTGAAAGGCCTTGCGGACGTCCTCGAGCCGGATCACTCCTGTGCCCCCCGCATCACGGCGTCGGGGTCCGCGACGGCTGCGCGCCAGGTGGGCACCAGGGTCACGGCGGTGTAGGGCACGACCGTCAGGGCGAACAGGGCCAGCACCCCGGCGGGCTCCACGTGGGGGACCAGCCGGAACTCCGGGTAGAGCGTCGCCCAGCCCTTGAGGAGCGGAGCGAGCAGCGGGGCGCCGGCCCAGAAGACGTGGGCGTACGCGAGGACGTAGCCCAGAAGGAATGCGGTGAGGGAGACGACCGCTCCTTCCCAGAGCTTCATGCGCAGCACGTCCCCGGTGTCCCACCCCACGGCCTTGAGGACGCCGATCTCGCGGCGCTCCTCTGCCGAGAGGCCCGACGCCCGGTCCCAGGCGAAGATGGCGAAGGCGAAGAGCGCCGCGCAGAGGAGCAGCAGCCCCACCCCCTCGCGCCAGGCGAAGACCGCGTCGTAGGTCCTCGCCACCTCCTCCCGGAGCACCGGCCGGGTGTCGGGCAGGGCCCGGGTGACCTTGTCCGCCACCGTACGCACCTCGCGCCCGTTGCGCACCCGCAGGGCGAGATCGGTGTAGAGGCCCTCGGGGACCCCGAGCCAGCGCCGGAAGTCCCCCTCGGCGACCAGGAAGAGGTCGGCGGTCAGGAGCTCGCTCGCCGGATCGAGCAGGTGCGTGACCCGCAGCGGGAGCGGCTCCGCCCGGGCGTCGCGAAAGGCGACGACGTCCCCCACCGCGAGGCCCCGGGAGCGCGCGACGCCCCGGCCGACCCGCGCGGAGCCGGCGGGCGGCGGGTCGGTCGCGGGCACGAGCACGGTGTAGTTGGCGCCGCTCGCCGGGTCGTAGTAATAGCCCCAGAGACGGGGCTCGGCAGCGGCCACGCCCCGGATCTTCCGGACCTCTGCGAGATAGGCAGCGGGGATCGGGTCGTGCCGGCCCGCGACGAGCCGCTGGACGGTCAGCTCGGGCGCGTCCTGCAGGAGCGCCCTGGCCTCCCGGCGCAGGGCCGACCCGAAGAGCAGGACGGAGGCGAGGGCGAAGACCAGGGCCCCGTAGACCAGGAGCAGTGAGAGATGGCGGCCCTTGCGCCGCAGGAGGGCCGCCAGCGTGTAGTCCAGGAGGTAGCGCTGGCGCGCGAGCACGGTCTCAGGGGGCTCGCAGGTGGGGCGGCGGCGGGACCACCGCCCCCGAGGGGAAGTGGTCGAGGGCCCCGGGGTGGTCCTGGAAGGCGGCGTGCCGGTCCGCGACGGCGGGGTGCCGGGTGTAGCGGGCCGCCGTGGCCAGGGCGAGGTCCGTCAGGCCCCACTGCCCGGCGATCGACCCCGCTCCCCCGGCCCCCTGCCCTGCCGGCCCGCGCAGCAGCGCGTCCCCCAGGGTCGCCCCGGCGAGAAGGGCGAGGACTGCGAGAACCACGAAGAATCGGTCGGACCGGCGTCGGCGGGACATCGATCGCGCAGGGGGCTGGCGGCGCCCGGTCGGCGCTCGGCGGGATTATACCCGGCGACCCGCGCCCTGCGCCGGGGGCTTCAGCGCTGGCACCGGGGGCAGAAGAAGGCCGCGCGCTGGGCGATGACCCGCCGCCGGAGTAAGTGCCCACACACACCGCAAGGCTCACCCTCCCTGTCGTACACGCGCAGTTGCCGGGAGAAGTGGCCGGGTCTGCCGTCGGCGCCGACGAAGTCCTGGAGGGTCGTGCCGCCGGCCCGGATGGCCTCGCCGAGGACCGTGCGCACCGCCTCGGCGAGCCGCCCGTAGCGGGTTCGGGCGACCCTCCCGGCGGCGCGGGCGGGGTGGATGCCCGCGAGGAACAGGGACTCGCTCGCGTAGATATTGCCGACGCCGGTGACCACGTGGCCATCCATCAGGAAGGCCTTGACCGCGCACCGGCGCCCCCGGCTCAGACGGAAGAGGTACTCCCCCGAGAAGGCCGCGTCGAAGGGCTCGGGGCCGAGGGTTGCGATGAGGGGGTGGCGGGCGGGGTCCCCGCGGGTCCAGAGCAGGCAGCCGAAGCGGCGCGGGTCGGTGAGGCGCAGCGCCGTTCCGCCCTCGACCACCAGGTCCAGGTGGTCGTGGGTCGCCGGTGGGTCTGCGGCCCCCACGACCCGGAGACTTCCGGACATCCCCAGGTGGAGAATGAGCGTTCCCGACGCAGTGCGCAGGAGCAAGTACTTACCCCGGCGGTCCACGGCCAGGACCGTCTGGCCCCGAACCTCGCCCTCGAGCCCTGCCGGAACCGGCCAGCGCAGCCGCCGGTCGCGCACCGTGAGCCGCTCGATCCTTCGGCCCTCGAGGTGCGGTGCGATCCCGCGCCGGGCGGTCTCGACCTCGGGCAGCTCCGGCACGGTGTCAGCTGTGGTACGGCCGGCTCAGGTCGTGCACCGCCTCCACGAAGGCCCCCACGTGCTCCGGACGCACCTGGGGGTGCACCCCGTGGCCCAGGTTGAAGACGTGGCCGGTGCCCGGACCGTAGCTCGCAAGGATGGCGGCCACCTCGGCGCGGATCTTCTCCGGGGACGCGTACAGCACGCTGGGGTCCATGTTGCCCTGCAGCGCGACCCGGTCGCCCACGCGCCGGCGGGCCTCGCCGATCTCGAGGGTCCAGTCGACCCCCAGGGCGTCACAGCCGGAGCCGGCCATGTCCTCCAGCCAGCTCGCCCCGCCCTTGGTGAACAGGATCACCGGTACCCGCCTGCCCTCGGCGACGCGGCTGAGCCCTTCGACCACCCGGGCCATGTAGGCCAGCGAGAATTCCCGGTAGGCACGGGTGGAGAGCGCGCCGCCCCAGGTGTCGAAGATCATCAGGGCCTGGGCCCCGGCTGCCACCTGGGCATTCAGGTACGCCGTGACCGCCCGGGTGACCTTCTCCAGGAGCTCGTGCATCCGGCTCGGGTCGTCGTAGAGCATGCCCTTGGCGATGCGGAATTCCTTGCTCGTTCCCCCCTCGACCATGTAGGTCGCGAGGGTCCAGGGGCTGCCCGAGAAGCCGATGAGGGGCACGCGCCCGGCGAGCTCCCGGCGGATCAGGCGCACCGCGTCCATCACGTAGCGCAGCTCCCGCTCGGGGTCCGGCACCGGCAGCGCCGCGATGTCGCCGGCCCTGCGCACGGGACGTTCGAACCGCGGTCCCTCCCCCTCCTCGAACCCCAGCCCGAGCCCCATGGCGTCGGGCACCGTGAGGATGTCCGAGAACAGGATCGCCGCGTCCAGGGGGAACCGGTCGAGGGGCTGCAGCGTCACCTCGCAGGCGAGGTCCGGGGTCTGGCAGAGCGCGAGGAAGCTCCCGGCGCGGGCGCGGGTCTCCCGGTACTCCGGCAGGTAGCGGCCCGCCTGGCGCATGATCCAGACGGGGGTCACGTCGACGGGCTCGCGCAGCAGCGCGCGCAGGAAGCGATCGTTCTCGAGGGGGGTCATGACGCCTTCCGCAGTCTCGGGTCCCCCATTGTCGCGGAACCTCCGGCGCCGCGCGAGCCTCCCGACCCCAAGGCTACCCCGGCAGCTCGGACCGCCCCATCAGGAACTCGTCCACCGCGCGGGCGCACTGGCGCCCCTCGCGGATGGCCCAGACCACCAGAGACTGACCCCGGCGCATGTCGCCCGCGGCGAAGACGCGGGGAACCGAGGTCTGGTAGCCGACGGTGTCGGCTCGCACGTTGCCCCGGGGGTCGAGCGCGACGCCCACCTCCGCCAGGAGTCCCTCGTGCACGGGGTGCGCGAAGCCCATGGCGAGGAGGACGAGATCGGCCTTCAGCGTGAATTCGCTGCCGGGGACCTCGGCCATCCGCCAGTTGCCGGCCCCGTCCTTCTGCCAGTCGACCCGGACCACGGTCATGTGGGTGACGTGCCCGTTCTCGCCGTGGAAGGCCTTCGTGGAGACCGCCCACTCGCGCCTCGCCCCCTCCTCGTGGGAGGACGAGGTGCGCAGCTTATTCGGCCAGAGGGGCCAGGTGAGGGGCTTGTCCTCGTGCTCCGGCGGCCGCGGCAGGATCTCGAGCTGCGTGATGGAGAGCGCCCCCTGGCGCACGGAGGTTCCGATGCAGTCCGAGCCGGTGTCGCCGCCGCCGATCACCACGACGTTCTTGCCCGCCGCGGTGACGCCGCTCACGCGGTCGCCCGCGACGCGCCGGTTCTGCAGGGGCAGGAAGTCGAGCGCGAACAGGATCCCCCCGAGCTCCCGCCCGGGGACCTGGAGGTCCCGGGGCCTCTCCGACCCGCCGGCGAGCACGACGGCGTCGAACTCGTCCAGCAACCGCTTCGCCGGATAGTCGACGCCCACGTGCGTCAGGGGGTGGAAGTTGACGCCCTCGGCGTGCATCTGGGAGATGCGGCGGTCGATCAGGTGCTTCTCCATCTTGAAATCGGGGATCCCGTAGCGCAGCAGACCGCCGATCCGGTCGTGCTTCTCGTACACATGCACCTTGTGGCCGGCGCGGGCGAGCTGCTGGGCGCAGGCGAGGCCGGCGGGGCCGGAGCCGACCACCGCGACCCGCATGCCCGTGCGATGGCTCGGGATGTGGGGCTCGATCCAGCCCTCCTCCCAGGCCCTGTCGATGATCGCGCACTCGATCGTCTTGATGGCCACCGGCTTGTCGTTGATGTTGAGCGTGCAGGACGCCTCGCAGGGCGCGGGGCAGACGCGGCCGGTGAGCTCGGGGAAGTTGTTGGTGGCGTGGAGCACCTCGAGGGCGCGCCGCCAGTTACCCCGGTAGACGAGGTCGTTCCAGTCCGGGATCAGGTTGTTCAGCGGGCAGCCGTTGTGACAGAAGGGGATGCCGCAGTCCATGCAGCGCGCGCCCTGCTTGCCGACCTCCTCGTCGGAGAGGGGGATCACGAACTCCCGATAGTGGTGGATGCGGTCGGCGACCGGCGCCTGGCCCCGGTCCTGACGGCTGATCTCCATGAACCCCGTGGGCTTGCCCATCGCTCAGTGCCCTCCCGCCGCGGCACGCGGCCCGGTGGACTGCGTGCCGGACATCTTCTCGAGCGCGCGCCGGTAGTCGACCGGCATGACCTTGACGAATTTCGGCAGGTAGTGCTCCCAGCGGGCCAGGATCTCCCGGGCCCGGGCGCTGCCGGTCAGCTCCGCGTGCCGAGCCACGAGGGCGTGGACGCGCTGGCCGTCGTCGCGGGTCATGTCGCGCATGACGTCCACCAGCCCGTGGTGCTCGAGGTCGCCGCCCTGGTGGGCGCGGGACTCGAGGGCGGCGTCCTCCGCGGCGACCGGCTGGAGCTCCACCATCGCCAGATTGCAGCGCCGGTCGAAGTCTCCCCGCTCGTCGAGCACGTAGGCCACGCCCCCGCTCATGCCCGCGGCGAAGTTGCGGCCGGTGGCCCCGATCACCACCACGCAGCCGCCGGTCATGTATTCGCACCCGTGGTCGCCGACGCCCTCGACCACCGCCACCGCGCCTGAATTGCGCACCGCGAACCGCTCGCCGGCGACGCCCCGCAGGTAGCACTCGCCTTCGATCGCCCCGTAGAGCACGGTGTTGCCGGCGATGATGTTCTCCTCGGGAACGATCCGGGAGCCCGCGGGCGGGTAGACCACGATCCGGCCCCCCGAGAGCCCCTTGCCCACATAGTCGTTCGCCTCGCCCGCGAGCTCGAGCGTCACGCCCCGCGCGAGCCAGGCCCCGAAGCTCTGCCCGGCGGTGCCCTTCAGGCGGATGTGGATGGTGTCGTCGGGCAGGCCGGCGTGGCCGAAGCGCCTCGCGACCTCGCCCGAGAGCATCGCCCCCACGGCGCGATGGAGGTTGCGCACGGGGGTCTCGATCACCACCGGCTCGCGCCGCTCGAGCGCCGGCATCGCCTGGGGGATGAGCTGCAGGTCGAGGGCGCGATGGAGCCCGTGGTCCTGCGCCTCGCAGCGGTGCCTGGCGACTTCGCCCGGAAGCTCCGGGCGGTGCAGCACCGCGGACAGGTCGACGCCCTTCGCCTTCCAGTGCTGCACGGCGCGGCGCATGTCGAGGCGGTCCGCGCGCCCGATCATCTCGTCGAACGTGCGGAAGCCGAGCTGCGCCATGAGCCGGCGTACGGACTCGGCGACGAAGAAGAAGTAGTTGATGACGTGCTCGGGCTTCCCGGTGAATCGCTTGCGCAGCTCCGGGTCCTGGGTGGCGACGCCCACCGGGCAGGTGTTCAGGTGGCACTTGCGCATCATGATGCAGCCGGAGACCACGAGCGGCGCGGTGGCGAATCCGAACTCGTCGGCGCCGAGGAGCGCGCCGATCACCACGTCGCGTCCCGTGCGGATGCCGCCGTCCACCTGCACGGCGATGCGCCCGCGCAGGCGGTTCAGCACCAGCGTCTGGTGGGTCTCCGCGAGGCCGATCTCCCAGGGCGAGCCCGCGTGCTTGATCGAAGTGAGCGGCGATGCGCCGGTGCCGCCGTCGTGGCCGGAGATGGTCACGTGGTCTGCGTGCGCCTTCGCGACGCCCGCCGCCACGGTGCCGACGCCGATCTCGGAGACGAGCTTGACGCTGATGCGGGCGTGCGGGTTGACGTTCTTGAGGTCGAAGATGAGCTGCGCGAGGTCTTCGATCGAATAGATGTCGTGGTGCGGTGGCGGTGAGATGAGACCGACGCCGGGCGTGGAGTGGCGCACCCGCGCGATGACCGCGTCCACCTTGTGCCCCGGCAGCTGGCCGCCCTCGCCGGGCTTCGCGCCCTGGGCCATCTTGATCTGGACGTCGTCGGCGTTGACCAGATACTCCGCGGTGACGCCGAATCGCCCGGAGGCCACCTGCTTGATCGCCGAGCGCAGCGAGTCGCCGTTTGGGAGCGGCCGGAAGCGCGCGGATTCCTCGCCGCCCTCACCGGTGTTCGACTTGCCGCCGATGCGGTTCATCGCGATGGCGAGGTTCGTGTGCGCCTCGTAGGAGATCGACCCGAACGACATCGCCCCGGTGGCGAATCGTTTCACGATCTCCTTCGCCGGCTCGACCTCCTCGAGCGGGACCGGCTGGTCGACGGGCTTCAGCTCGAAGAGTCCGCGCAGCGTGAGCAGACGCTCGTTCTGATCGTCGATGATCCGCGCGAACTCCTCGAAGGTCTTCGCGTCGTTCGCGCGCGTCGCGTGCTGTAGCTTCGCGATCGTGTCCGGTGTCCACGCGTGGTCTTCGCCCCGCGCGCGGAAGGCGTAGTCGCCGCCCACGTCCAGCGCGTTCTCGTAGACCAGGCTCTCGCTGTAGGCGTCGTGGTGCCAGCGCGCCGCCTCCTCGGCGATCTCGCGCAGGCCCGCGCCCTCCACCCGGCTCGCGGTGCCGGTGAAGTACTTCGCGACGAAATCGCCCGCGAGGCCCACCGCGTCGAAGATCTGCGCGCCGCAGTAGGACTGGTAGGTCGAGATCCCCATTTTCGACATGACCTTCAGGAGGCCCTTGCCGACGGCCTTGATGTAGCGCTTGTGCAGCTCGGCCTCGGAGAGCTTCTCGGGCAGGGTGGAGCGCAGCGCGGAGATCGTGTCGAAGGCGAGATAGGGGTTCACCGCCTCGGCGCCGTAACCGGCCAGCACCGCGAAGTGGTGCACCTCGCGGGCGGCGCCCGTCTCCACCACCAGACCGGAGCTGGTGCGCAGCCCTGCGCGCACGAGGTGATGGTGCACCGCCGAGGTGGCGAGCAGGACGGGAATGGGAATGTGATCGGCGTCGACGGCACGGTCCGAGAGCACGAGGATGTTGTGACCTTCGCGCACCGCTGCCTCGGCGCTCGCGCAGAGCGCCGCGAGCGCGGCCTCCATGCCCTCGGCGCCGTCGGCCGCCGCATAGCAGACGCTGAGCGTGCGGGTGCGGAACGCGCCGCCCGTGTGGTCTTCGATGTGGCGGATCCGCGCGAGATCGGTGTTCGTGAGGATCGGGTGATCGACTTCGAGCCGCAGGTGCGTGCCGGCGTCGCGCATGCCCAGCAGATTCGGGCGTGGCCCGATCAGCGAGACGAGCGACATCACCAGTTCCTCGCGGATCGAGTCGATCGGCGGGTTGGTGACCTGCGCGAAGGTCTGGCGGAAATAGTTGAAGAGCGGCTTGGGCCGCTTCGAGAGCACGGCGATGGGATTGTCCGCGCCCATGGAGCCCACCGCTTCCTGGCCGGTGAGGGCCATGGGGGTCATCAGGAACTTGATGTCCTCCTGCGTGTAGCCGAAGGCCTGCTGGCGATCGAGGAGGGTGCGGGCGTTCGGGGCCATCGGCCCGATGTCGGGAGAGAGCTCGCGCAGCCGGATCTGGGTGCGGTCGAGCCACTCCTGGTAGGGGCTCGCCTCGGCGAGGCTCGCCTTCAACTCGGCGTCGTCGATGATGCGGCCCTGCCCCAGGTCGATGAGGAACATCTTTCCCGGCTGCAGGCGCCACTTGCGCACGACCCGCTCCTGGGGGATGTCGAGCACGCCCATCTCCGAGGCCATCACCACGAGGCCGTCGTCCGTGATCAGGTAGCGCGCGGGGCGCAGGCCGTTGCGATCGAGCGTCGCGCCGATCTGGCGCCCGTCGGTGAAGGCGACCGCTGCGGGGCCGTCCCAGGGCTCCATCAACGCCGCGTGGTACTCGTAGAACGCCCGGCGCTTCGCGTCCATGAGCGGATTGCCGGTCCACGCCTCGGGGATCAGCATCATCATGGCGTGCGCGAGCGAGTAGCCGCCCGTCACCAGCAGCTCGAGGGCGTTGTCGAAACTGGCCGAGTCGGACTGGCCCTCGGCGATGAGGGGCCAGAGCTTCTGCAGGTCGTCACCGAGGAGCTCGGATCGCATCGAGTGGCGCCGTGCGGCCATCCAGTTCAGGTTGCCGCGCAGCGTGTTGATCTCGCCGTTGTGGGCGATCATCCGGAACGGGTGCGCCAGGTCCCAGGACGGAAAGGTGTTGGTCGAGAAGCGCTGGTGCACCAGGGCGAGCGCCGACACCACGCGCCCGTCGGAGAGGTCCGGGTAGTAGGGCGCGACCTGGTCCGCGAGCAGCATGCCCTTGTAGACGACGGTGCGCGAGGAGAGCGAGGGCACGTAGAAACGCCCGCGGTCCGCGATGTCCGAGGCCCGCACCGCGTTCTCCACCTGCTTTCGCAGGACGAAGAGCTTGCGCTCGAAGGCGTCCCCCGCGGGGGTGGCGCTGGAACGGCCCACGAACACCTGCCGCACGCAGGGCTCGACGGCCCGCACGCTCTCCGAGAGCCCGCTGCCGTCGGTCGGCACGTCGCGCCATCCGAGCAGGCGCTGGCCCTCGGCCTCCACGTGGCGTGCGATGAGCTCCTCGCAGGCCTTGCGCCCCAGGGGGTCGCGGGGCAGGAACAGCATGCCGACGCCGTAGTCCCCGGCCAGGGGGAGCTCGAAGCCGAGCCTCGCGCACTCCGCACGCAGGAACGCGTCGGGCACCTGCAGGAGGATGCCGGCGCCGTCACCGGCGAGGGGATCGGCGCCCACTGCCCCGCGATGGGTCAGGTTGGCCAGGACCCGCAGGCCCATGCGGACGATTTCGTGGCTCTTGCGGTTGTCGATCTGGGCGCAAAAACCCACGCCGCAGGCGTCGTGCTCGAAGCCCGGGTCATAGAGACCCCTGGACCCCGCCCGGTACCCGTTGCTCATAGGGGACCCCATTGGCAGCTTGCGTTGGTCAGCGCGCGGGGAACGGCGGTCGCCCCGGCCCCTCCGTGTCCTTTCTTTGCCCACGGGGGAGGCGAGACGGGCGTTCCTGCGCGCAGGGGGTGAAGAGACTAATGAAGAACCCTCCGCCACGCCAGCCCCGACTGGCGCGCCTGGCGGCGCTTCAGTGCAGGATTCGTGAGCGTGTACGCTATAGAGACGGCGACCGACCCTGCGAGCACCCTGCGTTCGTGAGCGCTGACCGGATTTCCGAGGAATCCTCCCTGGCGGCCCCCGCCGGCAGTGCCCCGGAGGCCCGTGCGGAGTTCTGGCGCCGCGTGGAGGAGCCGCTGCAGCGGGTGCGCAAGTTCCTGTACGACCTGAACGCGCGCCTGACCTACTTTCCCCGCGAGGTGCACGCCAGCTACCGGATTGAAGGGTTCGCGGAGCTGAAGTCCCTGCTCCAGGGTGAGTATCGGCTCGACTTCCCCCCGGCAGGGCGCAAGCACCCCCTTTCGCTGCACTTCGTCTGCCGGGGCGAGGAGGGCAAGGCCCGCGAGGTGGTGTCTTCGCGGGCGGCCGTCACCCACCACGTCGAATACCTGCAGCGTCATGGCATCCCCTTCACCGTGAGCGAGAAGTACCACCGCTCCGGGGCTGCCGGCCCGAACGGCGAGGTCCATCTCGCAATCCACGTGGCGCCGGTGGTCCCGGTCAGCCTGACCTTCGACGTGGATGTCGAGCGCGGCGGGCTGCGTCTGCACGTCTGGAACCTCGAGCGGCTCGGGCGCGCGAGCTATCCCCTTCCGCCGGAGCGGGTGGACGCCGACCTCCTGGCCGAGGTGGAGAAGGCGGTCCTGCGCGAGCCGAACCGGCTGAACGAGCTCACCGGATTCCACGTGCCGGAGGAGGTGCGCGGTCAGTTGCAGCGGCGCCTGTACGTCGACGCCCGGCGCAAGGCGATCGAGCTGGCCGGAGACCGGGCGCGCAGCCGGGCCAAGGGGGGGATCGCCCAGCTCTTCCGGCGTGAGGACAGGGGTCCCGAGGACTCCTAGGCGCCTCGGCGGGGCTCAGTTCTTCCGGCTGACCTGCCGGATGCTCTCCTGCACCGAGGCGAGACTGCGCGGCCAGGGGTTGTTGCGCTTGACCTCCGCGGGGAGGCCCTGGATGGCCCGTTGGGCGGCCTCGCGCGTGGAGTGACTGCCTGCCACCACCACGAACCAGTCCTTACCGTCGCGGCTCGTTCGGTACACCGCCAGCCGCTCCTTGACCCGAACGCCCTCCTTGAAGCGCTCCGCGGCGTAGCGGTCGTGGGACCCGAACAGCTGCACCGTGAAGTTGTCAGGGGACTGTGCGAGCAGCCACGACTCGTCCAGCCGAGGTGCGTCCGACGGAGTGGGCTCCGGCCTGGTCGGAGCCGGCCTGGCGGGCGGCGGTGGTGCCGGCTGGGCCGGTGGGGTCGGCTGGGCCGCTTGGGCGAGTTGGGGCGGCTGGGCCGGCTGGGTTGTTGGAGCCGGCCGCGGCGTACGCTCGCTGGCCGGGCCGGGTGACGGACGGGCGGTCTCGGTGACCTCCGGCGGGCCCTGGGGGGGGCGCTGCGTCTCCGGCGGCCGCGCGGGTGGGCGCTGCTGCAGGGCGCGGGCCGCCTCGGGCGAGACCGGCGGAAACGTGGCGGACGTCGGGGGCACGGGCTGTGCGCGGGGCTCCCTCACCCGGGGTTGCACCGGCTCCGTCCCACGGTTGGAGCCCTCGCGCAGGGGGATGGTGGTGGCGACCGTCGGAACCGGCTCGCTCGCGGCGATCAGCCACGCCGCCGCCCCGGCGAGGGCGGACACCCCCACCACGCCGGCCGCCGCGGCCACCAGCTTGCGGTTGCGGCCGAGCCACCGACCGATGGGCCGGAGGATGCCGAGCACCCCGCCCGGCCCCGCTTCCGCGCGATTGGCCAGGAACCGGGCGGCGGCTTGATTCAGCACCCCGGGCAGTCCCCGGGAGCTCTTCCAGAGGACCCGTATGGCCTCGCCGTTGAACGGTCGACGACCCTTCAGGCCCGCCCAGCCGAGGCGCAGGTCCAGGTACTCGCCCACCTGCTCTTCGGTGAGCGCCGGGATGTCGACGACGTGCAGCAGCCCGCCGCCGACGCTGCGGCTCACGCGCTCCAGCAGCGGCGGCTCCCCGAACAGGACGACCGCGAGCCCCAGCCGCTTGCGCTCCCCCGCGAGCCGAACGAGCGGGTCGATGCTGGTCGTCGGCAGGAGGTGGGCCTCGTCGACCACCAGCACGGGCCGCATGGCGCCCTTTCGCAACCCCGCGAGGTAGGCCTCGAGCGCCGACACCGGGTCTCCCGTGGTGGCGCTGCGCTCGGGCAGGCCGAACCCCGCCAGGACCTCGGACAGCAGGAGTCCGGCGTCCATCTCCGCACCGGCCTCGAGGAGGCACGCCCGCCAGCGCGGCCCCGCGTCACTCAGCAGGCGGCCGATGAGCGCCGTCTTCCCGCTGCCCCGCGGTCCGGTGACCACCAGCATCTGGTCGCTGTACTGCACCAGGTGCAGGATGAGGTTGACTCGCTGGTTGAGCTGCGGCGTGAGGAAGAACGGCTCGTCGCCGCTGCTGAACGGGTCTTCACGCAGCCCGAAGTGCTGGATCCAGTCCGTGGGCATCGATGTGTGCACCCCTCAGGTGAGCTCCGTCGGCTGGTAGATGCGGGCGTGCTCCCGTATTGCGAAGCGGTCGGTCATCCCGGCCACGTAGTCGGCGATACCCCGGGCGGCGCCACTCGGCCCCTCGCGCTCCTCCAGCTCCCGGAGGTGTGCCTGGGAATCCGGGGGCAGGATGCGGCGGTCGGCCATGAAGGCCTCGAAGAGCTCGCGCACGATGCGCCTCGCCTTCAGCGCCATCCGGTGCACGCGGTAGTGGCGGTACAGGTGCTCGCTCAGGAACCGCTTGAGCTCCAGGTGCCGCTCGTGCATGACCGGTCCGAACCGGACCAGCGGCTCGCCCGCGGCGCGTATCGAGTCTACCCCGTCCGGCCCACGCTCGGCGACCGCCGCGGCCGTTGCGTCGACGAGGTCGACGACCTGGCGGTGGATCATGCGGCGGATGACCTCGTGGATGGTCCTGCGCAGGGGCAGGCCGGGCCAGCGGCCCTGCACCTCGTCGTGGGCGCCCCGGAACAGGGCGGTCTCGCGCAGCCGCTCCACGGTGAGAAACCCCGCCCGCAGCCCGTCGTCCACGTCGTGGCTGTTGTAGGCGATTTCGTCGGCCCGGTTGGTGACCTGCGCCTCCAGGCTCGGCTGACGGCCCGTGAGGAAGCGCTCACCCACGTCGCCGAGCGCGGCGGCGTGCTCCCGGGCGCAGTGCTTCAGGATCCCCTCCCGGGTCTCGAAGGTGAGGTTGAGCCCCGGGAACTCCGCGTACTTCTCCTCCAGGACGTCGACCACGCGCAGGGACTGGAGGTTGTGCTCGAAGCCTCCGTACGGGGTCATGCAGGTGTTCAGGGCGTCCTGGCCGGCGTGCCCGAAGGGGGTGTGCCCCAGGTCGTGGGCGAGCGCGATGCCCTCGCAGAGGTCTTCGTTGAGGCCGAGGACCCGGGCGATGGTCCGGCTGATCTGGGCCACCTCCAGGGAATGGGTGAGCCGCGTTCGGAACATGTCGCCTTCGTGGCTCACGAAGACCTGCGTCTTGTACTCGAGCCGGCGGAACGCAGCGGAGTGCACGATGCGATCGCGGTCCCGCTGGAATTCGCCCCGGTAGGAAGGGGCGGGCTCGGGGTACCGGCGCCCGCGGGAGCGGTCGTCGCGGCAGGCGTAGGGGGCAAGGTGCTGGGCCCCGGGGGATGTGGGCAGGCGCACGGGTGTCACGCGGATGGGCTCGGAGGCCGGGGGGGTGGCGGCGGAGGGCTCGTCGCCCCGATTCTGCCCGCGGGCTCAGCCCGCTTCAAGGGTGGCGCGCAGGAGCCCGGGGTCGAATTCGTCGGTGAGCACCGCCTCACCGATGTCCCGCAGCAGCACCAGCCGCAGGCGACCGCCCCGGACCTTCTTGTCCACGGCCATGAGATCGAGGAAGCGGTCGACCCCGAGGCTCGCGGGAGGGTGGGTCGGAAGACCGGCCCGGGCCACCAGGGCGCGCACCCGCTCCCGGTCCGTGGGCGCCAGCCAGCCCCGCCGGGCCGAGAGGTCCGCGGCGAGGCACATCCCGGCCGCGACTGCCTCGCCGTGGAGCCACTCGCCGTAGCCGACGCCGGTCTCGATGGCGTGCCCGAAGGTGTGCCCCAGGTTGAGGAGCGCGCGGACCCCGGTCTCCCGCTCGTCGCTGGCCACCACCTGGGCCTTGTTCCGGCAGGAGCGCTCGATGGCGGTCGCGAGGGCGTCCGCGTCCCGGCGCAACACGCCCTCCAGGTGGTCCTCGAGCCAGAGGAAGAAGTCCAGGTCCCGGATGAGACCGTACTTGATGACCTCGGCCACCCCTGCCCGCAGCTGGCGGTCGTCCAGCGTCGCGAGGGTGTCGGTGTCGGCGAGCACGCAGCTCGGCTGGTGGAAGGCCCCGATCATGTTCTTGCCGCGCGGGTGATTGACGCCGGTCTTCCCGCCGACCGACGAATCCACCTGGGCCAGCAGCGTGGTGGGCAGCTGCACGAAGGCTACCCCCCGCTGGTAGGTGGCCGCCGCGAAACCGGCCAGGTCGCCCACCACCCCGCCGCCGAGGGCAACCACGGTCGTGTCCCGGGCGTGCCGGTGCTCGAGCAGCGCGTCGAAGACCTGCGTGAGGCTCTCGAGGTTCTTGTGCGCCTCGCCGTCGGGGAGCACGACGGTCGCCGTCTCGAGCCCCTCGAAGGCGGCGAGCACCCGCTCCAGGTAGAGCGGTGCGACGACCTCGTTGGTGACCACGAGCACCTGACGCCCCGCGAGGTGGGGAACGACGAGGTCGGCCCGCCCCAGCAGGCCGGGACCGATGTGGATGGGGTAGCTGCGCGGGCCGAGCTCGACGCGTAGGGTCTTCATAGGGCGGAGAGCCTGCGGGCCACCTCGCTCACGACGCTGGGGACGCTGCGATGATCGGTCTCGATCACGAGGTCCGCAACCTCGCGGTACAAGGGGTCGCGGTCGCGGACGATCCGTTCCAGGCTCGCCTGCGGGTCCGCGGTCTGCAGCAGCGGCCGGTCCCGATCCCGGCGCGTCCGCCGGATCAGGACCTCGAGCGGGGCGTGCAGGTAGACGACGGTGCCCCGCTGGCGCAGCGCGGCCCGGTTGCCGGGGTCGAGGACGGCGCCGCCGCCGGTGGCGACGACCAGCCCCTCGCCTGCGGCCAGCTCGGCGATGACCGCGCTCTCACGTCGCCGGAAGCCCGCCTCGCCCTCCAGGTCGAAGATGAGGGAGATGCTCGCACCGGTCCTGGCCTCGATCTCCCGGTCTGCGTCGACGAAGCGCTGGCCGAGCACGCGCGCCAGGTGGCGCCCGATGGTGCTCTTCCCGGCCCCCATGGGCCCTACCAGAAAGACGTTGGTTGCCCCCTTCATGGGCGCGATCCTCCCCCAGGCCCGGCCCCGGGACAAGCCATCCAAGGAACCCGCTGCCCCGCGGAAGGGAGGACGCGGCGGAGGCCCCGTGGGGGGCCTCCGCCGGCGAGGGTTGGGGCCGGCCCGGCAGTGAGGAGCGGGTCCGCGCCGTGCGCGTCGCCAGGAGGACGCCGGTGTCAGCGGGCGGAGAGCGACTCCTTCATCACGCGCGGGGTCACGAACACCAGCAGCTCGGTCTTGTCGTCGCGCTGGCTGTTGTTGCGGAAGAGGTGCCCGACCACCGGGATCTCGCTGAAGAACGGCACGCGCTCGACCTGGTTGCGCTGGGTGCGCTCGTAGATGCCGCCCAGCACGACGGTCTCGCCGTGGCTGACCAGGACCTGCGTGTCGACGGTCTTGGTGTCCACCGTGGGAACGCCGTTGAACGTCTGCGCGCCCACGGAGTCCTTGTTGACCTTCAGGTCCATGATGATGCGGTCGTCCGGGGTGATCTGCGGCGTGACCCGCAGGGAGAGCACCGCCTTCTTGAACTGGGTCGAGGTGGCGCCGCTCGAGGTGGCCTCCTGGTAGGGAATCTCGGTGCCCTGCTCGATCAGCGCCTCCTTGCGGTTCGCCGTGAGCACCCGCGGGTTGGAGAGGACCTCGCCGCGGCCCTCCACCTGCAGCGCCTCGAGCTCGAGCTGCAGCATCCAGCTCCCGATCTTGCCGACCGCCAGACCGAAGGCGGCGCCCTTGGCGAGGGGCGAGAGATTCGCCAGGTCGACGATGTAGTTTTCCTTCCCGTTCGTCTCGTAGGAGACCGTGCCGCCGTAGTCCGTGTCTCCCGGCTTCTTGCCGCCCCAGCCGAGGAACCTGTCACCGTCGAAGGTCGTGTACTTGCTGTACCCGAACTTCACCCCCAGGTCCTTGGTGAATTTGTCGTCCGCGATGACGATGCGGGACTCGATCAGGACCTGCCGCACGGGGATGTCGAGCTCGGTGAGCACCCGGCGGATGTTCGCCAGGTTCTCGGCCGTGTCGCGCACCAGCAGGGTGTTGGTGCGCTCGTCGATGGTCACGTTGCCCCGGGGCGAGAGCAGCGAGTTCTTGTCCGCCTTCAGCAGGGCCGCGATCTCCTGGGCCTTGGCGTAGTTGACGCGGATGAACTCCGTGGTGAGCGGGGACAGCTCCTCGATCTGGCGCTGCGCCTCGAGCTCGAGCTTCTCGCGGGCCGCGATCTCCTCGGTGGGGGCGACCATGATCACGTTGCCCGCCTGGCGCATCGCGAGCCCCTTGGACTTCAGGATGATCTCCAGGGCCTGGTCCCAGGGCACGTTCTTCAGCCGCAGCGTGAGCGCGCCGGTCACGGTGTCGCTCGCCACCAGATTGAGGCCCGTGAAGTCGGCGAGCAGCTGGAGCACCGCCCGCACCTCGATGTTCTGGAAGTTGAGCGAGAGCCGCTCGCCCGTGTAGGCGCCCTTCGGCTTGCGGGCGTTCTCGTCTTCCTCCTTGGTGACCGGCCGGACCTCCGCCGTGAAGAGGTTGTCCGATTGGTAGGTGAGGTACTCGTACGGCCCCTTGGGCGTGATGGTCATCCGCACCCGGTCCTTGCGGCCCACCGTCTCCACCAGGGTCACGGGTGTGGCGAAGTCCACGACGTCGAGCTTGCGCTGCACCCGATCGGGCGCGGACGCGTTGAGGAAGTCGATGATGATCTTCCCGCCCTCCTCGCGGCTGTCGACCACGACGGCGGGGTCCGAGAGGGTCACGAGCACGCGCCCCTCGCCCGAGGCCCCGCGGCGGAAGTCCACGTTGTCCACGCTGCGCGGCCCTCCGGCCGCGGCCCTGGCGGTGGTCGCCAGGCGCCGCGCGGGGGTGACCGCGGGCTCCCCGCCCGCACCCTCCAGGGTCAGGAGGACCTCGTTGCCGTCGACCTTCACGTCGTAGGGGACGAGCCTCACGAGGTTCAGGACCACGCGCGTGCGCCCGCCCGCCTCGACGGCGGTCACGTTGCGCGCCATGCCGACCCCGATGGGCTGGGATTTCTGGGCCACGTTCAGGCCGACCCCGGGAAAGTCGAGGGCGATGCGCGCGGGGTTGTCGATGGCAAAGTTCGCCGGCTGCGCCGGGGGCTCCGAGAGGGTGAGCTTCACCTGCACCCGGTCGCCCGGAAGCGAGGAGTAGCTCATCGCGTCGAGGGTCGCCGCGCTGGCGGGGGCGGTCCACGCCAGGGCGAGCCAGCCCAGGACACCGGCGAGAAAGGCCCGGCCGTGGGGCCGCCGGCAAGCCGGCGCATTCCCCGCCGAGGCGCGCCGATCAGCCGAGGCAATTTTCGTCGTCATCGCGTGAGCCCCCCCAAATGCCTATTCGCTGAGGTCGAGGCGGGCGGCGCGCTCCTGCCAGCCGCCCATCCCGTCCGGGACGATCTCGACCAGCTCGACCCGGTCATCCGCCACCAGCGTGATCTTCCCGTAGTTCTTGCCCATGTAATTGCCCGGCTGGATCCGGTGCACGGCCCCGTCGGGTGCCGTGACCAGCCCCCAGTTCTGGGCGTCTTTCTGGAGCGTCCCCACCATTCGCAGGGTGTCGAGCGGAAACTGCTCGAGCTCTTCCTTCACGTGGTTGGCGGGCGGCGCGATCCCCTTGTTCGACGTGTTGCCGGTCTCCTCACGGGCCTCCTCCACGAAGGGCCGGAAGGGGTCTGGCCGGTCGTGCATCTGGTAGGCGAAGAGCTCGGGAACCCGGATCTCCGGGAGCGGCTCGATGCGCTGGCTCTTGCGGGACTTGACCTCTTCCACGTAGGTCTTGAGGTCGTCCATGTCGCCGCCGGAGCAAGCGGAGATCAGCAGCAGACCGGGCAGCAGGACGGCGGCGCGCCGCCAGCCGTGGCGTGCGATCGGGGCACTGGGCGTCTGGGTCGTCATCGGCGTCTCGATACCGCGCGGTCAGTTACCGGGCTTCGGATTGGGTTTTGCCGCCGGCGTCCCGTCCTCCACGTAGCGGTAGGTCTTGGCCGTGGCTTCCATCACCAGCTGGCTGCTGTCATTCCCTTTCGGCCGGATCGAGATGTCGTGCTGGGTCACGATCCGGGGCAGCGCGGCCACGCCGCTGACGAAGTCGCCGAACTCGTGATAGGTGCCCGTAACCCGCAGCTTGATGGGCTTCTCCGCGTAGAAGTCCTTCGGGACCTCGGGCTGCGGCTCGAAGAGCTCGAATTCCAGCCCGCTCGCCAGACCGGTCTGGGAGATGTCCACCAGCAGGGCCTCGATCTCGGCCTGGTTGGGGAGCTGGCGCACCATCGCGCCGAAGGACTGTTTCATCTCCTCGAGCTGCTGCTTGAGGGGCTCGAGACTCGCCGCCTTGCGCTGCTTGGCCTCGAAGGCCTGGCGCTTCTGCACTTCCTGTTCCTCGGCGGCGGTCAGCCGCTCGAGCTGGCCCTTGGTGTCGAACCAGTACCCTGCCCCGAGCACCACGGCGCAGAGGAGCAGGATGGCGCCGGCCTTCGCGGGAACGGGCCAGCTGCCGGCATTGCCCAGGCTCAGGTTGTTCAGGTCCTGGAGCTTCATCGCTTCTGCCCCTGCTGTGGCCCGATCTTCTTCGGTTTCTGCTCCGTCGATTCCGGCCGGTTGGGGTTCGTCTGCCCCACGGACATCTGGAACTGGGAGAGCTTCTGCGCGGCCGCGTCCTTGGTCGCCACCGCCTGGATGCGCTTCAGGTCAGGGACCCCCAGCCAGGGCGAGGCGTCGATGTTGCGCATGAGCGAGGACACCCGGGCGTTCGACTGGGCGAGGCCGTCGAGCGTCACCGTACGGTCCTTTTGCGCCATGCCCGTCAGGTATGCCCCCTCGGGCAGCGTCTGCACCAGCTCGGTGAACAGGTGAACCACCTCGGGGCGGCTCGTCTGGAGCTGCTCGACGATCCTCATGCGCGCCAGGAGGTTTTCCTTTTCCTTTTCGAGGTCCTTGATCTCCTGGATCTTCTTGTCGAGCTGGGCGATCTCCTGGTCGAGGAAGGCGTTGCGGGCGTTCTGGGAGTCGATCCAGCTCTCGACCTGGAAGTGGGCGAGGGCCACCACGCCGGCCATCGCCAGGACCGTCAGCCCCGCCAGGGTTGCGAACTCGCGCTGGCGCTGCTTGCGCAGCTCCGCGCGCCACGGCAGTAGGTTGATGCGCGGCATCAGTCGAAGCTCCGCAGGGCGAGCCCGGTCGCGATCATGAGCGCCGGGGCGTCGTTCGCCAGGGAGGACGAGCGCACGCGGGAGGACGTGCTCATGCGCGCAAAGGGGTTGGCGATGGTGACCGGGACCCCGGTGCGCTCGGCGATCACGCGGTCGGCCCCCGCGATGGAGGCGCAGCCGCCGGCGAGCAGGATGTGGTCCACGTGGCCGTACTGGCTGGAGGAGTAGAAGAACTGCAGCGACCGACTGACCTGCTGCGACATCGCTTCCTTGAAGGGGTCGAGGACCTCCGGGACGTAATTGTCCGGCAGTCCGCCCTGGCGCTTTGCGAGACCGGCCTCCTCGTAGGAGAGGCCGTAGCGGCGCTGGATCTCCTCCGTGAGCTGCCGGCCGCCGAAGACCTGCTCGCGGGCGTAGATGATCTTCAGGTCGTGCAGCACCGAGAGGGTGGTCATCGTCGCGCCGATGTCCACCAGCGCGATGGTGCGGTCGGCGCCGCCGTCGGGCATGTCCTCCGCGAGGAGGGCGAAGGCGTTCTCCATGGCGAACGCCTCCACGTCGACGATCTTCACCGTGAGTCCACCGAGCTCGGCGGCCGCCACGCGCACGTCGACGTTCTCGCTGCGCGACGCGGCGAGGAGGACGTCCACCTTGGTCGGGTCCGTCTCCGAGCGGCCCATGACCTGGAAGTCCAGGTTCACTTCCTCGAGGGGGTAGGGGATGTACTGGTCCGCCTCGAGCTGCAGCTGGCTCTCCATGTCCTCGTCGGGGAGGTCCGCCGGCATCGGGATCACCTTGGTGATCACTGCCGACCCGGCCACCGCCACGGCCGCGTGCTTCAGGCGGGTGCCGGACCGGCTGACCGCGCGCCGGATGGCCTCCCCCACGGCCGCTTCGTCCGTGATCGCCTTTTCCACCACCGAGTTTGGTGGCAGCGGCTCCACGGCGTAGGCCTCTACGCGGTAACGGTCGCCGCTCTTCCCGATCTCGAGCAGCTTGACGGCCGCCGAGCTGATGTCGAGCCCGAGCAGAGGGATGTGTCGATTGCCGAAAAGTCCCACGGCTTTTCCCTTTTGCGCCCCGTGGTTAGGTGGCTTTAATGCGTCACCACCTTAAGTGCCCCGGGCAACTATAGACTATGGCTTCACCCGATACAAACCAGCGTCCTTCCCCGTCTATCCGATCGCGGCCCGTCGCCACGTTCCTTTAGCGGGCCGGCCCCCTATACTTGGCTGCTCCGCCAACCCCGTCGCACCCCCGATGACTCGCCAGGCCTCCCGCGCCCAGCAGCTGCGCCAGCGCATCGCCCAGGAGGCGGCGCGGTGGCTGGCCGCGAGTGGCAGCCGCAATTTCCTGCAGGCCAAGCGCAAGGCCGCGGAGCAGCTGGGGGTGTCCGATGCCCGGCACCTGCCCAGCAATCTCGAGGTGGAGGACGCGCTCGCGGCCTATCAGCAGTTGTTCCGGGGCGAGCGCCAGGCCGGGGAGCTTCGGCGCCTGCGCGTCGCCGCGGTCGAAGCGATCCGGTTCCTCTCCGACTTCGCGCCGCGGCTGGTGGGGCCGGTGCTCGAGGGCACCGCGGACGCCTTCAGCGAGGTGAACCTCCACCTCTTCGCGGACTCGGTGGAGGAGGTGGGCCATTTCCTGCGCGAGCGCGGCATCCCGGCGGCGCTGGGTGACCGGCGCTTGCGGGTGGCGGGGGAGGTCTACGTCAACCAGCCCGAATACCGTTTCCTCGCCGGCGGGGTTCCCGTGGCCCTGACCGTGTTCGACCACGGTGCCCTGCGCCAGGCACCGCTCTCCCCGGTCGACGGCCGCCCCATGCGCCGGGCGTCCCTGGCTGAGGTCGAGCGTCTGCTCGCGTCACCCGGATGAGCGGGCGGCCGGTGCTTCGCGTCGCCGTACCCGCGCCGGTCCGGGGGGCCTTCGATTACCTCTGGGAAGGCGACGGCGCGCCCCCCGCGCGGGGCACGCGCGTACGCGTCCCGTTCGGGCCGCGCAGCCGGGTGGGCCTCTGCCTCGGCCCGGTGACTGCGAGCGCGGTGGCCCCGGAGCGGCTGCGTCCCGTGGAGGCGGTGATCGACGAGGCCCCGCTCCTGCCGGCCTCGGCCCTCGGCCTCCTCGAATGGGCGGCCGAGTACTATCACCACCCCATCGGCGAGGTGGTCTTCCAGTCCCTGCCGCCCGAGCTGCGGGCAGGGCGCCCGGCGCAGGCGAAGGCAGCGCGCGGCCGGCGTGGGGCCGAGTCCCTGCTCCCCGCCGGTCGCGCTGAGCCCTCGGCGAGCGGCGGGGACAGGCCCGTGCTGCACCCCGCGCAGGAGCGGGCAGTCGCGGCGCTGACCGCTGCCCTGGGGTCCTTCCGGACCTTCCTGCTCCAGGGGGTGACCGGTAGCGGCAAGACCGAGGTCTACCTGCGGGTCATCGAGGGCGTGGTCCAGGCCGGGCGGCAGGCCCTGGTGCTCGTCCCCGAGATCGCCCTCACGCCTCAGACCGTGGACCGCTTCCGGCGCCGCCTGCCGGTGCCGGTGGCCGTGCTGCACTCCGGCCTGACCGAGTCCGAGCGGCTGCGCACGTGGCTGCAGGCGCGCGCGGGCGAGGTGCCGGTGATCGTGGGCACGCGCTCGGCGGTGTTCGTGCCCCTGCCCCGGCCGGGCGTCGTCATCGTGGACGAGGAGCACGACCTCTCCTACAAGCAGCAGGAGGGCTTCCGCTACTCGGCGCGGGACGTGGCGGTGGTGCGGGGCCAGCGCGAGGGGGTGCCGGTCCTGCTGGGGTCGGCGACGCCCTCGCTCGAGAGCCTGCACAACGTCTGGAGCGGCAGATACACGCGGCTGGTGCTGCCCGAGCGGGCGGCGGGCGCGGGTGAGGCGGCCCTCGCGGTCGTGGACCTGAAGCGCCGGCGCATGCGCCACGGGCTCTCGGAGCCGCTGCTCGCCGCCGTCGCCAGTCGGCTCGCGCTCGGCGAGCAGACCCTGTTGTTCCTGAACCGCAGGGGCTACGCGCCGACTCTGCTCTGTCACGACTGCGGGTGGGCGGCGGCCTGCACGCGCTGCGACGCGCGCATGACGCTGCACCGCCGGGCGGGTCTGCTGCGCTGCCACCACTGCGGCGCCGAGACCCCCGTGCCCGCACTCTGTCCGGCGTGCCGCTCCGAGGACCTGCGTCCGGTCGGGGCGGGCACGGAGCGGGTCGAGACGGCCCTCGGCGAGGCGTTTCCCGCCGCGCGGCTGGCTCGCATCGACCGGGATACCGTCCGGCGCAAGGGCGCGCTGGAGTCCGCCCTGCGCCGGGTGTCTGCCGGCGAGGCCGACGTCCTCATCGGTACTCAGATGCTCGCGAAGGGGCACCATTTCCCGAACGTCACGCTGGTCGGCGTGATCGATGCCGACGGGGGGTTGTTCAGCGCGGACTTCCGGGCCGGTGAACACCTGGCGCAGCGCATCCTCCAGGTGGCCGGCCGGGCCGGCCGGGGCGAGCGCCCCGGCGAGGTGCTGATCCAGACCCACCACCCCGAGCATCCCCTGCTGCGCTCGCTCCTGGAGGAAGGGTACGAGGCCTTCGCCGCGCGGGCGCTGGAGGAGCGGCGCGAGGCCGGCCTGCCCCCGTTCGCTCCCGCGGCGCTCCTGCGGGCCGAAGCGGCCGACGCGGTGTCCGCCCTGAGCTTCCTGGACGAGGCCCGGGCCCTGCTCCCGACCGGCCCCGAGGCGGGGGGGGTCCAGGCCATGGGCCCGGCACCTTCGCCCATGGAGCGCCGGGCCGGGCGCCACCGCGCCCAGCTCCTGCTCCTGGGCCGCGGCCGGCCGGCCCTGCACCACGTGCTCGACGACTGGCTGCCCGCGGTGGAACAGCTGCGCCCGGGCCACGGCGTGCGCTGGTCCCTCGACGTGGACCCGCAGGAGATGGCGTGAGCGTTCCCCGCGCGGGGGCGGGCAAGTAGAATCCTCTAATTCTCTGAATACTGGACGGTGAATCGGTGAAGCACGACCTGCAACGGATGGTGGAGGCGGCCCTCGCGGCGCTGCAACGGGACGGGACCCTGCCGGCCGAGCCGTTGCCCCCGGTTCAGGTGGAGCGGGCGCGCGACCCCCGACACGGGGACTGGGCCTGCAGCGTGGCGCTCGGTCTGGCGCGGCTCGCCGGCCGCCGGCCGCGCGAGATCGCGGAGGCCATCGTGGGGCGTCTGGGCCCGGACCCCCGGGTGAGCCGGGTGGAGGTCGCCGGCGCGGGCTTCATCAACTTCTTCCTGGCGCCGGACGCGCTGTTGCACGTGGTGGGCGCGGTGCTGGCGGCGGGTCCTGCCTACGGCCGCAGCGACCTCGGGCGGGGGCGCCGGGTGCAGGTGGAATTCGTCTCCGCCAACCCGACCGGACCCCTGCACGTGGGCCACGGCCGGGGCGCGGCCTACGGTGCGGCGGTGGCGGACCTGCTCGAGGCGGTGGGCTTCGCCGTGCACCGGGAGTACTACGTGAACGACGCGGGCCGCCAGATGGACATCCTCGCAGCGAGCGTGTGGCTGCGTTACCTGGAGCTCTGCGGCGAGGCCGTCGTCTTTCCCGCCAACGCCTACCGCGGGGACTACGTGTGGGACATCGCGGGCACCCTGCACCGGGAGCACGGCGACGCCTACCACGTGCCCGTGGCGCACGTCTTCGACGGTTTGCCGCCCGACGAGCCGGCCGGTGGCGACAAGGAGCGCTACATCGACGCCGTCATCGCCCGGGCGCGCGAGCTCCTCGGCGACAACCGCTACCGGTTCGTCTTCGAGCTCGGGCTGAACACCATCCTGGAGGACATCCGGGACGACCTGCGGGAGTTCGGGGTCGTCTACGACGAATGGTATTCCGAGCGCTCCCTCTCCGAGCGCGGCGCGGTGCAGCGGGCCATCGAGCGCCTGCGGGACGCGGGGCAGCTCTACGAGCGGGACGGGGCGCTCTGGTTCCGCTCGACCGCCTTCGGCGACGAGAAGGACCGCGTGGTGGTCCGCGAGAACGGGCAGACGACCTACTTCGCGTCGGACATCGCCTACCACATGGACAAGCTCGAGCGGGGCTTCGATCGGGTGATCGACGTCTGGGGCGCGGACCACCACGGCTACGTCCCCCGGGTGAAGGCCGCGCTCCAGGCCCTGGGCGACGACCCCGAGCGGCTCGACGTGCGGCTCGTGCAGTTCGCCACCCTCTACCGGGGTGGAGAGAAGGTCCAGATGTCGACCCGCTCGGGCGAGTTCGTCACCCTGCGCCAGCTGCGCAAGGAGGTGGGGCGCGACGCCGCGCGCTTCTTCTACGTGATGCGCAAGAGCGAGCAGCACCTGGACTTCGATCTCGACCTCGCGAAGTCGCGGTCCTCGGACAACCCCGTCTACTACGTGCAGTACGCCCACGCGCGCGTCGCGAGCGTGCTCCGGCAGCTCGCCGAGCGCGGGCTCGAGCGACACCCCGAGCGCGGGCTGGCGGCGCTGGGCCGGCTGACGGAGTCCCAGGAGCAGGCCCTGCTCACCGGGGTCGCCCGCTACCCCGAGGTGGTGGAGTCGGCGGCCCTGGCCCACGAGCCCCATCAGCTCGTGCACTTCCTGCGTGAGGTCGCGAACGACTTCCACGTCTACTACACCACGCACCAGTTCCTCGTGGAGGACGGGGACCTGCGGGACGCGCGGCTGGCCCTGGTGCTGGCGGTCCAGCAGGTGCTCGGCAACGGGCTCCGGCTGCTCGGGGTCTCGGCGCCCGAGGCGATGTAGGCGATGCCCCGCGACTACAAGGACTACCGCTCGACGGCCCGGGGGAGAGACCGGGGGCGGGATGGGGGGCGGCGGAAGGCGCCGCCCCGCAAGACCCCTGGCTGGGTCTGGGGTCTCGCCGGGCTCTGCGTGGGCCTCGCCGTAGCCGTCTGGGTCCACCTGAGCGGCGACCGGCCGGCACCGCCCGGGGCGCGGGCGCCGGCCCCGGCGCACACGCCGGTGGCGGAGTCGGGGAAGAAGACGCCCGAGCCTGCCCCCGCGGCGCAGAAACCCGCGCCGGTGGCCCCGGCGCCGAAGCCCCGCTTCGAGTTCTACACCCTGCTGCCGGAGATGGAGGTGCCGGTCCAGGAGCCCGGTGCCAGGGGGACCGATGCGGCCCCACCCAGGACGACCGGGGAGACCTACATCCTGCAGGTGGCGTCGTTCCGCTCCTACGAGGAGGCCGACCGCCTGAAGGCGAACCTGTCCCTGATGGGCCTCGATGCCAGCATCCAGAGCGTCGCGGCCGACGGCAAGGGCACGGTCCACCGGGTCCGGGTGGGCCCCTTCAGCGACATGGCGAAGGTCAACGAGGCCAAGCGCCGGCTGAAGGAGTACTCCTTCGAGCCCATCGTGGTGAAGGGCAGGACCTAGCCCGTCCGCCTGCGGCGCCGGAAGAGAGGAACCAGCGCCATCCCGGCGACGAAGCCGCCGATGTGGGCCAGGAAGGCGACACCCCCCTCCTGGGCGTCCGAGAGCACCGAGGACAGGATCTGAATCAGGAACCAGAGTCCGAGGACGACGCCGGCGCTGAGGTGGGCGAGCCCCGCCAGGGGCAGCCACACCAGGACGCGGGCCCGGGGGTGGAGCACGAGGTAGGCGCCCAGCACTCCGGAGATCGCGCCGCTCGCGCCCACCACGGGGATGGTCGAGGTGGGGTCCGGCAGGGCCTGGGCGAGGGCGGCGATCGTCCCGGTCAGGAAGTAGAAGAGGGCGAAACGCAGGTGCCCCATCGCCTCCTCCACGTTGTTGCCGAAGATCCAGAGGTAGAGGAGGTTGCCCAGAAGGTGCATCCAGCCGGCGTGAAGAAACATGGAGGTGAACACGGTGGCGGCCGGGGGCACCAGGGCGAGCTCCGGCGGCAGCGTCGCCTCGCCCAGCAGGCTGGCCGGGACCATCCCGAAGGCGTAGGCCGCGAGCTTCTGCCCGCGCTCGGGGAGCGACAGCTGCCACAGGAAGACCAGCCCGGCGAGCCCGAGCAGGGCATAGGTCACCACCGGCACGATCTGCGTGGGGTTCTCGTCGCGAATGGGGATCAAGGCCGGAGCCCCCTGGCGAGCGAGGGGCGGCGGGTCCCGGGACGCACCCGCTGCCGCGACCGCGGCGGCCGGCGGGGCCGGGAACCGGCGGGCTGCGCGCCACGGGTGGCCCGGTGGCGGTACACTTCGTCGCCGTGAAACCCGACCCAGCACGACCTGCCTGCGTGGATTTCTTCGGCCTGGCCCGCGAGCCGTTTGCGGCGGACCCGGACTCCACCTTCTTCTTCGACGGCCACGCGCACAAGCGGGCCCTGGCGTACCTGCGGTTCGGGCTGAGCCAGGACCACGACAACGTCCTCATCACGGGCGGTCGGGGCATGGGCAAGACGACCCTGGTGCGCCGGTTGGCGCGCTCGCTGCGCGCCCGTGGCCTGGTTCTGGCACAGGTCCAGGTGCCGCCACGCGGGCTTGCGAGCCTGGTGGCGGGCGTTGGCGAGCCGTTGGGCGTGCCCCTCGCCGAGCTGTCCGGGGACCGGGCGCTGCCGGCCCTGAAGAGCCATCTGACGACGCTCCGCCAGGGGGGCAAGCGGCCCTATCTGGTCCTGGACGACGTGCAGCACCTCTCCGGCGTGGGGCTGAGCGAGCTCGAGGCACTGCTCGGGCTGCGCACGGGCTCGCGTCGGCTGCTGCCCGCCCTGCTGTTCGCCGACGTGGATTTCCGCGAGGTCTTGCGGACCGCCGAGCGCGCTGCCCTGCGCCATTCGATCACGGTCGCCTATCAGGTCAACCCCTTCAATCTGGAGGAGACCATCGCCTACGTGGAGCACAGGCTTCGGGTGGCGGGCTGGCAGGGCGATCCGGCATTCCTGCCCCTGGCGTACATGGAGCTCTACTTCCTCAGCATGGGGGTCCCCGGCCGGATCAACCGCCTCTGTGCCGAGGCCCTCTCCCAGGCCGCCGCGCAGCTCTCGCACGAGGTCAAGGCCGAGACCTTCGGCACGGCCGCGGCGAGCCTGCCACCGGACCCCATGAGCAGCGGCGGGAGTCCCTGGTAGCGTCCCGGTCCTCCGGGCAGCCGGAGCCGGGCGGGGGCTCAGAGCCGGTCCCAGCTGCCGCGCCGGCGCCGCGCCGCCAGCCTCGGGAGGACCAGGCCGAGCAGAACCCCCCCGAGCGCCACGCCCGCCCCCGTGACGAACCAGTTCCGGTACGCGGCGTTGCCCAGGGCGTCGGCCCGGGCCACGGCGGAGTCGCGGTCGGCGCGCAGGGTCTCGACCTCACCCCGCAGCCGCTCGTTCTCCTGGGTGAGCTCCAGCGGCCGGGCAGCCGCCCGGCGCAGGGCCTCGAACTCCTGGCGCAGCGCGGTGTTCTGGGACTGCATCGCGGCTCCCGCCCGGTGCAGGTCCTGGGCCTCCGCGTTCGCATCCCTGAGGGCCTGGTCGAGCTCCCCCAGCTGGCTCTTGAGGCGGGCGGCCTCGTCCTCGGCCGCCGCCAGGCGCTCGCGGGCGCTCGGCTGGTCCACCAGGTAGCGGGTGAGGACCCACCCCTCGGCGCCCTTCCCGCGCACGCGGGTGTGTCCCTCCTCCTCCGGCCCGAGCACCTCCACCGCGGCCCCCGCCGGCAGCATCCTCAGGATCTTGTTCTGCAGCGTCGTGCCGGTGCGCAGGGGAACCTCGAGCACGTCCGTCACGTAGCGGGTCTCCGCCGATACCGGACCGGCGGCAAGGAGACAGAGGGTCCAGAAGAGGGCTCGCTTCACGGGGCACCCCGGGGCACGCGGTTCTCCGGGGATCCTACCCCGGTACCCCGCCCGCCTCCTAGCCGCGCGCGACCTCACAGTGCCTGGCGCAGCAGCCCGCTGCGCTGCATCACGGTGGTCGCGATCTCCTCCACCGAGGTCGCGCTCGCGTTCACGCTGGGGATGCGATAGCGCTGGAACAGGGCCTCCACCTGCTTCACCTCGCGCCGGCAGGTGTCCAGGGCGGCGTAGCGGCTGTCGGGCCGGCGCTCCTGACGGATCTGGTGCAGGCGGTGGGGATCGATCGTGAGCCCGAAGAGCCGCGAGACATAGGGCCGCAGCGGATCGGGGAGCCGGCCGCGCTCCAGGTCTTCCTCCGTCACCGGGTAGTTCGCCGCGTGGATGCCGTACTGCAGTGCCAGGTACAGGCAGGTCGGCGTCTTTCCGGAGCGGGACACGCCCACCAGGATGATCTCGGCCGCGTCGTAGTGCTCGCAGTGCAGACCGTCGTCGGTGCTGAGCGCGTAGTGGACCGCGTCGATCCGGCGGTGGTAGGCGGGGCCTTCGACGAAGGAGTGTGCGCCGCCCACCCGTTGGGAGGAGCGTTGCTCGAGCTCGGCCTCGATGCGGCCGATGAACGGCTCGAAGAAGTCCATGACGAGCGCGTCGGCCCCTTCGAGCTGCTCGCGCAGCGCGGGATTGATGAGCGTGCTGAACACCAGCGGGCGCGCCCCGTCGCGCTCCCGGGCCTGGCGGATCTGGGCCAGGACCTCCTCGAGCCGCTCGGGGGAGTACACGAAGGGGAGGGTGATCTTGCGCAGCTCCAGCTCCCCGAACTGCGCCAGCAACGCCCGGGCCAGTGCGTCGGCGCTGATCCCGGTGTGGTCCGACACGATGAAGCACGTGCGCCTCTGTACGTCCACCGACAGCCTCCTGAACCGTAGCTCGAGCCCGACGACCCCGGGCCCCGGCTCTCTCGCCGGGGCGGGCACCCCCCCAGGCACGAGCCGCACCCGCCAGAGAGGGTGCGTCCACGCCGCGCGAGGTTGCTATTATGGACCCTTGCGCCGGCCGCGGGCCCTGTTTCCCGCGGACCGGCCCCCGACCCTGAAGAGGCCTCCCCCGATGCAACCATCCGTGCTGAATCCCGTCCGTGAGCACCTGGCGTCGCGCATCATCGGCCAGCAGGAGCTCATCGAGAGCATGCTGGTCTGCCTGCTGAGCGATGGCCACATGCTGGTGGAAGGGGTCCCGGGACTGGCCAAGACCACGGCCGTGAAGACCCTCTCCGAGGCCCTGGAGGGGGACTTCCACCGCATCCAGTTCACCCCGGACCTGCTCCCCTCGGACCTGATCGGGACCGACATCTACCGCCAGGAGCGCGGGGAGTTCGAGTTCAGCCCCGGCCCGCTCTTCCACAACATCCTGCTGGCCGACGAGGTGAACCGCGCTCCGGCGAAGGTGCAGTCCGCCCTGCTCGAGGCGATGGGCGAGCGGCAGATCACGGTGGGCCAGCGTACCTACGCGCTGCCGCGGCTGTTCATGGTGCTGGCCACCCAGAACCCCATCGAGCAGGAGGGCACCTACCACCTTCCCGAGGCCCAGCTCGACCGCTTCCTCATGCACGTCTGGGTGCGCTACCCGAGCCGCACGGACGAGCTCGCCATCCTGAAGCTCGACAGCGAGCAGCAGCGGCGCAACCCGCCGCGTCCCTCGCGGGTCCTCAGCCAGGCCGAGATCTTCGCAGCCCGCGCGGCGGTCGCCGAGATCTACCTCGACGAGAAGATCTACCGCTACATCGTCGACCTGGTGGCGGCCAGCCGTACCCCCGCCGCGTACGACGCGGACCTGCAGCGCTGGTGCCGTTACGGCGCCTCCCCGCGGGCGAGCATCGCGCTCGCCCGCTGTGCGCGGGCGCTGGCCTGGATGAACGGCGACGAGTACGTCTCCCCCCACCACGTCCAGAAGGTCGCCCCGGACGTGCTGCGCCACCGGCTGCTGCTGACCTTCGAGGCCGAGGCGGACGGCGTCACCACAGACGACTTCATCCGCCGGCTGCTCGAGGTCGTGGCCGTCCCCTAGGCGGGGCGACCGCGGGGCCGGGACCCCCCTGCCGTATACTGCGAAAGACATGAGCCTGCGGCCGCACCTGGACGACCTCTTCGAGCTGCGCCACCGGGCGCACGCCATCGGTCTCGCCTCGCGCCACCGCGTGGGCTCCCCGTTGAGCGGCCTCTATGCCTCCGTCTTCCGGGGCCAGGGGATGGACTACGAGGAGACCCGCGAGTACCGGGAGGGCGACGAGATCCGGAACATGGACTGGCGGGTCACCGCCCGCACCGGCGTGCCCCACCTGAAGGTCTTTCGCGAGGAGCGGGAGCGATCGGTGGTGCTGTGCGTGGACGCCGGACCGCACATGCACTTCGGGACCCGCGGGACCTTCAAGTGCGTACAGGCCGCGCGGGCCGCGGCGCTCCTCGGCTGGGCCGCCACCAGCAGCCAGGACCGGGTCGGCGCGGTGCTCCACGGGGACCCGGCGACGGGGATCCGGTACTTCCGGCCCGGCCGTTCCCACGCCTCCTTCTGGACGATGCTGCGGGCGCTCACCGGGACCAACGAGCGGGGGCGGGTGGAGGGCGACGCGCTGCTGGAAGCGCTGGGGCGGCTGGAGCGGCTCGCCTCCACCGGATTCCTGTTCTTCGTGATCGGCGACCTGAACCGGGACCCGGCGGTCCTGGGCCTGTCGCTCGGGCGCCTGGCCCAGCGCAACGACGTGGTGCTGGTGCCGGTCGACGACCCGGCCGACCGGGAGCTGCCGGACATCGGCCGCGCCGTGTTCCAGGCCCCCGACGGCACCCGCGTCGAGGTGGACACCCACGGCGAGCGGGGCCGGCGCCAGTACCGCGGGCGCTGGGAGGCCCGCCGGGAGGCGCTGCGTACGCTCGGGCGCCGCCTCGGGATCCCGGTCATTCCCATCTCCACCGCGGACGACGTGGAGCACGCGCTGGCCGATGGCCTCCGGCGACGCCGCCGGGTGGGACGCTACGCCGCGGTATGAGCCCCCTGCTGCAGGACCTCCGCGACATCCGGGGGCTGGACCCACTGCCCTGGTGGCCACCCGCGACCGGCTGGTGGCTGGTGGTTGCCGTGATTCTCGTCCTGCTGGCGCTGGCGGTCGCCGTGACGCGCTGGTGGCGCAACCGCGCCCCCGGCAGCTGGCAGGCCGAGGCGCGTATCCGGCTCCGGCAGCTCGAGCAGCGGCGGCGCTGGGCGGATGCGCGGACCCTGGCGGCCGAACTCTCGGAGCTACTCCGGCGCATGGCCATTGCACGCTTCGGGCGCCGGGCCTGCGCGGGGCGGGTCGGCGATGCCTGGTTGGAATGGCTCGAGCGCCACGACCCGGCGGGTTTCCCCTGGCGGCGGGAAGGTCGTCCGTTGATCGACCTGCCCTATGCCCCGCCCCGGGGCGAGGGCTCGGGCGAGCGGCTCCGGCCCCTCATCCGGGCTGCCCGGGCCTGGCTCGGGCCCGAGCCCCAGGGGGAGGAACACCCGCTCGGGGCGGAGGCCGCCGTGCCCCACGTGGTGGACCAGCGGGCGGCGGCCCGGGCGACTGGCCGTGTTTGAGCTCGGATGGCCGTGGCTCGGGCTGCTCCTGCCGCTGCCATGGGTGGCCCGCCGGCTTCTGCCTCCCCGGGTGGTGGCGGTGGAGCCGTCCGCGGGGGGCGCCGAGCTGCTGTACCCGTCGGCGCCGCGGCTCGCCGAGTCCTTCACCCGTTTCGCCCCGGGCTGGGACCTGCCCTTCGGCGTGCAGGGCGTCCTGGCGGCCCTCGCGTGGGTCGGGCTCGTGGTGGCGCTGATGCGGCCCCAGTGGCTCGAAACCCGCCAGGAACTGGTGAGCCCGGGCTACGACCTGATGCTCGCGGTGGACGCCTCCCGGTCCATGGAGGCGCTCGACTTCACCCTCGAGGGCCGGCGGGTGAACCGCATGGCCGTGGTGAAGGGGGTGGTCGGCCGGTTCATCGAGCAGCGGCACGGTGACCGGGTGGGCCTGATCGTGTTCGGTGACGCGGCGTACCTGCAGGCCCCGCTCACGGTCGACGGGGCCGCGGTGCGGGCCATGCTGGAGGAAGTCGTCCCACGTATGGCGGGGGACTCCACGGCCATCGGGGACGCGGTGGGGTTGGCCGTGAAGAAGCTCCGCGACCGGCCCGAGGGCTCGCGGGTGCTGGTCCTGCTGACCGACGGGGAGAACACGGCCGGAAGCCTGCCCCCCGTCGAAGCGGCGCGCCTGGCGCGCCAGTACGGGGTGCGGATCTACGCGGTCGGGGTTGGCAGCAAGGGCAAGGTCCCCTTTCCCGGGCCGGGGGGCCGCATCACGATGGAGGACATGCAGATCGACGAGGCGTTGCTCGCCGAGGTGGCTGCCGTGACGGGTGGGGCCTTCTACATGGCCACCGACACCCAGGCCCTGGAGGCGATCTACCGGCGGATCGATGCGCTGGAGAAGACGCGCGCCGAGAGCCGTCAGACCCTGCTGCCCCACCCCCTGTATCGCTGGCCGCTCGCGGTAGCCCTCGGGGCGTTGCTGGCGCTGGGTTGGCTGGTCGCCCGCCGGGGCGGGCGAATGCTCGGCTGACCGCTGCGATGCACGACGCCCTCGATCTCCTGCGCGACTTCCACTTCGCCCAGCCCTTCTGGCTGCTCGGCCTGCTCGTGCCGGCACTGCTGCTCCTGGTGCCGCCCACGCGGCGCGCGGAGGGCAGGGACGTGGCCAGGCTCGCCCGCTACGCCGACGCGCACCTCCTGCCCCACCTGCTGCGCGCCACGCCGGACACGGAGCGGCCGCGCCGCCACCTCGGCCTCTGGTCGTCCCTCTGGGTGCTCGGCGTCCTGGCGATGGCCGGTCCGCGCTGGGACTACACGGACCTCCGGGTGGAGCGCCCGGGAGACAGTCTCCTGGTGCTGATGGACGTGTCGGCGTCCATGCGGGCCGCGGACGTCAGGCCAAACCGCCTCTCCCGCGCCCGCCAGGAGGTCGAGGACCTGCTCGACCGGGCAGCCGGCGTGCGGGTCGGTCTGATCGCGTTTGCCTCGGTGGCGCAGGTGGTTGCGCCCATCACGGAGGACTACGAGACCGTCCGCCACCTCTTGCCGTCGCTGTCCCCCGACCTGGTGCGCATGCAGGGAAGCCGCCCCTCCGCCGCCCTCGACCGTGCGGAGCGCGTGCTCGCGGGGCAGGCCCCGGGGACGCGCCACGCGCTGGTGCTCCTCACCGACGGGGACTTCGTGGAAGAGGGGCTCGAGGTCCGGGCCGCCGCGCTCGCGGCGAAGGGTGTCACGCTCCACGTGCTCGGCGTGGGCAGCCCCGAGGGGGCCACGGTCCCGGGAGCCTCCGGGGAGCCGGTCCGCGGGCCGGAGGGTGCGCCGGTGCGCTCGCGCCTGGAGGAGCCGAGGCTCGAGGCACTGGCCCGGGCAGGCGGTGGGACCTACCGGCGAGCCGACTACCGGGACGGCGACACGCGAGGCGTTTTGCGGGCGATTGCCCGGTCGGCGGGCTCGGGCCCGGGCCGGGAGCACGCCTACCGGGTCTGGGAGGAGCGCTACCCCTTGCCCCTCGCCGGGATGGCGGTGCTCCTCGTGTGGGGGTGGCGGCGGGTGCGGGCGTACACGACGCCGGAGGCCCATGGGCGCTAGTCGCGGCGCGGTCTGGGGCACGCTCCTGGCTCTGGCCGCGGGCTGTGCCGCGCCCTGCTGGCCATCCGCGGCCCTGGCCACCGACCTCTTCGGTCGCCCGGAGGACGAGGCCCGCGACCTCTTCGCACGGGGGGAGTTCGACGCGGCCGCGGCCCTCTTCCGGGACGAATACCGCCGCGGGGTGGCCCTCTACCGGGCGGGGCGGTTCGCGGAGGCGGCCCAGGTCTTCGAGCGCGTGGACCGCGAGTCGGTGCGACTCGATGCCCTGTACAACCTCGGGAATGCCCGCTTCCGTCTCGAGGACTATCGGGGTGCGGTGCAGGCCTACGAGGAGGTGCTCCAACGGGACCCGAGCCGCGAGGACGCCGCACACAACCTGAGCCTTGCCATGCGGGGGCTCGCGGAGGCGGCCCGGGCAGGAGAGGAGCCCGAGCCCGAGGCGCAGGCCCAGAAGCCCGAGCGCTCCCGGCGCGAGGACGCGAGGCCCCCGAAGGAGCGGCAGGAGTCCCAGTCGCAGGAGGGCCAGAAGCAGGAAAGCCAGAAGCAGGAAGGCCAGAAGCAGGAAGGCCAGCAGGGCTCCCAGCAGCAGGAGGGCTCCGAGCAGAAGGAGGGCCAGCAGGGCTCCCAGCAGCAGGAGGGCTCCGAGCAGAAGGAAGGTCAGCAGGGCTCCCAGCAGCAGGAGGGCGCCCAGCAGCAGGAAGGTCAGCAGGGTTCCCGGCAGCAGGAGGGCGCCCAGCAGCAGGAGGGTCAGCAGGGCACCGAGCAGCAACAGGGTTCCCAGCAGCAAGAAGGCCCGCAGGGGGCTCAGCAGCAGGAGGGCGAGGAAGGATCCGACCCACAGGAGGGGCAGGAGGATTCCTCACAGCAGGGCCAGGCGGGGTCCCGGCCGGAGGAAGGGCAGGAGGGTGGTGCTCGGGACGGGAAGGCCGACCAAGGCCAGGACGGCCCTGGGGCATCGTCCCCGGAGGGAGAGGGGGGTGCCGACGCGCGGGGTGAAGCCAGCGGCGCACCGGAGGACGCGCCCGGCGATTCCCGGGACGACCGCTCGCCCCGGGAGTCCGGCGAGGCCGGGACCGAGCCGCGCGATGGGGAAGGCCGGGAGGGCGGGGAGCAGCAGGACGAGGCGGGACAGGAGACGGCGCAGGGCAGCCCCCCCGAGGCGCCCCCGGAGCTCGATCCGGGGAGTGTCGGGGCGCAGGAGCGTGGAGAAGAGCCGGCGCCGGGTGCGGCCGAGCGCGAGCCGCCAGAGCCCGGCCCGGGTGACAAGGCGGGGGAAGACTCCACCCCGATGCCGGCCCGGGAGCCCCAGGCCCGGTCCGAGACCGGAGATCGCGAGGGCGCCACCCCGGGGAAACCCCCGGAGGGGCCCCCCGGCAAGGGCGGAGAGGATCGCGGTGACCGGCCCCGGGACGATGCCGCGAGCCAGGCCGTGGACCGGGTGGACCAGATGGGCGCGGGCGCGCCGCGCCCCGACGCCGACGGACCGCCCGGGGCGGGCTTCGACCCGGTCCTGGGGAAGACCGGCGCCGGGCCGTCGGTCCCCGATTGGGTGGTCCAGCAGTGGCTCGAGCGGGTCGACGCCGACCCGGGTCGTCTCCTGCGCAACCAGTTCAAGGTCGAGGAGTCTCGGGTCGAGGAGCGGACCGGGGGTGCCCTGGTCGAGCCGAGGCCCTGGTGAGCTCCGGTGGAGCGAGGTCGATTGCACGCGATGACGGTGGGGACGGTTAGGCCGCGCTTGCCGAAGGCGTGGCCGTGGCTCATGGCGGCCCTGCTCGCGCCGACCCTGGCGTGGGGGCAGGGGGGATTGTGGGCCGAGGCCAGCGTCAGCCAGGAAAGCCCCCGGGTGCAGGAGACCGTCATCTACACGGTCCGGGTGTTCAGCCCCATGAATCTGCAGAGCGTGGAGCTGACGCCGCCTTCCCCGCCGGGGGCGGCCGTGGAGGACCTGGAGAGCAGCACCGCATCCAACCGGACGGTGCGGGGCCGTACCTACGTGGTCAACGAGTACCGCTACGCGCTCACGCCCATCACGGCCGGGGCGCTGGACGTGGGTCCAGCCCGGCTGACGGTGTGGCCCGCGTCGGGAATGCCGGGAATGGGCGCCTCGCCCTGGGGTTCGCGGCCCGTCGCGCTCGCGACCCACCCCTTGCGGCTGACGGTGCAGCCGTTGCCGCCCGACGCGCCGATCCCGTTGCGCCTTCTCGAGGTCGAGGCCCAATGGAGTCAGGGCGAAGCGGTCGCAGTCGGCGATCCGCTCACGCTGACGGTGGTGTCGAAGGCTGTCGGCGCGGTGGGGGCCCGGTTGCCGAGCGTCGCCTCCCTGGTGCAGGGGCGCGACTTCAAGGTCTACCCGGAACGGCCCCAGCTGGAGTGGGCGTGGGGAGCCGCGGGAGACGAGCTCTGGGGGCGCCGGACCGAGACCTTCACGGTCGTGCCGACCCGGGAGGGCAACCTGACGTTCCCCGCGCTCGACGTGGCCTGGTGGGACCTGACGGCCAACGCCGAGGCCCACGCCCGGGTCGAGGAGAAGCGGGTCCGCGTGGGGGACGGCGCCCTTGCGGGGCCGCGCGGGGCAGCCGCGCGGGCTTGGCACTTCGTACGGGAGCGCCTGCCCGACCTCGCCTGGGCCCGGCCCTTGCTCCCGGTCGCGGGCGGACTCTCGCTGGCGTTCCTGGTGGGGTGGTGGGTCGGCAGGACGCGCACCGGGGCAGGGCGCA
>CALMKJ010000202.1 GCA_937867305.1 uncultured Ectothiorhodospiraceae bacterium | reverse complement strand
TCCGCCTCCGCGACCGGGCGGTCCATGATCGCCTGCGTCATGAGCGAGGCCGAGGCCATGCAGATCGCGCAGCCCTGACCCTCGAAGCCCACGTCCCGGACCACGTCGTCGGCGACCCGCAGGTGCACCTGCACCTCGTCGCCGCAGAGCGGGTTGAAGCCGTGGGCGTGGCGGTTCGCGCCGGCGGGGTTCTTCGGGTAGTTCCGCGGGTGGCGGTTGTGGTCGAGGATGACCTCTTCGTAGAGGTCGCGCAGGTCGCTCATCGCGCGAAGACCTCGCGGACCTTGCGTAGCCCCGCGGCGAGCGCCTCGACCTCGGCGAGCGTGTTGTAGAGCCCGAACGAGGCCCGCGTCGTCGCCGGCAGCCCGAAGCGCTCCATCACCGGCATCGCGCAGTGGTGCCCCGCGCGCACCGCGATCCCCTGGCGATCGAGGATGGTGCCCACGTCGTGCGGGTGCACGCCCTCCAGCACGAAGGAGACGAGGCTCGCCTTGTCGCGCGCGGTGCCGACGATCCGCAGCCCCGGCAGATCCGCGAGGGCGGCCGTCGCCGCCTCGAGGAGCGTGTGCTCGTGCGCGGCGATGCGCTCGAGACCGAGGGCCTCCACGTAGGCGATGGCGGCGGCGAGTCCCACCGCCCCCGCGACGTTCGGCGTACCCGCCTCGAATTTCATGGGCAGCGCCGCCCAGGTGCTCTCCTGGAAGGTGACGCGGCGGATCATCTCGCCACCGCCCTGGTAGGGCGGCATCGCGTCCAGCAGGGTCTCCTTGCCGTAGAGCGCCCCGATCCCCGTGGGGCCGTACACCTTGTGGCCCGAGAAGGCGTAGAAGTCGCAATCGAGCGCCTGCACGTCGATGCGCACGTGGGGCGCGGCCTGCGCCCCGTCCACCAGCACGGGAACCCCCTGCGCGTGCGCGGCCTCGATCATCGCGCGCACCGGGTTGACGGTGCCGAGGGCGTTCGAGACGTGACCGACGCCGACGATGCGCGTGCGCGGGCCGAGCAGGCGCAGGTACTCCTCGAACAACAGCTCCCCGCGGTCGTTGCACGGCACGACCTTCAGCACTGCGCCCGTCTCCCGCGCGGCGAGCTGCCAGGGCACGATGTTGGCGTGGTGCTCGAGCTGGGTCAGCAGGATCTCGTCGCCCTCGCGCAGGCGCGGCCGGGCGTAGCTGTGGGCCACCAGGTTGATGGCCTCGGTGACCCCGCGCACGAACACCACCTCGCGCGGGCTCGGCGCGCCGAGGAACCTCTGCACCGCGGCGCGGGCGCCGTCGAAGGCCCGGGTCGCGCGCTCGCTCAGGGCGTGCACGCCCCGATGGACGTTCGCGCAGTCGTGCTCGTAGAAGTGCACCTCGGCGTCGATCACCGCGCGCGGCTTCTGCGTGGTGGCGCCGTTGTCGAGATAGGCGAGCGGGTGGCCGTGGGCGCTCTGGTGCAGCGCCGGAAAGTCGGCGCGCACGCGCTCCACGTCGTAGCCGGCGGCCACGGGAGCGGAGGGGGCCGGAGCCGAGGGGGCCGAAGCGGAGGACGCGGCGGAGGATGCGGTGGGAGATGTGGTGTCGGGGCTCATGGGCTCACCTGCGCACTCTCGGGGCCGGGGACGTGGGTGACGACGAGCCGCTCGAGCCGCTCGCGCACCGCGTCGATGGACATCCGGTCGATCACGTCCTGGGCGAATCCGCGGGTGAGGAAGCCCTGGGCGGTGCCGTGGTCGATGCCACGCGAGCGCAGATAGAACAGCATGTCGGCGTCCAGCTGACCCACCGTCGCGCCGTGACTGCACTTCACGTCGTCGGCGTAGATCTCGAGCTCCGGCTTGGTGTCCACCTCAGCCTCGCGCGAGAGCAGCAGGTTCTGGCTCGACTGCTGGGAGTCGGTCTTCTGGGCCCCGGGCTGCACGAGGATGCGGCCGTTGAACACCCCCCGGGCGCGTCCACCCAGGATCCCCTTGTAGAGCTCGCGGCTCGTGCCCCGCGGCTCGGCGTGGTCGATGGTGGTGTGGAAGTCGACGTGCTGGCGGCCGGCGGCCATGTAGAGCCCGTTCAGGGTGCACTCGGCGCCCTCGCCCTCCAGCGTCGAGGTGATGTCGTTGCGCGTGATCCCGCCGCCGAGCGAGACCGAGTGCGACGTGTAGCGGCTGTCCCGCCCCTGGCGCACCTCGACCCGGGCGACGTGATCGACCGTCGCGGCCTCCTCCTGGAGCTTGAAGTGCTCGAGCGCGGCGCCCTCGGCGAGCACGACGGTCGTGACGGCGGTGGTGAGCCCCGCCCCGCTGCCCAGGGACCCGAAGGACTCGATGACCCGCGCCTCGGCGCGCGCGCCGAGCGAGATCACCGTGCGCAGGTTGGCGAGCGCGGGCTCCGCGGCGCCGACCCCGAGATGGACGAGGTGCACGGGCCGCGCGAGCGCGACGCCCGCCGCTAACTCGAGCCACACGCCATCGGCGAGGAACGCCTGATGGAGGGCGTCGAAGCCGGTGCGCAGCGCGAGGCCAGACAGCGCGGGACGAGCGCGCTCGGGCGCCGCGGCGAGCACCTGCGCCAGGCTGTCGAGATGGACCCCGTCGGGCAGCGACCCCGGCGCGGAGAGCTCCGCCGCATAGCGCCCGTTCACGAAGACGAGCCGGTGGGCGTCGAGGCCCGGGAACAGGAACGGCGCGAGCGCCTCGGGCGCGGGGACGGGCGCCGGCAGGGCGACGCGCAACCTCTGCGCCGCGATCGGCGCAACGCTCGTGTACCTCCAGTGTTCGTCGCGCGTCGAGGGGAAGCCCAGGTCCGCGAACCGCTCGATCCCCTGCTCGCGCAGCTCCCTCAGCCAGGCGGTGCCCGCGCCCGGCAGCGAGCCGGCCGAGCGCGTGTGCTCGCCGAGGTAGTGCTCGACCGCCGCCTGCGCCCCGCCCGGGACGGCGGTCGCGGCCCCCGCGCGCGCGCTCATGCCGCGGTGACCCCCTGCTGCTCGATCCAGCCGTAGCCGTGGCGCTCGAGCTCCAGCGCGAGAGTGCGGTCACCGCTCTTCACGATCCGCCCGCCCGCGAGCACGTGCACCTGGTCCGGCACGATGTACTCGAGCAGGCGCTGGTAGTGCGTGACCACGAGCATGGAGCGCTCGGGCGATCGCAGCGAGTTGACGCCGTCGGCCACGATCTTCAGGGCGTCGATGTCGAGCCCCGAGTCGGTCTCGTCGAGGATGGCGAGCTTCGGCTCGAGCATCGCCATCTGGAAGATCTCGTTGCGCTTCTTCTCGCCGCCGGAGAAGCCCTCGTTCACCGAGCGCTTCAGGAGGTCGTCCTTCATCTTCACGACCTTCATCTTCTCGCGCACGAGCTGCATGAAGTCCATCGCGTCGAGCTCTTCCAGGCCCCGGTGCTTGCGCCCGGCGTTGACGGCGGCCTTCAGGAAATAGGTGTTGTTCACCCCGGGGATCTCCACCGGGTACTGGAAGGCGAGGAAGATCCCCTCGCGCGCCCGGATCTCCGGCGCCATCTCGAGCAGGTCCTTGCCCTCGAAGGTCACGCTGCCGCGGGTGACGGTGTAGCCCTCGCGCCCGGCCAGCACGTGGGAGAGCGTGCTCTTCCCCGAGCCGTTCGGCCCCATCACGGCGTGCACCTCGCCGGCGCGGATGGTGAGGTCGATCCCCTTCAGGATCGGCTTGCCGTCCACTTCGACGTGAAGGTCTCTGATCTCCAGCATCCGCAGCGTCCCCCGTTCGGGAATTTCGTTCACCGCAGAGACACGGAGGCGCAGAGACCTGACCTCTCGGATCTCTGCGTCTCTGTGCCTCTGCGGTTCAATCGCCTCACCCCACCGCCCCCTCGAGGCTGACCCCGAGCAGCTTCTGCGCCTCGACCGCGAACTCCATCGGCAGCTCGCGGATGACCTCCTTCGCGAAGCCGTTCACGATGAGCGACACGGCGTCCTCGGGGGAGATCCCCCGCTGGGCGCAGTAGAAGAGCTGGTCCTCGCCGATCTTCGAGGTCGACGCCTCGTGCTCCACCCTCGCCGTGGGGTTGGCGACCTCGATGTAGGGGAAGGTGTGAGCGCCGCAGCGCTCGCCCATCAAGAGCGAATCGCACTGCGTGTAATTGCGCGCGCCGTCGGCGGACTTCGTGACCTTCACGAGTCCGCGGTAACTGTTCTGGGCGCGGCCGGCCGAGATCCCCTTCGAGATGATGGTGCTCGAGGTGTTCTTGCCGATGTGCACCATCTTGGTCCCGGTGTCGGCCTGCTGGTAGTGGTTGGTCAGGGCGACCGAGTAGAACTCGCCGACCGAGTGGTCGCCGCGCAGGATGCAGCTCGGGTACTTCCAGGTGATCGCCGAGCCGGTCTCGACCTGGGTCCAGGAGATCTTCGAGCGCGCCCCGCGGCACTCGCCGCGCTTGGTGACGAAATTGTAGATCCCGCCGCGCCCCTCCTCGTCCCCCGGGTACCAGTTCTGCACCGTGGAGTACTTGATCTGCGCGTCCTGGAGCGCCACCAGCTCCACCACCGCCGCGTGCAGCTGGTTCTCGTCGCGCATCGGCGCGGTGCAGCCCTCGAGATAGCTGACGTAGCTGCCCTCGTCGGCGACGATCAGCGTGCGCTCGAACTGCCCCGTCTTGGAGGCGTTGATGCGGAAGTACGTGGAGAGCTCCATCGGGCAGCGCACGCCCTTCGGGATGTAGACGAAGGAGCCGTCCGAGAACACCGCGGAGTTGAGCGCCGCGAAGAAATTGTCGGTGGGCCACACCACCGTGCCGAGGTACTGGCGCACCAGCTCCGGGTGATTGCGCACCGCCTCGGAGAACGAGCAGAAGACGATGCCGTGCGCGGCGAGCTTCTCCTTGAAGGTGGTGGCGACCGACACGCTGTCGAACACCGCGTCCACCGCGATCCCGGCGAGCGCCATCTGCTCCTCCAGCGGGATCCCGAGCTTCTTGTAGGTCTCGAGCAGCCGCGGGTCCACTTCCTCCAGGCTCTTCGGGCCGTCGGCCCGGGACTTCGGCGCGGAGTAATAGGAGATGGCGTCGTAGTCGATGGGGCCGTGGTGCACGTGGGCCCAGGTCGGCTCGCGCAGCGTCAGCCAGTGCCGGTAGGCCTTCAGGCGCCACTCGAGCAACCACTCGGGCTCGCCCTTCTTGGCCGAGATGAGGCGCACCACGTCCTCGCTCAGGCCGGGCGGCACGGTGTCCGCGTCGATCTCGGTGACGAACCCGTGCGGGTAGGCCTTGTGGACCAGCTCTTCGACGGTCTCACTGGAGGCGGACATGTCCTCGTTCCCCTGCTGCTATCGGCTCGCGCGGCGCGCAGGCCGCACGGTGATCGCGCTCACCGGGACGACGCTCTCCCCGGCCGGCGCCATCACCATGTCCGCCAGGGACACCCCGGCCAGCGCGTGCCACACGGTGTCGTTGATCCGCTGCCAGTTCGCGCGCACCGCGCAGTGCGACTCCTGGCTGCAGCTCCCCCCGTCGCTCGCGCACTCGGTGATCGCGAACGGCCCTTCCAGGGCGTCGATCACCTGCGCCACGGAGATCGCGGCCGGCATCCGCCCGAGGCGGTAGCCGCCCTTCGACCCGCGGGCCGAGACCAGAAGCCCGGCGCGGGACAGCCGCTTCAGCACCTTGCTCACCGTCGGCACGGCCACCCGGGTCGCGACGGCCACGTCACCCGCCGCGTGCACCTGGTAGGGCTCCTGAGCCAGGTGGGTCATCACCACGATGCCGTAGTCGGTGAGCTTGCTCAGCTTCAACATGGGATGCTCGGCTCCGGCACGGGAGCACAGGGCGAATCGACATACAGGACCACTTTAGTCCTGATTCCGGCAAGGCACAAGAGGTGGGCGCGGCCCGGCCGGCCCCGGGGGCAGGCCGCCCGGCGGCTCAGGCTGCCCAACACCTCAGGCCGCCCGCCGTGCGGGTGGGCCCCGGGGGCTGTCGGCTAGAGACGCTCGGGCAGGTGCTCGCGGATCTCCGCGAGGGTGAGCCGGGTGATGTTCTTGTGCACCTCCCCGACGACGGCCTGCGCGACCGTCTTCGGGAAGTGGGCCCGGAGGTCGCCGAGGAAGGTGGGCGATGTCACGACGTACAGGCGCTCGAAGCGTCGGGCGTTCAGCGCGTCCTCCAGGTAGCCCGCGAGCTGGCGCGCGAAGCGCTGGTGCTCTTCCTTGCGGGGGTCGTCCTCGTGGCCCATGGAGTGCCCGCCGGTGCCGTCGCTGCCCTGCCGGCGCCCCGGCCGCTGGTCCGAGGTGAGCTCCTGCTCGCGCAACCGGCTCTCGGTGTGCACGAAGTCCTCCACTTCCGTCAGAGCACTCAAGGGCTTCTCCGCTTCGAAGATGCGCGCGCGCGTGGTATCCGATACGAGCACCCAGGTCTTCGGCATGGCACCTCCTGTTGCGAGACACGCTGGCGGGCCCCGGAGGGCGTCCCGCGGCGGGGAACGGCCTGCGCCGGGGCGACGATGGGCCCTGTTGATTTGAGTCTAACACAGGGTCCCGGAGGCGGCCGGCGGCCTCGACCGGGGCCCCGGGGATTGCATTGTGGGGGTCGAAAGGTTACGAATGACCCGAGAGTTCCCCGGGCCCCGGGACCCTCCCGGCGCTCCACGGGCGGTCCACGGGCGGTCCAGGATTCACGCGGGAGTGCCGCTATGTACCTGAAGCACCTACAATCGGGTGACCTGGTCGAGGTACTCGACCTGGCCAGTCTGTTCGACCCCTTCAGGGGCGAGGTGGCAGGTCGCTACCACGCCGGGGAAGAGATGCAGGATGCCGTGGCGTTCAAGAAGTCGGACCTGGTGTTTCCCTCCGCGGAGCCGCTGCCGCGCTGCTGGACCGACCCCAGGTACAAGGAGAAGGGCCTTCGCTAGGGACGTCTTCGCCCGTACCGCGCAGGGCGCCGGCCGGGCTCGCAGAGGCGCGGCCCCGGGACGGCCGGAAGGGCCCCCCCCCGTGATGGGCCTCCTCCATGCGCTGAGGTTCCTCGGGGGCTCGCTCGCGCTCGGCATTACGCTCGTCACGGCGGCGAGCGCCCAGCCGCCGCCCTCGCTCCTCACCGGCAACGGGGCCCTGCGCGCGCGTTGCCTGCCCGTGGAACCCGCCGCCCTGAGTTGCGACTTCCGTCTGGCGGACCCTGCAGACGTCCGGGGCATCCAGGTGAGCGCCGGAGGCGTCGCCCTCGCCCCCGCCACCTGGGAGTCCTACCCGAGCCCCCGATCGCTCACCGCCGTCCTCCTGCTGGTCGACTCCAGTGGCACGTCCCGACAACTGCACCTGGGGCAGGGGATCCAGGACCTCACCACCGTGCTCGAGGCCGCCCCCGCGCACCTGCGGTTCGGGCT